>JBNJFX010000001.1:0-199630 GCA_051747245.1 Bacteroidota bacterium
AAAAATACAGCTTATCTCCAATCCATCGTCCTAAATTAAGTTTACTTTCTTTACTCATTTTTACACTTTTTTGTGTAAACCTATTCTAGGACAAGTCAGTTCTATATCTCAAGAATTTAAAAATTATCGTAGAAAAAAAGAGGATTTACCATTTGATAAATCCTCTTTTTAATTTTTCTATGCCAGAATCTAGCTACTTGATACTAAATACTAGATACTGATTAAGCTACCCTTAAATTTTTATATTTCGATTTCTCGAATTTCGAAGCAGCATATTTTTCATCAATGATCAATTCCGTTCCAGATGATTCACCATCAAATTCAAACATCGCATCAGTCATGATTACCTCGCATATAGACCTTAATCCTCTGGCACCTAATTTGAATTCAACCGCTTTTTGAACAATATAATCTAAAGCAGAATCATCAATTACTAATTTAATGCCTTCCATGTCAAACAGTTTGGTGTATTGTTTAACCAAAGCATTTTTAGGCTCTGTTAGAATTAATTTTAAAGTGTCTTTACTTAATGGGTCTAAATGTGTAAGCACTGGCAATCTACCAATCAATTCAGGAATCAAGCCGAAATTTTTCAAATCCTGAGCGGTGATGTATTGTAGAAGATTTTCTTTGTCAATTTCTTCTTCTTTGGTATCTGCCTTAGCAAAACCTAAAGGAGTAGTGTTTAAACGGGAAGCAATGCTTCTGCTGATTCCATCAAAAGCTCCTCCGCAAATGAAAAGGATGTTTTCAGTATCCACATTAATCATTTTCTGGTCAGGATGCTTTCTTCCGCCTTGTGGTGGAACATTCACTGAAGTACCTTCCAATAATTTCAACATCGCTTGCTGTACACCTTCACCACTTACATCTCTTGTGATGGATGGATTGTCAGATTTACGAGCAATTTTATCAATCTCATCAATGTAAACGATTCCTCTCTGGGCAGCTTCCACATTATAATCAGCGGATTGTAATAATCTGGTCAGAATACTTTCGACATCTTCACCTACATAACCTGCTTCAGTTAAAACAGTAGCATCAGCAATACAAAACGGCACCTGTAAAATCTTAGCTAAAGTTTTAGCTAGGTAAGTTTTACCAGTACCAGTTTCTCCTACCATGATAATGTTTGATTTCTCAATGGTGACATCATCTTTAGTGGATTTTTGCATCAATCTTTTGTAATGATTGTAAACTGCAACTGACATTACTTTTTTGGCTTCATCCTGTCCCACAACATATTGATCCAAATGAGTTTTCATTTCAATTGGACGAATCAAGTTGAATTTAGGGTCTTTGGATGATGATTTTGTTTTAACCTCCTCTTGTAGAATTTGCTGAGCTTGAGCTATACATTTATCGCAAATATGCGCATGTATGCCTGAGATCATCAAATCAACATCTTTTTTGTTGCGTCCACAAAAGGAACAGGTTACTTGTGTTTTGTCTTCTGCCATACTATTTTCTCACTAATACTTCATCAATCAATCCATATTCCTTGGCTTCTGAAGCTCTCATCCAGAAGTCCCTGTCAGAATCTTTTTCTACTTGCTTATAAGTTTTTCCGCTATGCTTAGAAAGGATATTATATAAATCTTCCTTAACGGATAATGTTTGTTTCAAGGAAATTTCCATATCAGAAGCTTGTCCTTGCATTCCACTCATGGGTTGGTGAATCATTATCCTTGCGTGTGGCAATGCAGATCTTTTCTTTTCAGCACCACCTGCTAATAAAACTGCTCCCATACTTGCAGCCAATCCTGTACAGATTGTTCCTACATCAGGAGAGATGTAATGCATAGTATCATAAATGCCTAAACCAGCATACACAGAACCACCAGGGCTATTGATGTAAAGACTGATGTCTTTTTTAGCATCAACTGATTGTAAGAATAATAATTGAGCGGTAATCACATTAGCGATATTATCATCCACTTGCATTCCCAAGAAAATAATTCTATCCATGATTAAACGGGAAAAAACATCTATTTCCCTGAAATTGGTGGGGCGTTCTTCAATTACAGCTCTGGTCATATTTTCTACCTGCTGCACATATGAGTCCACCATACTACCTGATAAGCCTTCGCCTTTAACGGCAAATTTCCTAAATTCCTCTTTATTAATCATTTAAGTATTTTGTTATAAGTACAAATTTAAAAAAAAAGTCCTTCTTTAAAAGGACTTTTCAATTAACGGTAAAAATAGCTTTTAGTTCTTGTCTACAGCCTTTTTAAAGCCATCTAGATCAACTTTCTTTTCTTTGATTGTAATTTTGTCCTTAATAAAGTCCAAAACTCTTTTGTTTAACATCTCTTCATAGACCTTACGGTAGTTTTCACCGTTTTCGCCTTGAAGATAATTCTGAGCAAAACTATCCATGTTTTCACCTAATTGATCTGCCATTCCGTATGCACCAAATTGCTCAGCAATCATTTTTTTGGTGTAATCCATCACGTCAGTATTCTCAACTTTAATAGAATCTTGATTTGCTTCAGCAATTTTGTTTTTAATCAAATTGAAACGCAAATCTTTAGTGTATAAATCGTATTCTTTATCGATTTGCTCTTGGGTGATTTTTCCTTCGTTACTTAGTAATAACCAGTTTTTCAAAAACTCATCAGGTAATTCAAATTTGGTTTTTTCTACCAAACTATCCACTAAATCTCTATTTAATAGGTTTTCAGTTTCTCTATCGTAATTTTCTGAGATAGTTTCTTTTACCTTTTGGTCAAATTCCTCTCTGGTTTTTACAGCTCCTTCACCAAATACTTTATCGAACAATTCCTGATTGATTTCAGCAGGTTTAGTTCTTTTGATATCAGATACAGTCAAAATATATTCGCCAGAAGCCGCTTCAGCATCCGTTTCATTCTGTCCTAACAATCTTGATTTTGCTTCGGCAGATTTGAAAGTTTTTTCAATGTCAAATTTTACTTCGTCACCTTTCTTAACTCCTACGAATTGTTTTTGAACTTTTTTCTCAGCATCCTCGATTGGAAGTACAACTTTCTCCTGTACCTCTCCATCAGCAGTGCTTAATTTACCTTCTAAAGTATCTTCTGCTTTGCTTTCTTCTACAGATTCAGTTTCACCATGTTGTTTGGTTAAATTGTCCAAGGTTTCTTTCATCACCTTATCGGTAACTTCAATCGTGTATTTCTCTATTTTGAATTTATCATCTAACTTGATGTCAAATTCATCTACCAAACCAAGCGTATATTCAAATTCAAAATCTTTTTGGTTGTCCCAATCAATTTTAGCAGCATCTTCCTGATTAGGGATTGGTTCACCCAAAATCTTTAAATCATTCTCTTTTATATAATCAGTTAATGATTTTGACAACAAGCTGTTGATTTCTTCAACCAAAACGCTCTTCCCATATAACTTCTTTATGTAGGAAGCAGGCACTTTTCCAGGACGAAAACCTTTAATATTGGCATTTTTCCTGTACTCTTTGATTTTTTGTTCAACATTAGGTTGATAATCAGCTTCATTTAGTATAATTTTAATAGAAGCATTGGTGTTGTCCTTTTTGTTGAGTGTAATGTCCAAAACAATTAAATTTTATAGTGTTATCAATATACAAAAAAACCCTTCACTCCCGTATTACTTTACTGGAACTAAGGGTTTGAGTAGTGTGCGGATGAAGGGACTCGAACCCCCATGCCGTGAGGCGCTAGATCCTAAGTCTAGTGCGTCTACCAATTTCGCCACATCCGCATTCATTAATTTGAAGGGCAAAGGTACGGAAAAATATTTTTGCTGCAAGTCGCAGAATTGTTTTTTTATTGGTTATTTTGAATTTTAGTTTTTAAAGCATTTATGCAAAATATAGATATAGAAGAAGAACGTAAAGTCATCCTTAGAGAATACCGCAAATTACTAAGGAAATCAAAGCCATTCTTAAAAGATGGTGATGCCAAATTGATTAAAAAAGCTTTCACAACCTCCATGGAAGCCCATAAGGAAATGAGGCGGAAATCAGGAGAGCCCTACATTCTTCATCCCATAGCTGTAGCCACTATTTGTGTAGAAGAAATTGGACTAGGTACTACTTCCATTATTTCAGCACTTTTGCATGATGTAGTTGAAGATACAGATTGGGAGCTAGAAGATATTGAAAGAGAATTTGGCCCTAAAGTAGCTCCCATAATAGATGGCTTAACCAAAATTTCTGGTGTATTTGAATATGGAACTTCCCAGCAAGCGGAGAATTTTAGAAAAATGCTCTTGACCCTTTCCAAAGATGTAAGGGTGATTCTGATAAAATTGGCTGATCGTTTGCACAATATGCGGACCTTGGAAAGCATGCCGAGAAATAAACAGCTCAAAATAGCTTCCGAAACTATTTATCTCTATGCGCCACTGGCTCACCGCTTAGGACTTTATGCTATAAAATCCGAACTGGAAGATCTGCATTTAAAATATACAGAAGCGGAGGTTTACAGAGATATTGCCAATAAGATTAATAATACTAAAGCCGCTAGGAAGAGGTTTATCAATAATTTCATATCGCCTATTGAAGGCGAATTGGATAAATTAAAATGGGATTATTATATAAAGGGCAGACCAAAATCAATTTATTCTATCTGGACTAAAATGAAAAAGCAAAATATTCCTTTTGAACAGGTATATGATTTGTTCGCCATTAGGATTATAATTGATGCCCCCGATGAACACGAAAAAGCGGCTTGTTGGGAAGTTTACTCTATAGTCACTGATTTCTACAAACCAAATCCTGATAGGCTTCGTGATTGGATATCCACCCCAAAAGCCAATGGATATGAGTCCTTGCACACCACAGTAATGAGTGATAATGGAAGTTGGGTGGAAGTACAAATCAGGACGAGCAGAATGGATGAAATAGCTGAAAAAGGCTATGCTGCCCATTGGAAATACAAAGACTACTATACCAAGCCAGAAGAAACAAGATTGGAACAATGGATTGCGAGGGTTAGGGAGATGTTGGAATCCAATGATACCAATGCCATCGAATTTTTAGATGATTTCCGATCCAATTTATTTTCTGATGAGGTATTTGTTTTTACTCCTAAAGGTGAATTAAAAACCTTGCCGAATGGTGCCACAGCTTTGGATTTTGCTTTTGATATCCATACTGAAGTTGGAGCAAAATGCTTAGGAGCAAAAGTAAATAATAAATTAGTCCCGCTTAATTATGAGCTTAAAAATGGAGATCAGGTGGAAATTCTCACTTCCAATAAGCAAAAGCCTAGTGAGGATTGGTTGCGGTTTGTGGTCAGCTCAAAGGCTAAATCCAAAATTAAAGATGTATTAAAAGAGGATAAAAAATATGCAGCGGTAGAAGGCAAAGAAATTGTTTATAGGAAACTAAAGCAAATGAAGATTACGCCTTCCGATGAAGTAATCAATAAAATCAGGGCATATTTTGAAGAAAAAACTCCACTGGATTTATATTATGGTATAGCAACGGGCAAACACGATCCGAAAAATATCAAGAAATTCCAGGATGAAGTGTTGGAAGGTCCTCAGAAAAATAACAAGCGAATTAGGTCTTCAACTGATGCTAAATCCTTTGAGCAAGAATTGAAAAAAGCCAAAGGGGAAGATATGCTGTTGATAGGTGAGGATATGGATGTGGTGGATTATGTGATTGCGGCTTGTTGTAATCCGATTCCTGGAGATGAGGTTTTTGGATTTGTTACCGTAAATGAAGGGATTAAAATTCACAGAACTTCATGTCCAAATGCACCAGAGTTGTTATCCAACCATGGTAACAGAGTGATTAAAGCCAGATGGACTTCCCAGCAGGAGATTGCCTTTCTTGCAGGCTTACAAATTATTGGAACGGATAGAGTTGGTTTGATCAGTGATGTGACTCAGATTATTTCCAGTGAATTGGAAGTAAATATGCAATCCATTTCCGTTGATACCAAAGATGGAATTTTCGAGGGAAAAATTCACCTTTTTGTGCAGAATACTAAGCATTTAGAGCAATTGATTGGGAAATTGAAAGCCGTTCGTGGGATTGTTAAGGTGAACCGCTATGATTAATTGTAGATTTCCTATATTTGCGACAGAAGAAGGGAGTTGAATAAATTATGGCATTGAACGAGAAGGTTTATAAAGAAGTAAAACAAATTTTCACGGCTTATTTAGAGAATAAAGGATTGAGAAAAACGCCCGAGCGTTATGCAATTCTTGAAGAAATTTATACCCGTACAGGTCATTTTGATGTAGAGTCGCTCTACATCAGCATGAAGAATAAAAACTATAGGGTAAGCCGTGCTACTGTTTACAATACTTTGGATTTATTGGTGGAATGTGATTTGGTAAGTAAACACCAATTTGGCAGAAACTTAGCTCAATATGAAAAGTCTTATGGTTACAAACAGCATGATCATGTTATCTGTGCTGAGTGTCACAAAGTGGTGGAGTTTTGCGATCCTAGAATCCAAAACATTAAAACTATGATAGGAGATTTGTTGAATTTCAAAATCATGCATCACTCATTAAATTTATACGGAATTTGCGGGGATTGCCAAGCAAAACTAAAAGCCGATGGGCAAGAATAATTTTTTAATAAAAAGATAAGATGGATTACAAAAAAGAAGTCGTTGATAATATTCTAAACTTAGAAATTTCAGGAGACCTTATAGGAGAAAATAATGGACCAGGATTGGTTGAATTATTGAATGACCATATTAATAAAGGCATCACAAAATGCATTATTGACATTTCAGGTGTTCGCTACATGAACAGTAGCGGAATTGGAGTGTTGATCACCATTTTAACCAAATTGAGAAATAAGGATGGAGAGGTTGTATTAATAAACCCATCTGAACAAGTGAAAAAATTATTAGTGATCACCAAGCTTAATAATATTTTCACCATCTACGATACTAAAGAAGAGGCAATTGCGAGCTTGAAATAAGTGGCAATAGTGCTAGAAGTAATTAAATCATAAATTTATCAGCTTCAGCCTTATGGGCTGTCATAATTTAAAATCATAAAAAATGAAAATGGATGTTTTGTTGGGTTTGCAATGGGGGGATGAAGGAAAAGGAAAAGTAGTAGATGTTTTAGCGCCCAAATACAATACAGTGGCTAGGTTTCAGGGTGGACCCAATGCTGGGCACACTTTAGAATTTGATGGAATAAAGCACGTTTTACATCAAATCCCAAGTGGAATATTCCGCAGCTCTATTAAAAATGTGATTGGAAATGGTGTAGTGCTAGACCCTGTTATTTTTAAGAATGAAATTGAAAAATTAAATCCATTTAACATCAATTTCAAGGAAAATTTATGGATTTCAAACAAAGCCCAGTTGATTTTGCCTACCCATCGTCTTTTGGATGCTGCTTATGAAAAATCAAAAGGCAATGAGAAAATCGGTTCAACCTTAAAAGGAATAGGCCCCACTTATCAGGACAAAATTGCCCGATTAGGCTTAAGAGTTGGTGATATTTTTTATGATAATTTTAAAGAAAAATACCAAAAGCTGGTAGATGCTCATAAAACGATTCTTGAGTTTTATAAGCATGATTATGAATTGGAGGAAGTTGAAAAGACATTTTTCGAAGCGATAGAATACCTAAAATCTTTCAACGTAAGCTCTACTGAGTATTTAATCAATAACGAATTGAAAGCAGGAAAATCTGTTTTGGCAGAAGGTGCGCAAGGTTCTTTATTGGATGTTGATTTTGGAAGTTACCCTTTCGTAACCAGTTCTAATACCATGACTGCTGGGGTTTGCACTGGATTAGGAGTAGCACCTAATAGCATTCAAAAAGTATATGGCATCTTTAAAGCTTATTGTACTAGAGTAGGAGGAGGACCATTTCCGACTGAGCTTTTTGATGAGGATGGAAAAGAATTGCAGAAAGTGGGTAATGAATTTGGCGCTACTACAGGTCGACCAAGAAGATGCGGATGGTTGGATATTCCAGCTTTGAAATACGTGGTGATGATCAATGGTGTGACTGAATTGTTTATGATGAAGGCCGATGTTTTATCAGGTTTTGAAAAGATAAAAGTCTGCACTCAATATGAATTGGAAGACGGTACCATAACGGATGAATTTCCTTATGATATTGTAGATACTGAAGTTAAACCAATCTATGAAGAATTGGAAGGATGGAACTGCAGTTTGGATAATATAGATTCTTTCGATGCAATGCCTCAGCCATTGAAAGACTATATAACCTACATAGAAGAGAAATTAGGAGTACCGATCAATTTGGTTTCTGTTGGGCCAGATAGGACTCAGACGATTTTAAGATAAATTCTAAAAAAAATAATTGTCAAAAAGGAAGTTGAGAGATTGGCTTCCTTTTTTTATTAAATTATTTGTCAAGTAAACTCAAAATTTCCAATATTTCTTCTTCAGAGTAATCCGCTTTAGTGATCGATTCTAATTCTAAACTACTGAGAGTTTTTGAACCTTCTTTAGATAAATAACGAAAGATAATTCCTGAATGGTATAATGGGAATAATGAGTTTTTGCCACCAAATATTTCACTAATAATTTTATATTGATTAGGGAGCTCCAAATCCTTCAAGAAAAAAACATCACAAGTTAAAGGGATACTTCCAAAGTCATTGTCTTTTGTGGTTAAAAAATATTGATAGCTTTCTCTATTAATAGAACTGTCTTTTCGGTTAATAATTGAATTTGGTTCAGAATTGAATTGCACTGGAGGAGTTGTGTCATATATTTTCCGGGATTCTGGCCTATATTCGTATCGAGATTGGTCTCTTATATCTAGGATTTGAATGACAGGTTCACCTAAAACTTTATTTAGACGAGGGCTAAAAAATTGGTGTACGATAAAATCCCCTACAAAATTGAATTTAGAACTATCAATATAGCCATCTATTAAAGATTTATAAACCAACTTGAAATTGCTACTATCCTTTAATTGAAATTGTGCTTTAGTAAAGTTTAAATTGCTTAAAGTTAGAAATGTAACTAAAATTGAGATTTGCAAAAGTGTCTTTTTAAAAATCATAGTTATTGTTTTATTAATCTAAAGCTATATTATTCTGTTTGGCATACTTTTCAATTTTAGGCAGTCCTACTTTTTTTCTTCTCTTATTTATATTTTCAAAATCCTCAATTTCATTAAACTGTAAAGAAGCTGATTTTTCATCGTAATAATATTGAGTGCCGTAAATTTGGGGTAAACCATTTCGGACTTTTAGTCGATCTATATAAAGTGCATAACTACTTTTTTCGATTTTATCTTCTTGAAAAGCCTTTTCTACTATTTCTTTAAAGCTTTCCATTTCTTCTTTTGAGGAATGTTGGATGGCTAAGAATAGTCCCATATTAGCAAGTTCGCCTATTTCCTTTTTGCTTTGCCAACCATATTCATTGAGAAATATGGTCACCTTATGTAGAAGGGTTGAATCAAGAATTCTCATCTCTTTGATCAACTCTTGATCTTCTGATTCAGGATTTACTTGCTGCCTAAGTTTTAGGGATTTGATTGTGAGTTCTTCTATTTTTTTAACTTCTGCTTTATAATCATTATCAGTCTGATCTTGAGAATAGGAAGAAAATGAAATAGTAAAGAAGATTGAAATGGTAAGGATTAGAAAGTTTTTCATTTACATGTAGGTTAATAGTTTAGTGATTTTAAAACGAACTTAGAAAAAGATTAAGTATGCTCAAAGTAAATTATTACGAACTTGACAACTCACTATCCAAACTTCCCCCCTCATATTGAGTGTCTAAACTGATGGCGTTTAAACTTTGATCATTAAGGTATTTGGTAGACACATTGAATTATATGTGAGGAATAAGTCATTCTAATACGTATTCATGGTCGTGAGTAATCAAAGCTTTTCTAACTAACTGATTTAAGGATCAATGAAAAAAACTCACCTTTAAGGTTGTAAAACCCTTTATTTGTAAATTTTAAAAGAGAATGCATGTATGACTAACTTTAAGAATTAGTCTTTGTTTTGATTGACTTTGGAGATTATTCTTGATAGTTCCTGTAATTCATCTGAGGTTAAAACTCCAAAAAACTCATCCATTTTTTTCTTGATAATAGGCTCAATTTGCTCAATAAGGCTTATTCCTTCCTTGTTAATTGAAATAGATGAATTTCTTTTATCGTTTGCTTGCCGGGACCTATTGATTAATCTTTTTTCCACTAATCTTTGCATAATACGAGAGATATCAGGCACATTTTCCCTTAAATGGCTTTTTACTTTATTCAAGTTCATGGGTTTATCGGCATTATCATTAAGAATTGCCAAGACTTCATATTGCTGTCGTGTGATTCCAAATGTCTTCATTTCCTTGGAAATATTGTAAGATAATTTCTGCTGACAGCTCAGTAAGTTAGAAAATGTTTGACCTATTAATGGGTTTGTCTTATTTTTATCAGTCCCGCTTTTCATTCCTCTGTTCGATTAAAATCAATTAATCTTCGATTAACAAATCAAAAGTAAGGATTAAATTCTAAATTCCGAAAATTATATTCGACAAAACTTCACATTTCATCTCGGTTTCTTCCCATTCCTTTTCTGCTTTCGAATCTTCTGTTATCCCTGCTCCAGCATAAAAAGTAACAGATTGATTATTAATTTGACAACATCTAAGGTTTACAAACAAATGACTTAAACCATCTAAATGGACTGGTCCCAAGAAACCACTAAAATAGCCTCGATTGTGTTTTTCTTGCTTTGAGATAAAATTCAAAGCCGATTCTTTTGGCATACCACAAACTGCTGAGGTAGGATGCAAAAGTTTTAACATAACTGAACCCAATTCTGGGAAATTAACAGATTCAGTATGGACTTTGAAAGTAGTTTTTAAATGTAAAAGGTTGCCTGCTTGAATAGTTTTAGGGCCGATTTCATCAAATTCCCTCAACCTTATTTTCTTAAAGCAATTTATGATGTAACGAGAAACATAAGCTTGCTCTTCAATTTCTTTCTGTGTCCAGGTAGTTTCAGCTATACTTTTATCTGATTTAGGCTGTGTTCCTGCCAAAGCCATGGTTTTAAAATACTCGCCTTTCTTATCTTCAATTAAGGTCTCTGGACTTGCGCCAAACCATAATCCAGTTTTTGCTGAATAAGTTAAATTAACAAATGCGTTAGGGTACTTTTCGCAGGTGTTGATAAAAACCTGACCTAAATTTATATCATTATTGCTTTCAATGTTTTTTATTTTGGAAGGAACTACCTTATAAAATTCTTCTCTTTTTATTAGCTGGATTCCTTTTTCGACCATTTTGATATAATCAGAAGCTAAAGTCGAATGGTGATTTGAACCCTTTTCTAATAAATTGAAATCAAATTGGGAGTTTGTATTTTCAATTTTCTTTTCAATTTCTTCACTTGGTGATTTTTTCCAATTTAGAACATCTCTTTTACTGCTCTCACCATTTGCTTGGCTTAGTGAAAGTTCGGCTAATATCTCTGCATCAAAATGCACGATTTTATCAACACCAGTTTGAAAAGGATGCAGCAAAAACCCAGAAGAAAGGTCTTCTAAATTAAGTTCCTTTATAAATTCACCTCCAGATAAATCGCATAAAATCTGCAGTTTTGAGTCATTTGGCAATCTGTAAATAGCCAATGCTGCTTTATACTGCTGTGCAAATACTATGAATTTATTGAGTTGAGCCTCGGCTGTAAGCTGAGTATGTTTTATGTCTTGAGTTGCTTTTTCCAAAATTATTTCTTCACTACTGCCATTGTAATACGACTTACACAGATCAATTGTTCACGCTCGTTCTTAATTTCTATGTGCCAAACTTGAGTGGTTCTTCCGATATGAACAGGAGTTGTTTTTCCATAAACCCATCCTTCTTTAATTCCCCGGATATGATTGGCATTAATATCTAATCCAACACAATAAAATTTCTCTGAATCTACCATTAGCATAGCCGCCACACTACCCAAAGTTTCCGCCAAAACTACCGAAGCACCACCATGCAATAAGCCATAAGGTTGATGTGTCCTTTTATCTACCGGCATTTTGGCAATCAAATAATTATCCCCAATTTCCGTAAAGCTCATGCCTAAAACTTCAGAGATGGTGTTTTTGCCCAATTTATTAAGTTCTTCTACGCTTGGTTTTTGAAGAAATTTCCTATCCATAGTAATTGCACTGATTCTGTTTTGTAATTTCGAGCCGAAAATTACGGATTCACATTCAATTTTAAACAATATTTCTTGAAATTGATTGATTTTGGAAAATTAGTTATGGTAAAAGATATATATATAGTTCGTCACGGTCAGACGGATTACAACCTTAGAGGAATAGTGCAGGGAAGTGGAGTTGATGCTTCTTTGAATGATAATGGAAGAAAGCAAGCTGAGGAGTTTTTTAAAGCTTATGGAGATTTTCCTTTTGATAAATTATATATCACCACATTAAAAAGAACTCAAGAATCAGTTCAAGGATTTATTGAAAATGGATTGCCTTATGAAAAGCTTTCGGGGTTGAATGAAATCAGTTGGGGGACTAGAGAAGGTCAGCCCTTTACGCCTGAGGAAAATAAATATTACTATTCCATGCTGGAAAAATGGAAACAAGGCGAAACTTCCTTGCCTGTTGAAGGTGGCGAGTCTCCCGATCAGGTTGCCATGCGTCAATTGGATGCCATGAAATACATCATGAGCAAAGAGGATGAACAAAAAATCTTGATTTGCATGCATGGCAGGGCAATGCGAATTTTATTAGCTCAACTATTCAATTATCCGCTTTATGATATGGATATATTTGAGCATTCGAATTTAGCTTTATACCATATAAGAGCAACGAAGAATATGTATCAGTTGGTGAAGTATAATGATAGGGGGCATTTGAAAGTTTGAACTATGATGAATTCTATCTAATCCTAAATTTTGAGTACTTCAGAAATATTTATACATTAGTATTATTATCTAATTATAAATGCTTGAAATTAAATGAAGGAGAATGAAAAATTTGCAATTGAGCAAATTATAGGCTATAACAATACTCTGATTAGAATTTTTACCGCATTATTAGTTATTTGTATTACCATTATAAGTTTGATTTTTAGCCAAGATAAGATATCATTTTTTTCAGGATTCATTTTGGCGACAACTTTTATCTTTTTTTAGTGTTATCCTATCATATAATTAAAACAGTACTAAGAATCAGATATCAAATTGAAATAATTAATAATTCCTTGAAAAATGAATAGTTATAATATACATAAAATAATTACTGAATCTGGTGGTTACATTGAATTAGTAGCAGTATTACTATCGATTCTCTTTTTGGTTTTTTTAATTAAATTAGTGCGAATTAAATCACCTGAATTAGTTGTTCCTAGTAATAGGGATGAGGGTAATAAAATTGCTAAGCAAAATGAATCTACTTCTAGAATACCCAATATTAAGAAAAAGCCAAGTTTGAAGATGAAATCACTAGCTCATAGAAGACGAAAACCAACTATATATAAACCTCAAAGGACAAAACAAACTGAAAAGACATTTAGTAAGTAACTTTACAAAACTAAAAAACCAACAACCCCCCAATAAAAATCAAACTACCCAAAAGCAAAGCAAATAGACTGTAAGGCAAAATATCCTTGACTTTCAGTTGTGTGATTCCTAAAAGAGGCAATGCCCAGAATGGCTGCAACATATTGGTGATTTGATCGCCATAAGATAATGCCATCACAATTTTCGGAATGGGGATGTTTAAAGCTTGAGCCGCTTCTACAACTATTGGACCTTGAACTGCCCATTGTCCGCCACCTGAGGGGACGAAAAAGTTAACTAAACCTGCGCTGAAAAAAGTTAAAATTGGAAATGAAGTAGCAGTAGAAATGGAAACAAAAAAATCAGATATTAAAATCACCAGTCCTGAATATTTCATAATGCCCATTATTCCAGAGTATAGAGGAAACTGAATTACGATTCCACTCACTCCCTGAATACCGGAATTCACAGCTGCCATAAATTTTGCCAGGCTTCCATGCAATAAAATACCGAAAGTCAGGAATAAGAAATTGACAAAATTCAAATCCATAAAAGCCTGATTTGATTGCCATTTGTTTACTGCAAATAATAGGGCGCTTATGAGCATCACTCCACCTAAAGCGTAAGCTATCCAAGCCTTATTTTCACTATCATTTGATTGGCTTTCTTCAACTTTTTCTTCTTTTTGAGTTAGTATTGATTGATAATCAGAGTTTGACTTAAAATGTTTTCCTAATAGGTAGAATAAACCTGGGACAGCAATTAAAAGCACAAAACTTATGACAATATTCATTGTAGAAAATAGCGTTTCGGAGATACTGATTACTCCTATTTTATCCACTAAAAAATGCTTTGCTTCTGCTACTTTCAAGGGTGCTGATGCTGACAGTCCTCCATGCCAAACCATCATTCCTGAATAACCCGCAGCACCTAATATTCCATAATTGAAAGATTTATTTTGCGCAGTGAAATTCTCTCCAATCCTTCTACTGAGAATTGCACCAAAAACCAGACATAACCCCCAATTCAGAAAGCTCATAATAATGGTAAAAAAACTAATTAGAAATCCTGCTTGAGCAGTACTATTTGGGATAGAGGCTATTTTGTGAATGATTCTTGAAAAAAATGGAGTTAGGGCTAGTGTGTGGCCTAATAGTAGAATGAGTGCCATTTGCATGGTAAAAGCCAATAGTTCCCAAAAACCGGTTTGCCAATAACCTAAAATGCTTTGTGATTGCTCAAATATATTGCCATCCTGCCCAGTGAAAATTAAAGCCAAGAAAAATGTAATAGCACTTAAAAGTATAGCAATTACAAAAGGAGAGGGGAGGAATCTTTCAACTAGTTTGATGTATTGCCTTGAGAATGACATTTTTTAATTACGAATTATCAATTAAGAATTACGAATTATTTTAGCTCACAAAGTACAAAAGAAAATTTTCGAATTTCATACTTCAAGAATTTTTATTGGTGTTTCCGGACCTTCGGTACTGACCTAATTTCCTCTTCTTGAGGATTAAGGGCTACACCCATCACCCCTTCATCCCACATCCATCTATACACTTGATAGAATCAAGCTTATGGATTAGAATATCTATACTATTTTAATTGGGACAAAAACTCCAACGTATCCACCCCATCTGCATAATCCCAAAGTTCAGGTTGTTGTGCTTTTCCGGGTTCAATTTCAGCACCTTTTTTCACCACGCATTGGATTTGTTCTGCCTGTTTTGTCAATTTATCCTCTAGCTCTTTTTCATTTTTATAAAATTCATAAAATAATACAGATATGGGAGAGACCAATGCTTCATCCTCTTTCATTAGGAAAAATCCTGAATCCAAATGTGCTTCATCATTTACCAAATAAATTGATTTGTTGTAATCGTAATTATTTACCCATTTGTGGTGGTCGGCTACCCATTTGAAATCTTCTAAGGCTTTAATGAATGGTGAAAAATCAAAGCCTTCAGGCACTAAAAGTTTGCTTACATTTCTACATCCCAATCCGTAATATTGAAATATATCCTTGCCTAAAGCTTGAATTTCTTCTTCGGATTCATTTCCTGTCAGAACTGCTACCGAACTTCTGTTTTTGCGAATGATATTAGGATATTTTCCAAAATACTGCTCAAAATATCTAGCAGAATTATTGCTTCCTGTGGCTATTACAGCATCAAATCCACTAATGGTTTCCTGAGTAAGCTTAATTTTATTTTCAAATTCTGGATTGATAGCAATCAACTTTGCTACTATTTCTTTTAATAAATAGGGATCTTGGGAGCTTAATTTAGCTATAACACTATTGCCTGAAATCAACACTGATAAGAAATCATGAAAGCCTACTAATGGTATATTTCCAGCCATAATTACGGCTATTTTTTTAGAGCTTTCTTCTGGCAAATCATATTTTTCAGTCCATTGTTCTAATTTTTCAGCTTCTAGCATTTTGCCCAAAGCCTTTACAGCATGCACAACATTTTCTCGGGTAAACCAATTATTATGAGCTGTGGCACGGAAATACCATTCATCCAGCTCGGCTTCGTTCATATTTCGTAATTGTTCTCCTAAAGTTTTAAAGGCTTCTAATCGCACTGATAAATTCATGGATATCTAAAGATTTGAAAATTGAAATGCAAAATTAGGGGAATTAGGATAGAATAGAAACAAGATAGATACAAATAGCAGTAAATAGTGCTTTGGAAGTTCTAAGCAGTGTGATGGATGTGGGGTGTTGGATGGTTGCCGTTTGACGGGTATCAATCATTAAGAATGTTAAAGACCAATTACTTGAAAATGGTCTAAGTAGACCCGTCTAACGGCTTTGTGAATAGAAAAATTGAGCTAGAAAACCCCTAAAGGCTCTATTCAATGCTATTAAGTTAAGCTTTGAAGCCTCATCTTTAACTGAAATCCTAAGAAAATAACCTTGGTTATTTTCTTTCCCGATGAATCAGGACAGGATTGTGTTCTCTTGTCTCTGTTCCCTTAAATACGGGATAAGGGACAAGTCGTGGTGGGAATTTGCACTGATGTTTCAGATTAATGAGCCTGATTTTTGAACCACAATGGAAAAAAAGAAAGCAAAAGGATTTTCGCTAAAGCGAAAAAAAGCTTGTTAAGATAACATGCCTTAACTTAATAGCATTGAGGCTCTATTTGCAGTATCAAATATTGAAATAAGTTGAAATATATTATAGAAAGCTAAGAATGATTAATTTTTTATTTACTAGATACGTGCTACTAAATATTATCATGTTTAAAAAGCTAAAATGTAACATTAAAGTGTAGAGGAGGTTAAATCAATTAAACTAAAACTAAAAAAAATTAACTATGGCAATTAAAAGAAAAGTACAGGCAGTTTGGAAAGGATCAGCAAAAGAAGGAAGTGGTCAGTTAAGCAGTTCCAATAAATTTTTTGATAATACTCCTTATTCGTTTAAAGGCAGATTTGAAAATGAAGACGGCAGGTTAGGTACTAACCCTGAAGAGCTGATAGCCGCTGCACATTCAGGCTGTTATGCAATGGCTTTGAGTGTTGCAATAACTGAAGCTGGTCATACTCCTGACCAGCTTGATGCTCAAGCTGAGGTCGTTTTAGACAAAGAAGAAGGCGGATTTGCCATAAAGGAAATCAAATTGACCGTGAAAGGAAAAGTAAGTGGATTATCTAAAGATAAGTTTTTAGAAATGGCTGAAGGCGCAAAAGAAGGTTGCCCTACTTCAAAAGCTTTAAGTGCAGTTCCGATTTCATTGGATGCAAGTTTTGAATCATAAATAAACTGAATTTCAATTTCAACTTTTCCAAAGTTACCTTAATTCAAAGCAGTTGAGGTTCGAGTGTGTCTTCTTTTATTGATATGATAAAACTTTGGAAAAGTTATTTTTATGATTAGAAGTATACCTTTATTTTGTCAAAGGCTCATCTAAAAGATAAAAATCAATAAATTCCCTAACACAGCCTTGCCCGCCTTTGGTTTGTAAAACCAAATTCACTGTTTCTTTCACTTTTAAAACGGCATCAGCAGGACAAGCAGAAAAACCTACCGCTTTCATTACAGCTAAATCGTTGATGTCATCTCCTATTATGGCTACTTCGGATAATTTAATATCCAATTTTTCGCACCAATCGAGTAGGATGTCAATTTTAGGGTCACTTCCAACGTAAAGGTGTTTTATATTGAGCATTTCTGCACGGACTTTTACCATTTGGATTTTATGAGCTGAAGAAATAATACCAGCTTGAATCCCAAATCGTTCGAGTGCTTTGATAGCCATTCCATCCTTAGCATTGTATTTTTTGAATTGGTCTCCGCTTTCTGTAAAAAACATTCCGGCATCAGTCATCACGCCATCCACATCTAAAATCAAAAGTTTTATGTCTTTTATTTTAGATGTATCAACAAACATAGGTCTGCACAGCATATTGGCATAATCTAGTTCATTTTCAACACAGAAAAGCTTTAAGTCACCCACTGAAAGTTGATCCAATCTTTGGATGTTAAAATCAGCTAATAAATCACCAAGGGATTTTTTTTCTCTTGCCAGATATGCTTCAATATTTCTTTTTAATAGATCCATTTTTCAATTTTAGTCGAACGCATAAAAGTAGTAATTCTTATTTGCTTTCTTTTTATATCTAGAAATAGAATTAGATTTTCAATCTCATAGATTCCAGCTTTCAATAATCTCCCCTTCTGAAATATTACCTATAAAAAGTTGATACTGCCGAATTAATTGGGATTTGTACATGCTACTACCCGGAATGAATTCGATATTTTTTTCTTCACAATAGCTTTTTAAATAATTGGGTTGATTGTCTTTTTCAGGCATATTATGGCTGAAAAGCATTTTACAATTCTCTAATAATTCAGAAAAGCCTTTAGCTTCCATGAAATTTGGATTGGAGGAAATTGGAGTAGCGTCCACCACTAAATCATAAGGTCCACTGAAATCTTTATCTGTTATTCCTAAATCCACTTTTTTAGCTTTCACTTTTTCAGGATTTCTGCCAGTGAGCATTACTTTTAAACCCAGATCTTTCAATACATGATAAGCTACACCGGAAACTCCACCATTTCCATAAATCACGGCTGTTTTAATAGAATGAGAACTGGATTTTAAGGCAATTTCTAAAGCAGTTTTTAAGCCTATTGCATCTGTATTGTAGCCAAAGAGTTTTCCTTTTTCATTCACTACTGTGTTCACTGCCAAAGTTTTTTTAGCGATTTCTTCCACTTCATCCATATAAGGAATAATGTTGGATTTTAGTCCGTCTTTACCCGTTACTGCTCCGCCTCTTGAAATAGGTGAGCGTAATAATTGTGCATATTCTTCGGCTTCAATGTTATGAGGAAAAGTAAAATACACCAGATTCAATCCTAATTTTTGAAGAGCTGTATTGTGTTTCTCAATGGAATTGGAGCTTCCTGAGGTTGAGAAAATGAATTGGGTTTGGGGGTTTAGGTGGACTTGGTGGTTTTCAGGATTCATACTGGGAGTTATTAAATTTCTTTTTCTAAAAACATTCTGCATTAAAGACCTGTCTGGTTTTTATTTGAGGTTTAAATGGTTGGTGTGCCACCAACCATGGATTCTACCCCGGTCGGTGGCACACCGACCGGAAACCATGATTAATAATTTAAGTAAACCGGTCAGGTTTACAAATCTCAAAGTGAATCTAAATGGTAATTACTTTCAATGCCTGAATAAAATTTCGGATAAATTTATCACGAGTTTCTTCCTTTAAAGTATCCAAAGATAAGAAAGGATTTAGGTCTTCTAATTCTACTAACAATAAACTTCCATCTGTTAATTTACATGCATCTACTCTTTGAATTCCTCTTTCCATATTATTCCACTGGATAAATCTTTGGGTAAATTTCAAATCTTCTTCAGAGGCTTTATAAGTTTTCAACTCCCATCTTTTAGATATATCCGGGGCATATAATGCATACTGAAACTCATTATTTATGAAATAGAAGGACACCTCATATTCAAAATCTATAAATGGCTGAATCAGCTTATCCTCTAGTTTTGTGTTAATTAACTCTTCTTTTCTGAGCTTTTCCATTCCAATAGAATCAGCTCCATTTTTCAATTTGATGATATATTGATCGGTATTTGGCAGTAAATGAAGCTTTTCTATACTTTCAATAGTAGGAATTACAGGGAAATCTTGTTCAAATAAATCCAGTAAATATTGTTTTCCTTTCATATCTGCTTTTCCGTCAAAAGAATTGAAAGTCATGATTTCTTTTTGCTTTACTGTAACCACAAATTCATTGAAGTATTCCTGATAATAAGCTACAGGGCCAGTATTTCTGAAAACAATAAAATCAGCTTTATCTAAGTAAGCCATGGCTTGTTGTGGGTTGCCAATTAAAATATTGAAATGGTCTTTTAGTTTTGAAGTGATGTATAAATCCTCTTCATAATAATTTCTGCCTTTGGCTGGGTAGTATAGGTCAGTGAGATAAAGTAAAGTGGGATTTTGAGACATATTATCAATTTATTTTAAAAAAATCAGCTTTTTATTTATTAAATACTTTTCCAAATAAATAATTAAGCAGATGTGGATTTATTATATTCCTTGTATTTCGGTTCAGTACCTTTCTTATAGCATAGAATTTTAATTATTTATGGCCTCTTCAAATTTTCGTGCATAATCAGGTATAAACTCATTCACTTCTTTTTCGGTCATTATTAGTTTTGTAAACTTCACTGCCTTATTAAATTTATCTTCATCTTTTTCACTAATAGCATTATCAAACCTACCTCTTATCATCCCGAAAAGCGCAATATCAACATCCTTTTTACCAAATTTTTCAATATACTTTTCTTTATTATCTAAAAAAGCATCCATTGTAGAAGAGGGTGTTTTGTGTGCAAAATAAACCAACACTGAGAAATATTCCTCTGAAAACTTATTCTTCTCGCTTGTCCAATAATCTTTAAATTCTTGACTTGAAATTGATTTAGTGTTATCTCTATTTACAAAATCAATATAAAATTTCGGGTATTTTTCTTCATTTATTGTATTAGAATATCCCTCTATGAATTTTCCTTTGTTGTTTATTTCAACTGATTCTTCCGCAAAATCAAAAACATGTTTACTCAATTCAGTGACATCCTCACCTGGGAATCCATTTTTTCTGTTAACGACAAATCCTTTCTGGTTTAATACGATGCCTGTTGGATAAAAATTGACATGGTGCTTTTTGGATAAGTGATGGTTTTTGTCTTTTTCAGCATTGTATCGCAATAAAATAAAATCCTTACCAAGTCTATTGCTAATGCTATCGTTTTTGAATATCCATTTGTCCAATTTCTTACAGGGTTGGCACCATGTAGTTTAAAAGTCAATAAATAATAATTTATCTTCGCTTTCTGCGATTTTTCGTGCCTTAGTATAATCTTGTTCTATAATTGTTAGTTCTTGGGCATTACTTATTGCAAAGAAAAACATTAATGGCAAAACTAGTAGTGCTTTCATTTTCTTTTGAATTTTATAGGTTAAAGTTTTGTAAGAGTAACTAAACTCATTGTATTGAGAATACATTTTAGTTATTGGGCTTAATCATATTGTCAACATATCATTTACTGTAAATCACCTTTCACAACCTTTATTTCTTTTAAAGCTTGATTATCATTCAACTTTCCTGACCTTAATTCATTCAAAATTTTACCTTTTACTTGCAATTCAAGAGTTTCAGGAATTTTACAGCCTTCACATTTAGTAATGCTTACTTTGAAAATTAATTGTTCATTGTCTGCCAGACTCTTTACATTTTTGCCGTATTCAATGATATTGCTTTTGAGTTCCTCTTCAAACTTAGGGTACAGACTCTTAATTAATTCATCTCGTTCTTCTTGAGAAATATTTTCCTTGTCTTGGGTGGGTACATTCCAGCCTTCATTTCCTGCTCTCACAGAAGAAACCATGTCCATGTAGAATATTACTCCTAACCCATCAATTTGCTCATGTGGCATTCCACCATTCAAGTAATAGGTATCAGACAAATCTCGTGCATACAATCTTTTCAATATGGTTTGAAATAAAGTGATATCCTTTTCAAGTGGTTTTGCTTCTTTCTTTTTATTTACCACTATTCGACTTTTAGCCTCTTCTCTATCAATTTTTCCTTCTTGAAAAGCCCTAAGATCTTTCACATTAGCCTCCACTGATAATCTATTTATTTTCAATTGGTCAACTCTTTCAGCATCTCTATAGAATCTTACATCTTGTCCTTTTTCCATGACCAAAATCTTATCCGAATCCTTCAGTTGGCTTATTAAATGTCCATAATCCAGTAAAAAATCAATGACATTCTCAGTGTTCTCTACCACTTTTTGTTCTCTCATACTATCCATTTCCTGGATTTTGAATTGGGCTCTTTCCATGGCTACAGCTGCTCTTTTTTCCAATTCAGCTTGTCTTTCTGCCAGTTCTTTTCTTCTTTCGGCTCTTTCCTTTTCCATTTCGGCTCGAACTTCCTCATCTATTTCCTCTTCACTAATGTCAATTGAAATGTCCTCTATCACCTCAAAGCTTTTGGCAATGGCATCAGAAATATCTGGCATTGGAGGCATTTCAGGAGAAAAAGCAGATCCAAAAACATAATTTTTTGGTAAGGATAAAATCACACCGTAGCCTTCAATGTATTGAGTTTGTTTATCCCGGTTATTATTACTCCATTGAATTGATCGGTTGTCCTTCACCAAACTATTCAATACAGTTTGTGCTACTTTTAAATCCTTTTCCATCTTTTGGTTATCAATATCTTGAGCCAAAAGGCTGCCTGTTAAAAGGCATAATACTATTATTAAACTATATTTTTTCATTGTTCTATTATTTAATGTTTTAAGCTTTTTTTTCACTAGCGCAAGCGTCCGCTTGTGCTTTAAATTTAAATCATTCTTCAATTTATCGGTCAGACGGTTCCAACCGTCAGACCGAGTTGCCTAATCTCCTTCCGTATTGTACTAGCGCAAGCGTCCGCTTGTGCTTTGATTTTAAATTCTTAATCTTCTTTCCTTTCCGCCAGCTGTCGAAAAGGAAATTTTTTAACTGTTTTTCTGGTGCGATCTTCCTAGACTGATCCAAGCGGATGCTTGAACCAGTGCGAAGACGCTTGAACCAGTGTGAGAAGAGACTACAATAGCGCAAGCGTCCGCTTGTGCTATTTCTGAATATTTAATAAGCCTGCTCTTCTTGCTGATTACTTGCTAGACTATTAATCAATTGACCTGTTTCTATTTTGAATAAATCTTTATCAGATTCCATCAAATCCATTTTTGCAAAGAGGTAGTCCATATCTTCCTTCCTTTGTTCGTCAATGTATTCAGCAAAATTTGTCAACATATTTTCAGTGTAAACTTGCTGTTGCTCATTGCTTTCCTTCCAATAGGCTTGCATCATTTCTACATTACTTTCTTGCAAACCCGTGAGGTAATTATTGATCAGCTTCTTGTTTTGCTGACTTTGTTGGGTTAAATAACTTTCCAGTTCCTGTTTATCTTCTTTTCTTTCAGCATCCAACTTTTCTTCATAATTTGTTAGGGCCAAATTGACCAATTGCTGAATTTCATCTTTATCCATTTGATTATCAGACTGAATTTCTTGCCCTAAAGCAATTCGAAATTCACCATTTTGATTGCTGATTTCTAAGCCAGTAAATTTTGCAGCTACCATCAAAATCAATAGTGAGGCAGCAATGGAAAGAAACCATTTAAGCCCAGTTTGCCCATTATTCTTTTCAGGGTTTTTGTAAATATTAAAAAATGGAGGAGCACTTACTTTTTCATCTTCCCAATTTCCCAATATTTCTTTATCACTTTGAAAAGCTTCCAATTCTTCTTTTAGCTCTTGGTTTTGAGCCAATTCCTCCTCAAAAGCTTTTCTTTCTTCAGGATTTAACTCATCGTAGAGATAATCCATCATTTTCGCTTTCCAATCTTCAGTTTTCATATCTTATACTTTTTTCAGTAATGTTTTCTTTTGCTAATAATTTTCTCATGTGGGAAAAAGCGTAATACAATCTTGATTTTACCGTGTTTTCAGAAGTGTTTAATGCTTTTGCTATTTCCCTAAATTTCAAGCCCTCATATTCTTTCATGATCAAAACTTCTCTTTGATCCTTGCTGAGTTGCTGGAGGCATTTTGTTAAAATATCTCCTAATTCGCCTTGCAAATATGTTTGTTCAGGATTGTGTTCTCCTGGTTTTGAAACTTCCCATGCAGGACTGTTGTCTTCCTCATTTTTAGGTAAGATTTGGTCAAAACTCAGCCACCTATGCCTTTTCCCTTTCCTACTTTCCTGTCTGCAGATATTTGCCACAATGGCGTAAATCCATGATTTGAATTTATCACATTCTTTTAATTGCCCTATCTTATGATGCATGGCTATAAAAGTTTGCTGAGCAGCTTCTTGCGCTAAATCAGCTTCACCAAAATATTTGTAAGCATAATTGTAGATACGCGGATACCATTGCCTCACCAATTCTCCTTGAGCGTAAGTGTCTCCCGTTTGAGCCTGTGATATTAAATCTTCTTTTTGCACCGCATACATCTTAATAGATTCAATTTATGACTTATTTGAATTTAGGATGACGGATGTATCAAAAAAGTTTTAATGGCTTGGATATTTTTTCAGATATATGGAAATTTTAGATAAAATCATCAACCTTTGAACTTGATAGTGGGGTTATGATGAATTGGAAAATTACAGGAATTGGCAATGAAGCAAAACCCATTTGCTTTTTGATGCAGTGATTCGGCTAATTCAATTTTATCTTTTTCTAAAATCACTACTTCAGGGTGTAAAATAGCTTCAGTAAAATGACCTTTTCCCTCAGCTGTTTCTTCCATTTTTGCAGTGGCTTTATCTTGATAATCAATTACCGTGATTTTATTGACTGAACATAAATGCAGATACCATAACATGTGGCAAGAGGAGATAGAGGCTAAAAATAAGTCTTCAGGATTATGGAGTTCGGCATTGCCTCTAAATGCGGGGTCAGCACTTCCTTTTAGAGTAGGTTTGTTCTCTATTATAATGTCATAAGACCTTTCGTAGGAAGCATAAGATTTAGTGCCTTTTCCTTTATTGCCTGTCCATTTGATAAGGGATTGATAGTGGTGTGATTTCATTTAATAGTAATCTTTAATTGAGTGGTTTAGCTTTTTTAAGGGTGTTAAAAAAATCTAAAAGTTCCAGTGCTTTTTCCAAAGCTTCTTCATCCGTTAATCTCCTACTTGTTTTTGAAGAGGATTTTAACTCTTCGAAGCTGTTGTATTTCGTGATTTTAGGTTTATTTAATTTATCTGATTTCATGTGTATGTAATTGTATTAAAGTTGCCATCCCGATAAATCGGGACAGGCTATGGAATAGTCAAAGTTCAAAAGCCTAGTTCACCAAACTTCAATGACCTGTTATATTCATTTCGGTTGGTATGCTGGGTTTATGACTATTTCATAAACTTCTTGTTTGAAATAATCAATCGGTAGATATAACACAGAAACTCATAATTTCTATCCCAAATATACAGATTATAAAATTACTCTAATGCTCCCACGACTACAGTCCATGGTCTTACTTCCCAGCTTTCAATTAAACCATTTTTCACATAAGGGTCATTTTTGGCAAAATCCTCAGCTATTTTGGGACTTTCTCCTTTAAAAATCAAAACTGCTCCATCTGCTGGTTCTGCCATTGCACCTGCCATGACTAAATTGCCATTTTGATGGGCTGTTTCTGCCATTTTCAAATGCTCAGCACGGAAAGGAGCTCTTTTTTCAACATAATTTTCAATGGTTTTATAAAAAAGTAGGTAGTAGTTCATATAATAAATTTGCTAGTTCAGGATTCCTTAAATTTAATTAAAATCTAATTCTATTTTAAGTTTGAATCTCCATTTTTATAATTTTAGTAAATTGAACTACTTTTTAACCTAATACACTCATGAACAAAAACGGAAAGTGGCAAAAAGAGCTTGAAATTTTAAGAGCCATCATTAATAAAACAGAATTAGTCGAGACCAGAAAATGGGGAGGAGAGGTTTATACTATTAATAATGGGAATGTATTAATGATTGGGGCATTTAAAAATTATGTCAGCATATGGTTTTTCAACGGTGTGTTTTTGAAAGATCCATATCAGGTTTTGGTAAATTCCCAAGATGGAAAAACCAAAGCTTTGCGTCATTGGCAATTCACCTCTGTGGAAGAAATGGAGGAAGATAAAATCATGGAATACATCCAAGAAGCAATTGAAAACGAGAAGAAAGGCTTGAAATGGAAACCAGAAAAATCCGATGAAATTGAAATCCCTGAGATTTTGCAGGAAGCCCTAAATTCTAATAAGGCATTTAAAAATGCTTTTAACAAACTTACTCCATTCAAACAAAAAGAATATGTTGAACACATCGATACTGCTAAAAGAGAAGCCACAAAAATTAGTAGATTAGAGAAAATTAAGCCTATAATTTTGGATGGGGTAGGGTTGAATGATAAGTATAGGAAGTGAGGGGATTTGCTTTTAGACTTACTAATAATGATACTCGTCCGCAGGCGTCCTTGACGCAAAAAAGGTCTCGCAAAGGCGCAAAGGCGCAAAGTTTTCGCAAAGTGAAACTTTTTTTGATTTCTAGAATTCTTAATAAATAGCAGACTACTTAAATCTATATTTAAACCAATCTATTATTCATTTAAACTTTCTCCAAAGCACCTACCACCTTCTTTAAATTACCAGAAATAGTCACCAACCATTTCAATTGATCTGTTATTAATCGAGTGGCTTGCAAACTTTTTCTAAAGTCTGGATCAATAGGTTTGGATTCTTCTTTTTCCAATTCTTTTGTTCGAATAGCCACCAAATTTTCAAATTTCTCTTCTAAATGTTGGTAGGCTTCAGCCAGTTTTTCTTCCGTTGTATTTTCAATTTGGGATTTGTGAAGTATTGACTGTAAGGATTGTTGCAGATTAGTATCCACTGTTTTTATGATAATTTCAAAATCCTCAGATACTTCATCCTTTTTATGATTTAGAATAAAAGAGCCAAGTGCAGCCATTGCAGTCAGGAAAGTATGATTTAAACTTACGATCTCATTTATTGTCCCAATATTTTGTTGATGGGATTTCGGCTCTTGGTTCATACGCTGAAAGGCTGCATTTAAATTTCCCATCTCCAAAAAAGCCTCTTTTCGCGCTAATTTATATTCTGTTAATCCCTCCGGTTGGTGATAGTAGCGATTAATTTCTGCAAGATAATTACGGTTGGCTTTTAGGGCTTGTACGATGGTAGCTTTGATGCTTTGGGATTCCCAAGCTGGCCATAATAATGAACCTGCACCAAAAGCAATAGCCGCACCAATTAATGTATCAATCACTCTATATTGAATGACTTCAAATGCATTAGGATTAATAAGGGCATAAATAAAAACAATACTAGTAGTCACAAAAATAGAGGATGTTCTGTAATTTTTTTGTATAAAACTTAATGCCAAGGTGAGTGATATGATAGATAAAACGGCATAAACATTATTGTTCTGTGTAATCAATACGATGATAGCAGCTATTGCAGATCCTATTAATGTTCCATACAATCGGTGTTTCGATCGTTCTTTGGTCAAAGTATAGCCTGGTCGCATGATAACCACTATGGTCAATAGAATCCAATAGGTATTTTGCAAGGAAAAATAAGTGCCAATTCCATAACCCAATAACATAGCAATAGTTAGACGTACGGAGTGCTTGAAAATGGGTGATTTAAAGCTAAAATTTTCCTTAAGGATATTCAGATCGTAATCCTGTTGGGTGATGAATTGCTTGCCCTCTTTACTTTTTAAGCCAACATTATTTTGATTTTCAAGATCATAGAATATTCTTTCTATCGATTGAATTTTTTGGAGCTGATTTTCTTCATAATCCAATAGATTATGCAAAAGTAAAGCACCTTCTCTGGCTTTAGGCAACCCTACCTCTTTTACATAGGCTTGAATATTGTCCCGGCATTTTTCAAACATAGGGCCCAAGTCATCTCTATGTTTGAGTTTTTTATTTTTATGCATGGATTCAGCCATTTGTTCCAGTCTGTTGGATAATTCAAATACCAGATCGATAAAAGGATTAATAAGCGGCAGTTGATTTTTAAATAGGGCGTTGATTTTTTCATAGTTGGCCGGATTAGCCATTGAAAGCTCCAGAATATCAATCAATTCTATGAAAATAAGCAATTGCTTCCTTTTGTAATTGGAGAAACCTGAGTTTTGCCGCTCGCTAAGTAATAATTCTCTTAATGACTCATGTGAAGCATTAATTTTTACCTGTAAATCGAATAATTCATTCTTTAGTTTTTCTTCATTTTGGATGGTGATTGACAATCTCCCCCTGATGCGAATGTATTGTGCTGTTAATTGAAGGCATTCAGTTAATTCATTATTGATTTGGCGTTTTTGTAGAAAAGGGTGAAAAAGGAAAGACAGCAAAAATGACCAAAGCCCACCTATTCCGATAAACAGGGCATTGATAAAAATTTCTGATCCTATCTGTTGATGTGCAAAGCTTAATACAATAGCCAATAATCCAGCAAAAGAAATTAAGGATGCACGAAAGCCATAAACTGAAATATAGGATATCCCGAAAATAAGCAATGCCATAATGGGAATTAACAGATAAAGATTGGATGCAATAGCTGTGATAATGATGGTAGCCATAACTGCAATAGCAGAAGCTATTAAAATACCTATGCTTTTATGTTTGCGGCTACCTGGAACATCACTACTTGAGGTTAAAAACATCCCGATAGAAATGCTTAGAAAATAGGGGAGATGATCAGTTTGTATTCCAATTAATACTGGAACTACAATACCAAAAGTAACCAAAACAGATTTAAGAAAATCTGAGCTTTTCAAGAAATTTTGAATCTTTTGGAGTTGGTTTTTTATCATAGAAAATTAACGACTACTCTATTGTACTCAAAAGAAACGAAATCAGTTGAGTTTTAGAGATATTTTTATCGGTTATTATGACATGAAGAAAAGGTGTTATTTTTCAAGGCGATCGTAAAGTATCTAGTAATTTTTTAATTACTGTTACGGTAAAGTATGAGTTTTTATTTGCAAAAAGGAAAGCCTATATTTACTTATGTAAGTACTGAATTGACATATGGAACAAGTAATAGAATTTATTAGTAAACTTTTTTCGGCAGAAGATTGGCCGGCACGGTGGGTATGCGGAGAATGGTCATCATTTCATGGTTGGTTATATATTACAAGTGATATTGCCATTTGGTTAGCTTATTTTGTGATTCCGGCCATAATTATTTTTTTCATTCAAAAAAGGCATAATCTTCCATTTTTGCCTGTTTTTTGGTTGTTTGGTGCATTCATTATTTTATGTGGTAGTACACACTTAATTGATGCAATTATGTTTTATTGGCCTGCTTATAGACTTAGTGCATTATTAAGGGTATTGACTGCTCTTGTAAGTTTGGCTACAGCCTTTGTTTTAATTCGGGATTTGCCAAAGTTAATAGAAACCAAACCCGAGGACAAGCTAAAAACCTATCAGCTAGAAAAACAAGTGAAAGAATATGAAGCGGAGATCGGAGCACTCAAACAGCAGTTAAATAAACAGCAGGAATAATGCTCTCCGATCGTAAATCCATGATGCTTTTACAAAACGCCTTTTTGATTTTCATAGCGGCAGTGATTGCTAGTGTCATATTTATAATCGATTTATATACGGATAGCACTTTGGCGGTGGCCAGTGTATACACTATTGTGATTTTATACAGTTGGCTCCTACCCGGAAAGTATGCCAGTATATATACTGCCATAATTTGCACAATTCTGACTATTATTTCTATTGTTTTTTCAGGTGAAATGGCTAGCAGCCCTAGTGATTTATCCCAAATGAACATGGTTATTTCATTAATTGTTATTTGGATAAGTGTGATGCTTGTATTTATTGCTAAAAGTAGCTTTTCAAGACTTGAGGGTATTAATAAACAACTATCCGAGAGTTCGGAAATTTTATTAGATAAAGTTATTAAATTGGATTTACAGCAAGAGAAGTTGTCAGAGAATCAAACACAACTTGAAAATCTGAATGCTGATTTAATGATTAAAAATAGGGAGCTTGAACGTTTTACAAGTATTACCAGTCATGATTTGCAAGAACCACTTCGCACCATTGGGAATATGACCCAATTGATTTCCAAGAAGTATTATAATCACTTTGACGAGCAAGGTAAGAAAATTTTGGATTATATTAATTCTGCTACCAATAGGGTGACCATCATGATCAAAGGATTACTAGAATTTAGTAGGATTGGCAATGAAAGAGAAACTCAAGAAGTTGATTGCCATGAACTGGTACAAGATATTAGGCTGGATTTTGAAGCTTTCTTAAAAGAAAATGATGGCAAGCTTATAGTCAAGGAATTACCAATTGTACATGGTAATCCAGTGGAACTGCGGATGCTTTTTCAGAACCTAATCAGTAATGGACTTAAATTTAGAAAGCTGAATGAGCCAGCAGTTGTGGAAGTGTCGGCAAAAGATAGTAACGACCACATTGAGTTTTGCGTTAAAGATAATGGCATTGGAATAGGGGAAGAAGACTATGGAAAAGTATTTTTTATTTTCCAACGCTTAAATCCTACTGAAGAATTTGATGGAACAGGATTAGGATTGGCATATTGTCGTAAGATTGTAGAGCTACATGGCGGAAAGATATGGATTAATTCAAAAAAAGGGGTTGGTAGCTCATTTCATTTCACAATAGAAAAATCATATGGTTAATATAAATAGAAAATTGAATTGTATTTTGCTCATTGATGATGATGAGGCGACAAACTTTTATCATAAAATAATATTGGAAGAAGAGGAGATAGATGTATATATACAGTCCGTAAAATCAGCCAAGGAAGGACTTGACTTTTTACTTAGAAAAGGTGAATATGCAGATCATCCCCAACCAGGCATCATCTTTTTGGATCTTAATATGCCGGGCATGAGTGGTTGGGATTTTCTAGAAGAATATAATGAGTTGTCAAAAGATATACAGGATAGAGCTGTAGTGAGCATACTTACCACTAGTGCAAATCCGGATGATAAGGAAAGGGCAGCTTCAATTCCAATTGTTAAGGATTTTGTACAAAAGCCCTTAACACCAGAAGCCTTATGGAAGGTTGTAAATGAAAATTTTGCAGTCAATTGATTGAAAAATCACGGCAAATTAAAATTTAGAAGTAAAAATTCTTAAGTTAAATTACCTGCTATTTCAGGGCTCACAACCCTTTAATTGTAATTTAGATTCATTACTTATTAGAATATGTCAATAAAGTTTGAATAAATATTTTGCTCCCTAAACTTATTGTCTCTAATTTTGTTGTTATACTAACTAAATTAGCTTAAAGCTTAAATTTTTTCAGTTATGGCAATAATGATAACAGATGAGTGTATTAACTGCGGAGCTTGCGAACCAGAGTGCCCTAATACAGCAATATATGAAGGTGGTGTTGAATGGAATTGGTCTGGGGGGACTTCCCTTTCCGGAAAAGCCAAATTAATAGACGGTACAGAAGTGGATGCAGAAGAGATGCAGGAGCCAATTTCAGATGAATTTTATTATATAGTAACAGGAAAATGTACTGAATGTACAGGTTTCCATGAAGAGCCTCAATGTGCGGCTGTTTGTCCGGTTGATTGCTGTGTGGATGATCCTGATAATGAGGAATCTGACGGAGAGTTAATGGCTAAAAAAGAATGGATGCATAATGAGTAATATCTTTGTGCTTTAAAATATTAAAACCCGCAAGATTCAATTCCTTGCGGGTTTTGTTTTTATTTATCTCCAATGTGGCAAATCCATTCAAACAATTAATTTTAAATTTTATAAAAGCCACAAGTTTTAAAATATGTGATCTACCACAATGGAAATTTCTTAAAACAAGCTGATTCCGTAAATGAATGGTTTACGGCTTCCCAAACTACAGCAAACATCTCTTCAGTATTTCTTTTGATTTCATTTGCTTCATCTTTATCCACCATATCACAAACTTCCAAATACTCAGCAAAATAATATATGGCACTATATAAACTTGAAGCTCTGTTTAAGTCTGGTAAAAAGAAGTCAACGATTATCGAATTGGAATATTTATCCAATGCATCTTTACTAAAATCAAATAATGGCTTATTTTTCACATTTTTGAGTTTCTCTAATCTCGCTTTATTGAATTCTTCCACCAATGCAGCATGATATTGTGCGCTGACAATACTTAAACCTTTATCTTCATGCAAAAACCTGATAAAATTATCACATACTACCTCATATATTTTTTTGTATTCTTGCTTTGAGGCTTTTAAATTTAACTCCCAGTTTTGATAAGATTTCCAGAAAAAATCAAATCTTTTTTGCCAATTATTTTCTAAACCTTCCTCATTAAGATCATACGGCAAACGAGCCTGATATTCAGCTACCATTTTCTCATAATCAATATTTTCCAATCCTTTGGAAAGATACCTTTCCCACATATCATAAAATAAAGGAATTACAAAATCGTGCTTTCCAAATATTTCATCTGAGACTAATATTTTGTTTTTGACTTTATCTGTCAATTCCAAAAGAATTTCTTTTTCATCCAAGGCCATCAATAGATTAAATAAATCCATTAATCGATCAATCCTTTTGACCGGATCTTCTATAAAAAAACTGAAATAGTCAGATATTTCTTCTTTCTTATTCGAACTCAATAAATATGAAATAATACTGTAATCGTAATACTCAGCATTATGCGAATAGACTACAGGGAAATCCTTTCTAAACCGTTTTAAAAACTGAATATATTCAGATTGCTTATCCAATTTAAGATAGGCCATATTAATATCAAATAGAATCTCAGGGTCTAATTCTATTTCTTCTACTAAGTCGGGTTTATCATAAAGTATCTTTTCAAAATGAAGCAATTTATCTTCAGGAGATTCTAAAAGCTCAAATTGTTTATCCCAATTTTCTAAACATTCATTTTCTTCAGGAGAGAGATTTTCATAAAACCCACTAGGTAAGTTTCTCTCATTAGCAATTTCCGTAAAAGTGGAATCAAATTCAGCTTCATCTTCTTCAGAATAATCCATCATGCTTGAATAATCCTCTTTTACAGATTTAGCTACTGCTGTTGCTTCATCATTTGCTAAACAACACTTCTTATATTTTTTACCACTTCCACAATGGCAAGGATCGTTTCTTCCAATATCCATTTTTCTTGTTTTTTCTAAATTTTACAATTACCCAGGATATGAATAAGAGTTGTACCATGAAAATTCAAGCTTTTCCAAAGTTTGGAACTTTGGAAAAGTTGAGCTGGAAAAATCCATCAAGTCAATATCCTATAATTCAAATCAGGAATTCTATTGAGTCCTTCTATCAACTCATTGCTCGGGTTTACTTTATATTTTCTGGATTTAGTTTCTACTTTGTAGCCGTTGACTTTATCCTGCAATTCCAATTTCACTTCGCATTCTCCTTTAAAGGTTTGGCATAAATTATCGAGCTCCACTATTAAATCTTCCGTAATGGCATTTAAATCCAGCATAATAGCCAAGCTTTTGGTTCTTTTGTCCCTTAATTCAGAAAGCAACTCTACTTTGCTGATTTTAAATTCCAAAGCCTGGTCTCCCCATGGCTTTTTACCCACTCTGCCTGAGATGAAAATAAACCAGCCATTTTCATAAAATTGCTTATTCGCTAAATAATCATCTCCAAACATAAAGAAGGTGAAAGAGCCACCATAATCTTCCAAAGTCAAGGTTCCAAACGGTTTCCCTGTTTTGGTTTGCCTGTGTGCAACGGCAGTTACAATACCGCCTACTTTTACTTCATTTTTAGACTGAAGGCTTTCCAAATCGTTTAATTCAGAAACTTGCGTATTGCAGAAGCTTTCCATTTCAAATCTGTATTCATCCAGTGGATGACCAGAAATGAAAAGACCTACCACTTCCTTTTCAATATTTAGTTTTTCTAACTCAGAATAGGGTTCCATCTCAGCGACTCTCGGTGGCGGAATGGCTACTCCTCCTTCCCCTCCAAATAAGGACGTCTGTGCACTGTCTTTTTCATGCTGCAACTTCTGAGCATATTTAATGATTTTTTCAATTAAAGTCCCCTCTCCATTATCTGATACTAAAAATTGCTTCCTATGATATTCTTTAAAACAATCAAAACCTCCTGCCATTGCTAAGGATTCAAATGTCTTTTTATTAACACTCTTTAGAGGTATTCTTTCTGCAAAATCAAAGATGTCTTTATATTGACCATTAGCTTTTCGCTCTTGGATAATGCTTTCCACGGCTGCAGAACCAGCACCTTTTATGGCTGCCAATCCAAATCTAATTTGACCACTGTCATTTACTGTAAATCCAGGATTAGATTCGTTTACATCAGGGCCTAAAACCTCAATTCCTGCACGTTTACATTCTTCCATAAAGAAAGTAACATCCGTGATTTGGTTCATGTTATTGCTCAGCACGGATGCCATATACTCAGCAGGATAGTGAGCTTTTAAATAGGCAGTTTGATAAGCTACCCAGGCATAACAAGTAGAATGTGATTTATTGAAGGCGTATGCTGCAAAGGCTTCCCAATCTTTCCACACTTTCTCCAATACATCTTTCGGATGTCCTTTTTCTGCTCCCTGATTAATAAATTTCGGCTTCAGTTCCTCCAGCAAGGCAAAGATTTTCTTACCCATTGCTTTACGCAAAACATCCGCTTCACCTTTAGTAAATCCAGCCAATTTCTGGGAAAGCAACATCACCTGCTCTTGATATACCGTAATACCATAAGTTTCCTTCAGGTATTCTTCCATTTCAGGTAAATCGTAGCTGATTTCTTCTAAACCATTTTTACGCTTTACGAAGTTCGGAATATATTCAAGCGGCCCTGGTCGATAGAGTGCGTTCATCGCAATCAAATCCGAAAACTCCGTAGGCTTTAAATCCCTTAAATATTTCTGCATCCCAGGGGATTCATACTGGAAAATTCCAACTGTTTCTCCTCTTTGGAAAAGCTCGTAAGTTTTGGGGTCATCTATCGGAAATTCATCCGGATCGAGTTTTACACCATGTCTTTCCTCCACAATCCTGACCGCATCTTTTATCAGCGTTAAGGTTTTCAAACCCAAGAAATCCATTTTAAGGAGCCCGGCATTTTCCACCACCGCATTATCAAATTGTGTGCAGTACATATCCGAATCCTTAGCCAAGGCAACCGGAACGAATTTGGTGATATCATCTGGGGTAATAATTACACCACAGGCATGAATCCCAGTGTTTCTTACCGAGCCTTCTAAAACTCTGGCTTGATTGATTACTTTTGCAGAAGCATCATCCGCTTTTGCTAGATTCAATAATTCTTCGGCTTTGCTGATGGCTTCTCCATTATTTTTTAACTTAGCTGATAATTTCTTTTTATCAGAAGCCAAATCAAATAAAGCTTTTAGTTTAATATCTGGAACAAGTTTGGCAATTCTATCGGCATCCATTAGTGGCAATTCCATCACTCTAGCTGTGTCTCGAATGGCTGATTTCGCTGCCATAGTACCATAAGTGGTGATTTGCGCCACCTGATTGGCACCATATTTTTCAATTACATAATCAATTACTTTCTGTCGTCCGTGATCATCAAAATCAATATCGATATCGGGCAATGAAACCCTGTCCGGATTCAAGAAACGCTCAAAAAGGAGATCGTATTTAATAGGATCAATATTGGTGATTCCTATGCAATAGGCCACTGCTGAACCGGCAGCTGAACCCCTTCCAGGTCCAACGGAAACGCCCATTTCCCTGGCCGCTGTCGTAAAATCCTGTACAATCAAAAAGTAACCCGGATATCCTGTTCTTTCGATGGTTTCCAACTCAAAATCAAGTCTCTCCTTAATTTCATCTGTGATTTCAGGATATCGCTTTTTAGCTCCTTCATAAGTGATATGGCGTAAATAAGCATTTTCCCCTCTGTTTCCGCTATCTTCGGCATCTTTTGGGTCAATAAATTCTTGCGGAATATCATATTTAGGTAAAAGCACATCCCGAGCTAATTCAAAGCCTTCAATTTTTTCTGCTATCTCAGCAGTGCAAGCAATGGCTTCAGGGTAATCCACAAAAAGCTTCTTCATTTCATCCGGAGACTTAATGTAGAATTCATCATTTGGCAAGCCAAAGCGATATTCCCGCCCTCTTTTTCCTACATACTTTTTTGGTTTCCCTTGCTCACCAGTGGTTTCTCCGTCTTTTACGCAAAGCAAAATATCTTGCGCTTCTGCATCTTCTTTATTGGTGTAATAAGTATTATTAGCAGCGAAATATTTTACATCATGCTTTTTGGCAAATTTCAACAACACCTCATTTACTTTTTGCTCTTCAGGAATACCGTGCTGGTTTAATTCTATATAAAAATCTTCACCAAATTGTTCTTTCCACCATAGAAAGGCTTCCTCCGCCTGAGCTTCACCAGCATTCAAAATTAGGAATGGAACTTCTCCCCATAATCCGCCTGTGGTGGCAATAATATTTTCTTTGTACTGAACTAAGGCTTCTCTATCTATTCTAGGTACATAATAAAATCCTTCTACAAAGGCGATGGAAGAAAGCTTGGCTAAATTATGGTAACCGGCTTTGTTTTTTGCTAAAAGGACAGTTTGAAAACCATCATCTTTATTTTTCTTATTTGTTCTATCTTGAGTCAGAAAATACTCACAGCCCACTATCGGCTTGATTCCAGCTTTATTGGCATCACGCACAAAATTATAAGCGCCCATCATATTACCGTGATCGGTCATGGCAATTGCAGGCATTCCCATTTCTTTAGCCTTATTGACCATAGAAGGAATTTCCGTGGTGGATTGCAAAATGGAAAATTGCGTATGGCAATGAAGATGGACAAAATTTGTATCACTTAATTCGGATATATCTGCATTCTTAGCTTGTTTAAGTGCATCTGCAGCAGCTTTTTCTTCATTTTTAGAACTAGTGGCAAAATTGGCTGCATCCAGTTTGGGTGGCTCATAATTGATTGCTTCAATTGGTGTTTCCCCCAATGGTTGAACAGCCTTTTCTGTAATCAAACCAAAGAAACATTTGGCTGTTGCATCCACATCATAAGCAGCATCATGAGCATCGGCAAAATCTTGTCCGAATAACTTTTTATGTAGCTCTGTTAAAGTCGGCCATTTATACTGTCCTCCTCTTCCGCCAGGGATTTTACAGAAATTCGTCCCTGCATCTTTGGTGTCAATTATAGGTTTTTCTGTCAGAACAGTTTCAGAAAGCTCCTTTCTCAGCATTTCAGCTCCCATTATGGAAACATCAAAACTGATATTATGACCGACCACCACATCGGTTTTCTCCAGCACCGTTTTGAAAGCTTCTAAAACATCAATTAATGGCTTACCTTCCTTCTGGGCTCTTTCAGTAGAAATCCCATGCACTTTTTCGGCATTATAAGGTATGTCATAACCTTCTGGTTTGATAATGTGATTTTGTGCATTTAAAAGCTCACCATTGGGTCCATGTAGTTGCCATGCAATTTGCACACATCTTGGCCAATTGTCTGCATCACTTAATGGGGCGTTGTAATTTTTTGGTAATCCGGTGGTCTCGGTATCGTAAATTAAATACATAAAATCTTTGCTGAGAAAGTGGTGAATTTCAGAGTTTGAAATTAGTGAAAGGCATGAAGAATCGGAAGATAAAAAATAGATTTTTCGTAAGTGATGGAGTGTAAAAGTTTTTAAGTGTTGATGTGATGATCTGCTGCTATACTGAAAATATGTTGGGAGGTTGAATAGTTAGAAGTTAGAAGCTGGAAGTTGGAAGTATGTCTCGCAAAATTAGAACTTCTCTACTAAACAGGGAAGGGTGATGGATGTTGGATGAAAGTGCGACAACCTATGTCAGTTCCGAAGGTCGAACATTTGAGGATTGGAATTTAATGAAAATATGAGATATTGGGTATGGGGTGATTGATCTAAGATCTGGTTTTAATTAGATGGGGAACAGTAAGTAAGAACTCGTAGAAAAAAAAAGACTTTTGAACAAATAATTACAGAACAGAATTGTCAGACATTTTCCATGTCAGACTTAGGAAAAGGGCACCTTCGGTCTGACCGATATTACATGAATGTGTCATTAGCGATTAGACGGTTTTAACCTTCAAACTGCAGAGCATAAAGTCCTATAAGGACGAACTTATGGTAAGTAAAGTGATAAAACAAATATCTAAGTCCCGTAGGGACGACCTTAAGCAAAACTAGCTTAAATCCAATCAGTCAAAACGAATAGCCTTAATAGGTTTCATTCTAGCAATAAACCAAACTGGCAAAAAGAGCGAAATCAAAACCACTACCAATACCAATAAATTTAATCCTATAATCATTTTGAAATCCCAAAGAATGGGAACAGCGCTCATATAATAATTTTCTTGGTCAAGCGGAATCAGATGAAAGTAATATTGTAAGGCAGCGGCTCCGATTGCCACTAAATTACCCCAAAGCAAACCTTTGAATGTCAATCTCAACCCACTCATTAAGAAAACATTTCTTATTAGTTTATTTTTTGCGCCCATTGATTTCAGTAAACCAATCATTGGGGTTCTTTCCATGGTTAAAATAAAAATTACGGCTACCATATTAAAGCAAGCCACAAATAATATCAGTGCCAAAAACAGGCGGACATTCTGATTGAGTAATTCCAGCCATTCGAAATATTGCGGATATTTTTTACTGGTTAAGTTCACAAACTGATCTGCATCTACTTTATCAAATACTATGGATTCTGCTTCTTCTTCATCCATATTATCATTGATAAACACTTCAAAACTCCCCACCTGATCTTTGCTCCAGTCATTTAACCTCTGAATCATTCTGACATCTCCAATTATCATGCGCTCATCAAAATCTTCCAAGCCTGTTTGATATACTCCCACAATTTCCAATTGACGGTATCTTGGTGGATTTTGTACAAAATACATGATGACTTTTTCACCTAAATCCAGCATTAATAATTGGGCCAGTTCTTTACTAATAATAATTTCAGTGCTATAATCTTCAGAATTGACATTCGGAAATCTTCCCTCTAATAAATTAGAAGCGAAATTTGCAGTATCATAATCTGCTCCGATTCCTTTAATTACTACTCCTTCTACAGCTTCTTCTGTCTTCAATAAACCCGCTTTATAAGCAACTCCTTGAACATGCCTAATAAAAGGTAAATCTTTATGGTTTTGGAAAAATTTAGTTTCTGTAGAAATTGGAGACTCGTCAAAAGAATTACTAAGTGTGTATTTCGTTACCTGCATGTGACCTGCAAAACTGAACACTTTATCTTTAATGGTTTTCTGAAATCCGCCTAGAATCAAAAGTGCGATCAACATAATGCCTAATCCAATGGCAATACTGCTAATGGCAATTTTATAAATACTGCCGGAAAATTGACCGGTTTTAGAATTAATCGTACGTTTCGCTATAAAATCAGGTAGATTCAAGAATTAACTTTATTTTTGATTTATGATTCAAACTGCAAATTACAATTTCATTGGCAAACTCATTCCGCTTTGCGGTCTATTTTTTATGATTTTGGTAAATGCTTGTGTGGGACAACAAAATTCGCCCATTCCTGCTGCTTATCAAACTGAAGAATACCTTCCTTTTCTGAAAGGAAAATCAGTTGGAATGGTAGTAAATCAAACCTCAACTATAGAACAAACACATTTAGTAGATACTTTAAGGTCGCATGAAATCAATATTAAAAAGGTTTTTGCTCCAGAACATGGCTTTCGTGGAGATGCAGATGCAGGAGCAACCGTAAAATCCGGTACAGATCAAAAAACCGGTTTGCCCATTATATCCCTATATGGAAAAAATAAAAAGCCTACAAAAGAGCAATTACAGGATTTAGATTTAATCATTTTTGATATTCAGGATGTGGGTGCTAGATTTTATACTTACATCAGCACCATGCATTATGTGATGGAAGCTTGTGCTGAAAATGATATTCCATTAATGATTTTGGATCGTCCCAATCCGAATGGAATGTATGTTGACGGTCCTGTTTTAGAAATGGAACATCAATCATTCGTGGGTATGCATCCAATTCCTATTTTACATGGTTTAACTGTAGCTGAACTGGCACAAATGATTAATGGAGAAAAGTGGCTAAAGGATGATTTACAATGCGAATTGAAAATTATAAAAAATAAGAACTACAGTCATAGCGACTCATATTCACTTCCTATTAAACCTTCTCCCAATTTACCCAATGATTTAAGCATTGCGCTTTATCCTTCACTTTGCCTTTTTGAGGGAACGGTAATCAGTGTAGGAAGGGGAACTGAAAAACCTTTCCAACAAATCGGACATCCTGCATTAACAGATTTTGAACATACTTTCACACCTGTAAGCATGCCAGGAAGCAGTGTTCACCCGCCTTTTGAAGATGAAAAATGTTATGGAATTGACTTTGAATCCAAAGATTTTGAAGAAGGTATTTCTTTAAAATACTTGATAGATTTCTATAAAAGATTTCCTGATAAAGACGAATACTTCAATAGTTTTCTAACCAAATTAGCCGGAACAGAATCCTTGCGCCAACAGATTGAAGCAGGATTTTCAGAAGAAGAAATTAAAATGAGTTGGCAAGCTGGATTGGAAGGATATAAGGAGATGAGAGTAAAGTATTTAATCTACAAAGATTGAGAAGAATGAAGGTTAATTCGTTTTGAAATATTACCGTGGGATGGAGGATAGCAGCAAATAACTTAAAACTTGAAATCTAGATAATAGTTTCTAGATACTAAAAGATCGGAACTTCCAATTTCAACAAAAATCACACTAAAACTATCTTTTTAACGTATAGACTTTAACTTTGCATCGAATTTTAAGCAAGACTTTATTTTAACAATGACATATATTTCACCTATTGAAACAAAGACCTGGAAAAAGTTAGAGGAGCATTATCAAAATACTAAGGATATTCACCTCAAAACACTTTTTGAAAACGATAAGGAAAGGTTCGATAATTTTAGTTTAAATACTGATTCCCTTTTTATTGACTTCTCTAAAAACAAAATCACTGCAGATACGCTTGGATTGCTATTAGAACTTGCTGTTGAAATGCAATTACCTGAAGCAATTGAATCCATGTTCAAAGGCGATAAAATCAATCAAACTGAGAATCGTGCCGTTTTGCATACTGCTTTAAGGGATTTATCCAATAATTCAGTAATGGAATCTGGAGTGGATGTGATGCCACAGGTGAAAAAGGTGAGAAAACAAATGGAAACCTTTAGCCAGAAAGTACATTCTGGTGAATGGAAAGGTCATACAGGTAAAAAAATCAAGCATATCGTCAATATTGGAATCGGTGGTTCAGATTTGGGGCCCGTAATGGTTACAGAAGCCTTAAAGCCTTATAAAGTAACAGGAATTGAAAGCTATTTTGTATCTAATGTGGATGCTACTCATATAGCGGAAGTATTACAGAAAATTGATCCTGAAACGACTTTATTTCTAATTGCTTCCAAAACATTTACCACTCAAGAAACCATGACCAATGCTCATACGGCAAGAAAATGGTTTTTGCAAAATGGTGGTACTGAAGAAACCATTAAAAAGCATTTCGTTGCCTTAAGCACCAATAAATCAGGAGTCGAAAAATTTGGGATTGATCCAGCCAATATGTTTGAATTTTGGGATTGGGTAGGCGGAAGATATTCCCTTTGGTCTGCTATTGGCTTATCTATCGCTTTAAATATAGGCTATGATAATTTTGAAGAATTATTGAAAGGTGCGCATGAAATGGATATTCATTTCAAGGAAGCTCCTTTATCTGATAATGCACCTGTTCTATTAGCTCTTATAGGTGTTTGGTATAACAATTTTTATAAAGCCGAGACAGAGTCTATTTTACCTTATGATCAATATTTACACCGATTTGCTGCTTATTTCCAACAGGGAAATATGGAAAGCAATGGCAAATCAATAGATAGAAACGGAAAGCCTGTTACTTATCAAACAGGCCCAATTGTTTGGGGAGAACCAGGCACAAATGGTCAGCATGCTTTTTATCAACTGATTCATCAAGGAACCAAAATGATTCCTTGCGATTTTATTGCTCCTGCTGTTTCGCATAATCCTATTGGTGATCACCATCAAAAATTACTGGCTAACTTCTTTGCTCAAACAGAGGCTTTAATGAATGGAAAAACAGAAAAGGAAGCTCGTCAAGAATTAGAACAAAAAGGTTTGAGTTCAGATGAAATTGAGAAATTATTGCCCTTCAAAGTTTTCAAAGGGGATAATCCAACCAATTCAATTTTGATGAAGAAAATAACGCCTAAAAGTCTGGGAAACCTAATCGCACTTTATGAGCATAAAATTTATGTTCAAGGAATTATTTGGAACATTTTCAGCTTTGACCAGTGGGGAGTGGAATTAGGAAAGCAATTGGCAGGTTTAATCCTACCAGAACTGGAGCATGATAATCCTGTAATTGGACATGATGCTTCTACGAATGGTTTGATTAATGAGTATAAGAGGTTGAGAGAGGATTAATCTGAGAAAACTTATTTTCATAATTTTATGTATATTTAGGTATGTGCAAGAATAAGTTAATAAGAATTCCTTTTCTAAAAATTTAACCAAAATATTAACAGAAATTAAAAACTTACTCAATTAGATTAGCTAAATAAACCTTTAAATGAAATACCAATGAGTACTATTTTGATAAAATCAGATGATGAAACTGGAAAAATGCTTTCCGAATTAGCTAAAAAATTAGGTAGTAAAGTGATTGATTTAGCAGATGAAAAACATGAGGATTTAGCTCTTGCCATTGCAATGGATTCTGTAGAGACAGGAAAAGAAGTATCAGAAGAAGAAATATTAAAACAGTTAAGATCAAATAAATGAAAGTTGTTTTTGATGAGTCATTTAGTAAATCTCTCTCAAAAATCAAAGACGAGTCTATATACTCTAGAATTGAAAATATAATTACAGATCTCAAATCAATAAATGATTTAAAAGATTATCCGAAAGTGAAAAAACTTTCAGGGTTTAAAACATATTATAGAATTCGTATTGGTGATTACAGAATTGGGTTAAAAAAAACAGAACCCAATAAAATTAAATTAATTATCATTTCCCACCGTAAAGATATTTACAAGTTTTTCCCATAATTGAAAACCACTAAAATCATAATCATAGGAGCTGGTGCAGCGGGCATTTTTGGAGCTATAAATATTGCAGCAAAAAATCTTGATACAGAGGTAGTAGTTTTAGAGAAATCCTCTAAACTTCTTTCCAAAGTAAAGATTTCTGGTGGTGGTAGATGTAATGTCACTAATGTTTGCCAAGAGCCAAAAGAACTTATCAAAAACTATCCAAGGGGAAATAAAAAGCTTAAAAAAGCATTTGAGCAATTTGGTACAATCGATACTATTGATTGGTTTGAAAGCCGCGGAGTAAAGTTAAAAGCCGAAGCAGACGGCAGAATGTTTCCGACAACTGATGATTCGCAAACCATTATCGACTGCCTTTTGAATGAGTGCAAAAAGCACAAAGTCGAAATCAAAACTAAAGTCTCTGTAAAATCTATTGAGAAATCTGAAAGCGGCTTTTTATTGGATATAAAAGGTGCTGAAAAAATTGAATGTGATAAGATTTTAATTGCCACTGGTGGACAAAATAAATTAGACGCCTTTCAATGGCTAGCTGATTTAGGACACAGTATTTCAGTACCTGTTCCCTCTTTATTTACTTTCAACCTTCCAAAATCAAGCATTACAAACTTATCGGGTGTTGCCGTCCAGGATGTGGAAGTGAAAATAGCAGGCACTAAACTATCGCATCAAGGACCATTATTGATTACGCATTGGGGCTTGAGCGGACCAGCCGTACTCAAACTTTCAGCTTGGGGCGCAAGAATTTTGCAAGAAAAGAATTACGAATATTCAGTTCTAGTAAATTGGCTCAAAACTGCAAATGAAGAAGAAGCTCGCCAAATCTTAACTAAATTTCAAGCTCATAACCCTAAAAAGATGCTTTTTAATAGCAATCCATTTCAACTACCAAAAAGATTATGGGAGTATCTATTAACCAAAAGCGAAATAGATGAAGAACTGCGCTGGAATAATTTTTCTGGAAAGAAATTCAATAAGTTAGTCAATCATTTAATTGCAGATTTATATGAGGCTTCTGGCAAAACTACTTTTAAAGAAGAATTTGTTACCGCTGGTGGAGTAAAATTAGGGGATGTTAATATGCAAACGATGGAAAGCCGGAAATGCCCAGGTCTCTTTTTCGCTGGCGAGGTTTTGGACATTGATGGCGTTACGGGTGGTTTTAATTTTCAAGCTGCTTGGACTACGGCTTGGCTGGCTGCGGAGGGGATAACCCAATAATTAAAAAAGCAAATTTACTATACTTTACCTCTTTCTAAAGATCCGTTGCCTTAAATCATAATACTCAAACTTTTCTTCATCTAAATAGCTGAGCATGCTGTCAAGGAAACCGATGATCAAAAAGCCACCTGGTTTTAAAGCCTTATAGATTTTCTCGATTACCTTACTCTTGGCAGGGCCATCGAAATAAATCAATACATTTCGGCAAAAAATAATTTCATATTGGTTTTCACCATAGTCCTCCATAATCAAATTGGAGTTTTTGAATGTTACTTTATCCAAAAACTTCGGCTTAAATACAACTTCATCTTGCTCTTGGGTAAAATATTTATCAAGGCTTACTTTTGAATTAAAAAGGTTAAGGTTTTTTTCATACTCCGGTAATTTAGCTTGAATAATCCTGCCACTTTCGGCTTGTCTGAGTGCATTGGAAGAAATATCAGTAGCCACGCTTTTCACCTTTCCTGTAAAGCCTAATTCATCCCAAACTATGGCTGAAGAATAAATTTCCTCACCGGAAGAACAGCCTGCATGCCACACATTAATTCTGTAAAGATCAGAAAAATGCTCCTTACAAACATTTTTGAAAACTTTCCAATATTCAGGATCTCTAAAAAGAGAGGTCAAGCCCACAGATACTTCATTGATGAATTCATGCACGAAATCCTTATCCTTTAAAGCCCGGTTCCATAAATCAAAACTGGATGTGAAATTGAATTTACGATAAATTCGTTGCAACCTCCGCTTGAAAGATTTGGGCTCATAATTAAAGAAATCCACGCCATACCTTTTCATGATGGCGTCCTGAATGGAACGCATTTCTTCATCTGTGATTTCCACTGCAGTTGATATAGGCTCAGTTGACATTTTTTAATTTTAATTGTTGCTCTACCATTCCGGTGAATAATATGATGATTTTATCTAGTTCTAAGTCTAAATTCTGAACACCCGCTATGCTAACCTTTGAGTTTATCCATTCCCCATCATTTGTTTTAAAATCAAGTTGGGTTTCTACTCGTTTACCTTCTTCTAAGTCTTTTAAAATTGTTTTAGCTGTGACTCCTTTTTCAAACTTAAAATTCTTTGTGAAATCCACTTTCTTTAAAGTCATTCTACTGTAACCTGAAGAATCGAAAAACAGAGGATTGGCATTTTTCAGACTAAAATCTGTATTTAATTCCAAAATTGGTATAACACCTTTCATAGCCGTTACTGAGCCACCAAGTTCATTTAGCTTTTGCTTGGATTTTGTGGTGAACTGAGCTAAAAGAAGTACTTTTTCCAGATTTTGTTCATTATCATAAATTGGGTTAATTGTTCCTGAAAGCCATACTTCACTACCATTTTTATCCATTTGCTTAAATTCACCGGAGAAGAATTTTCCACTTTGCAGACTTTCCCACATCAACTGATATTGAGGTTTGAAACGGTCTTTTTCAGGTAATAGATCAAAATAAGATTTGCCCGCTATATCTTCCAATTTGAAGCCTGTGATACTCAAATAGATCTCATTGGCTTTTATGATTTTTCCTTTTTTATCGAATTCCAATGAACCAATAGTTTTATTGATGGCTTCCATGTGGTTCAATAATTCAGCTTGCTGCCTTTCATTTTCACGCTCCAAGGTTTTTTCTTGAGTGATGTCGGTAGCAAATTTCACCACTTTAATCGCATTGCCATTGAGATCAAAAATTGGATTGAACACTCCTTTCAGAATTACTTTTTCACCTGATTTGGTATAACGTTCAAATTCACCCGTAACAAATTCACCATTAGCCAATCGCTCCCAAAGCTTTTTATATTCTGCAGACTGAGAAGTATGTTGATCAACCATCAATTCATGATGCTTACCTACTAGTTCCACTTTTTCATATCCGATAATATCCAAATAATTTTGATTGGCATCCAAAATAAAACCTTTGGTATCAAATTCAATCACTGCATTAGACCTGCCAATGGCTTCAAGCTTATATTTAGCATCCAAAGCAGATTTTTTGGTGTCCGTAATATTTGCCTGAACTGCTATAAAATTTTGCAATTCACCTTTTTCATCCAGCACAGGATTGATGGCTAAGGAAACCCAATAAGTACTTCCGTCTTTGGTGTAATTCAGGATTTCCTCATAAATAGGTTTTTGCTCTTTCAGTAATTGACTGATTTTTCTTTTGGTTTCCTGATTTGTTTCAGGTCCTTGTAAGAATTCACCAGGCTTTTGGCCTTTAATTTCATCTAATTTATAACCTGTCATATTCTCAAATCCCGAATTCACGTATTCAATCATTCCATCCTTATCGGTAATAATTACTGAATTATCGGTATTATCCGCCACTAAGGATAATCTTCTGTGCTCCTCTTCATTTGCTACTCTTTCGGAAATATCCTTTGCCAACATCAAGATTTTTTGAAGATCGCCATTTGCATCCAATACTGGGGAATAAGAAGCTTCAACCCACACTTTTTCCTTTTTAGATGTATGGGTTTCGTATTCTGTTTTATAATTATTGCCGGCTTTTACTTTTCTCCATATCTCACCGCATTCTATCGGATTCTTACAAATATTTTCATGCCTTTTGTATTTTACATCATCGTCTTCCCATTTCAGAAAGTCTTTGAATTTTTGATTGGCAGAAATAACATTACCCTCTACATCAAATTCTGCCTTCAATAGGGTGTTATTAATCGCATTAAAAACCCCATCAAGCTCCAATTGGTTACGTGCCATTTCTTCTTGAGTAGCTTCCATCTCCTCCATGTTTTGGCGCATTTCCTCCTCATTGGCTTGCAGTTCGCTGGACATTTTTTGGGATTCCTCAAGTAATTTTTGCGTATTTTCATTCACTTGAATTACGGCTATCGAAGCTGCAATATTCTTAGCTAAATCTTTTAAAAACTCTATCTGATAATCCTCTAATATCTTAAAAGATGCCAATTCCATTGCACCCACCATTTTTTCATCACTTATTAAAGGGATAATTAAAATATGGCGCGGCAAGGCATACCCTAAGCCAGAAGTGATTTTGACATATTGCTCGGGAACATCAGTGATATAAATTAAATCTTTCTCCTGCATACACTGTCCGACCAAGCCTTCTCCTTGAAAAATTCTTTTTTTGGCTAATTTTCTTCTCTCGTAGGCATAACAACCTATCATGTCCAAATATTCTTCCTCATTATCTTCCTTTCCTGCCAGAAAAAGAGCCCCTTGATTTGCCTCAATATATTTCACGGTTTCACTAATGATATGGAAACCGAAATCTTTCATATTCTCATTGTAAGTACGTAATAGCTCGGAAAACTTTGCCAAGCCTTCTGCCTGCCAAGTTCGTTTTTCCTCTTTACTTCTGAATTTTACCAGCTCTGATTGTAAATTCACCACCGCTTTTGAAAGCTGATTATCATTTTCTTCTGTTAGTTCAATCTGCTCTCCATCTGCTATGGCATTAATCCATTCAGTGGCTTGTTTGATTTTTTGCCTGTTCGCCAAAATATCTTGATAGAAATTTCGGGTCCATTTATTGGAAGAATTAATTTCAAATTGAGAATCATCCAAACTTAGGTCCGTGCCTAAATCTGAAATTTGTTTAATACCTTTTCTTTCTCGAACATAGTTCAAAACCATTACGATAAAGAAAACAAAAGCGGTAACGTAAATACTAAGGTGGTAGTACGGGTTTAGACTTTTAAAAACCAGGGTTAGCAAAATGCTGGCTACAAAAGCCACCAACATTCCCGCAAATCCTAACAATAAAAATCTATGGGTTCTATCAATTCGCATGACTAAGCTTTTTTTTGTTCAATATTGAATAGAATTGTTTATCTAAAACCCAGATAAAATATGGACATATTTTCATGTTATCCTCAAAGGCGAAATTTGCAGAGGAGAGAATGGCAAACATATTTTCATTATGCTCCATTTCTTCGTCCAACCATTCTTTATTAACCTCTTCAGGGAATATGAATTTAGGAACGTCACCGTATATTTTTAAATCTAATTGATTAGACAATTCAGTAATGACAGCAGCTGAAACCATATTATCCACCTCCTTCAGAATAATTTCTGCATAATCTGGATTTGATTCTAAGCTTTTCATTTTTTGGATAAGCATGTCAGGAACTGTCTTTGCATCTTGCTCATTAAAAACCAAATAACTTTTTCCTTTAACTTCCCCAATGATATCGGTCAGTAAAATAGAAGGATTTTTAGTTTTGATGATTTTTCTTAACAAATCAGGAGCTTCCCCAAAAAAAAGCTCGAAGTTTTTGACTACTACTTGCTCACCTGTCAAGCTTGAAAAGGATTGACTTGCTTTGTTATATCCTTTTAAGAATATTTCTTGAGCAACTGCTTTTAACTCTTTACTAATTTTTTCCATTTTCTCTTAATTAATCACTCAAATATTTGCATTTGGTATTGAATATCAGACAGTTAATGAAACCTCTTTTTAATTACCTATTTGGCTCTATTTAGGCTACAGCAGTAGCGTTTACGTTCACTGAATGATTGAATAATTTTTGTATGATTTGCGGAATATTAATTACCAAACATACTTTTCCATTACCTAAAATGGTCACACCACCTACATAGCGTACAATGTCAACAGGCTTTTTTAATGGCTTCTCCACAATTTCCTTCTGCTGCAATAATTTATCCACCACTAAGCCTAATTTTTTGCCATTATAATTCACAATCACAACATTCCACTTTTCATCTGATTTTAAGACCTTATCTTTTGCTGATTCCTCCTCAGGATAAAATAAATCTTTAAGAAAAACAGTCTCGATGGTTTGATCTTGATAATTAATCATCAATCGGTTTTGAATTTTGTAGATTTCTTTCCTTTCAAGCGATAGCACTGCATCTGTATATGTAAGTGGCACTGCATATTGGCTATAGCCTACTTCAAATAAGAGCGTAGATTTTACTGCCATAGAAGAAGGCAAAATCAAAGAAAATATTGAACCTTTTCCAGTTTCGGTTTGCACCTTGATGTTTCCACCAACAGAATCAATGGCTTTCTTGACCACGTCCATCCCCACTCCACGACCAGAAATGCTGTTAACCGCATCATTAGTAGAAAAACCAGGTTCAAAAATGAAGGAGATGATTTCTTCCTCTGACATTTTATCAAGTATAGAAGAATCTACCCAGCCTTTTTGCGCTACTTTTTTCTTGATTTTCTCTACATTGATTCCTTTTCCGTCATCTTTAATGTCAATAATTATCCCTTCGCTTTCATTTCTTGCGGAGAGAGTTACTTTTCCGATTGCATTTTTTCCTTCACCTTTTCTATCTGCTTCGCTTTCAATTCCATGACCAATTGCATTTCGGATTAAATGAATTAAAGAATCGGAAATGATTTGTAAAATATTTCTGTCAATCTCTGTTTCACTGCCCTCGATTATTAAATCAACTTTCTTTTTTTCTGTAGTGGCTGCATCACGTACTACTCTATGAAATTTATTGAATAAAAAACCCACTTGCACTAATCGCACATCCATCACTGAATATTGCAAATCAGATGAAACTCGCTTTAGACTATTGAATTCATTACGTGAAACATTGGCTTCATGAGTAGTGATTAAGCGGTCTCTTTCAATGATTAATTCCCCCACTAAATTCAAAAGATTGTCCAATTTCTCAACCGGAACCTGCACCATATCAGAAAAACTAATTTTTTTGGCATCCTTTTCCTCGGCAGTTATCATCTCTTTCTCTTCCTCAACTGCCATAGCTTTTTTAGGCTGATTGCTTTGTTGTTTTTCAACCTCAGCTTGTAGTTTTTCCAATTGTTCTTGTTGCTTCTGATCTTCTTTTGAAGATTTTGAAGTTGACTTTTTGGATTTTACTCCAGTTTTCTTTGTTGTATCTTTCCTTGTAGGTTTGCTTTCTCCCTGTGCCTTTTCAGACTTTTCAGTTTTTCGGCTGTTTTCCACAATCACTTCCAATTTACGCTGAATTCCTCTGTAGCGAACTTTTAACTTTTCATCAGAAAGTGATTGTATCAACTCCTTAAGTGTATCTACAGCTTTAAACAGGGTAGTGAATAAATTTTCCTCAATTTGAATATTAGATTGTTTGATTTCAGAAAACAAATCCTCTAGGGCATGGGAAAATTTGGAAATAACTTCAAAACCCATTCCTGCCGCATTGCCTTTTAAAGTATGAGTGATTCTGAAAATTGAATCAATGGTCTTTTGATCAGAAGGAGATTTTTCCAACTGTGTCAAAAGGGTTTCCAACTCCTCCACATTGGAATCTGCTTCTGAAATAAATAACTTTTTATATTCTTTTTCTTTATTAGACATCTCTGAATAATTTTTTATAAACAACTTACCAAATAACCGCCCATTTGATTTAAAGGTATTAATCTGTCGGTAGCTCCCGAATCAAAGGCACTTTTTGGCATTCCGTAAACCACAGAAGTTTCTTCATCCTGCGCAATGGTAATCCCTCCTTTGTCCATCACCTTTTTCAATCCTTCAGTTCCATCTTTTCCCATGCCCGTTAGAATACATCCAATCAATCTTTCCCCATAAGCCTCGGCAGCTGATTCCATTAGACAGTCAATAGATGGGTTATTAAATTCCATATAAACTTTATCAGTAAAATGAACCACTACTCCGCCAGTATGTGGGTTTTTCCTCAATTGCATATTGGAATGACCTGGTGCAAGGTAAATGTATCCAGTTCTTATTTCCTCACCCGATTCAGCTACTTTTACCTGCAATTCGGTTAAAACATCTAATCTTTTAGCAAAGGAATTGATGAAACTATCGGGCATGTGCTGGGCAATTATAACCGGTAAAATCAGATTATTGGGCAATTGCTTCAATAGGTTTTCGATTGCCCCTGGACCGCCCGTGGAAGCACCAATTACTATAGCCGCATAAGCAGATGAACCATGAAAAGCATGACTATTTTTGTTCTCCTTAACCTCAATTTTCTTGATTTTGGATTCAGCTGCAGCTTTCACTAAAGTGGTTAAAGGGTAGTTCTTTGCTTTAATAGAGTTTGTAATGTCATCTTTTGGTTTATCCAAAAAATCAAAAGCTCCTTTCTGCAAAGCATCAAATACTAAACCGTCATTTTTCTCCAATGAACTTAAGAGAATAACCGGGGTCGGCATTTCCTTCATCACCTTCTCCACTAGGTAAACCCCATCGTAATCCGGCATGATCATATCAGAAATAATGACGTCAGGCTGCAGCAATCTTGCTTTTTCCACTCCCTCTTTTCCGTTTTTCGCAGTACCCAATAATTCAATATCAGGATCTGCTTTCAGGATATCAGAAAGTAAAATCCTCATTAAAGCTGAATCTTCTACTATTAAGGTTGATATGTTTTTAGAGGAGCTCATTAGGCATTAGCAAGGGCTTGCACCAATTGTTCTGAGGTGAAAGGTTTGACTATATAATCTTCAGCTCCCAGGTTCATTCCTTCTTCGATTACGGAATTTTGACCTACAGCACTGATCATATAAACTTTAGACGGCAAGCCTTCATCTTTATAAACTTTTAGAATATCAGTACCAATCATATCCGGTAAAATATTGTCCAAGGTGATGATGTCAGGCTGCAATTCAAAAGCCAAATCAATGGCTTCTTCTCCATTGGCAGCTTGCCCTACAATTTCATATCCCCCTTCTTCCAGGGCATCTTTTATGAGCGTCCGCATATAAAGCGAATCATCTACGATTAAAACTTTCTTTCCCATTATCATAATTTTTTTAAATAGCGTAATTTGTATTTTGCGAGGAAACTGATAAGTCTCCATTTAAAGTATTAAAGCGGGCAGTTCGGCTTTTATTTCCGCCAACATCCTGCCCAGCCAAAAAGATTTTATTTTCTAAAATCAACTTGCGTAATGCATTCACATTTCTTTCACCGGTTTTGAAGCCTGAATTGAAAAGATTGGCACCGCCTACAATCTTGGCTCGGAGTGCATTTTTATTTCCCCCGATTTTTTCGATCTCCTCTATCAGTTTTTCAAATGCTGTTTTGGCATTATAAGTTGTATCTTTTTCAAATTCATCCGATAAAACCACATGGGCAGCAGCTGAAATTTTATTAACTCTGTCATAAATAAATAGCCCTACACATGAACCTAACCCATAACAAGCAATATTAGCCGGGTCTTTGGTGACGATGAAATCTCCCAAATTAAGTGAATGCTCAGTCGTTTTCATGGGTTTTGTTATTTTTAAAAACTCCATTTAACTCACTTTCACTCATGGTTTTGAATACATCCAACATAATGATCAATCTACCTTCTAATTTTACAATTCCTTTGATGTAGGATTGCTCAGCTCCACCATCTTGTATGATGTTTGTCGAATCTTCAATTTCAGATTGCTTTACATTTAAAGTATTAGGCAGCTCTCTGACCAATACTCCCATTTTTACCTCATCACTTTCCACTACTAAAGTGTAGTTATTCGAATCTTCCTCCTTGTGTTGATTCAAACCAAACTTTTCTTCCAAATCAACCACCGCAATAACATTTCCTCTAATGTTGGCTACCCCTTTTACATAAGGAGGTGTTTGAGGCAAGCGTGTGATGTGAGGTGTCGGAACTACTTCCTTAATTTGCCCAATCTGCAAACCGTATTCCTCATCACCCAAACGAAACACAATCAGCTGTGACTTTTGCTCGTTTTCTTTGATTCCATTTTCATTTACAGCTTCCATATTAGGCTTTAGTTAAAGTGAATTTCTTAATACCTGATTTCAATTCTTCAGCAATTTTGCTCAACTGATTGCTGGCATCGGTTACTTCAACCATTCCTGCATTCAATTCTTGAGAAGAACTTGCTACTTGCTGGGTTCCTGCTGCTGTTTCTTCAGCTACTACTACTATCTGTTCAATATTTTTCACCACTGCTTCCATAGCATCTTTTTGTCCGTTGGAAGCCGTTAAAATTTCTTTAGAATGTTGGAAAGTAGTATCACTTGATCCTGCTATTTCCACAAAAATATTCTCGGCATCCTTAGTGGCATTTCCCCCATCTTTCACGCTACTCTGCATACTTTCAATAGCTTTACTTGCAGAAACCGTATCTTTTTGAACATCACTGATGATTTTTTCGATATCAATAGCCGAATTTCTGGAATCTTCCGCCAATTTTCTGATTTCCTCAGCTACCACGGCAAATCCTCTCCCTGCTTCACCTGCCCTAGCGGCTTCAATGGCTGCATTCAATGCCAATAAATTGGTTTGGGAGGCTATGTCTGTAATAACATTTAGCGTTCTTCCTATTTCCTCAGCCCTTTCTGTTAGAATTACAATTGATTGGGAGGTTTCAGAAGCAGAACTGTCAATTCCTGACATATTCTCCACCAAATTTTTAATGATTTTCAAACCTTCTTCCGATCGTTTTTGACCATCCTCAGCAGTCTTTCTGATGAAGTCTGCCTTGGTTTGCATTTCCTTGGAAGATTCCATAACACCATCCACCAATTTAGATGATTCATCAGTTCTTGATGCTTGGTCTTGCGCTCCTTTTGCCATTTGGGAAATAGCAGAAGCTACTTCATTGGAACTGTTCTTAATTCCTTCACTTCTCTTCAGTAAGTTACCCGATGAAGTTGAAACCACTTCAGCACCTTTATTAATGCTGTTCAAAACATCGTTTAAATTATCAAGTGCTTCATTTACTTCGCCAGCCACATCAGATTCATTCTGAACCCTTTGGGTTAAATCCCCTTTTGCCATAGCACGGATCACTTCGATTACATCCGACTGTTCTTCCATGGCTTGTTGAATTTCCTGCTCTTTTAATTTTTGCTCAGTGATATCGTAACGTACCCCTATATATTTTACAGGTTTACCGTTTGGTCCCAAAACAGGAGCAATGATGGCATCTACAAAATAAGGATCGCCATTTTTCTTTCTGTTCTTAATTTCCCCTCGGAAAATCCTTCCTCTACCAATGGTCGACCACATTTCCTTAAAAAGGGATTTAGGAGAATCAGCATGGCGGAACAAACTATGCGGCTGTCCTATACATTCTTCACGGGTATATCCGGTTACTTCTAGTAATTTATCATTTACATAAGTGATATTCCCTTTTAAATCAGACTCCGAAACTAAACAAGCAACATTTATTTGATCCATTCGGGTCTGCAATTCTGTTTCCATCGCTTGAAACTTTTTAGCAGTCTCGGTCGCCTCTTCCTCAGCTTTTTTACTTTCTTCCATAGCTGTTATCACTTCCTGCTCTTTTAGCTTCTGCTCTGTGATGTCATATCGAACCCCAATATATTTTACAGGTTTTCCTTTTGGACCTAAAACAGGAGCAATGATGGCATCTACATAATAAGGATCGCCATTTTTCTTTCTGTTCTTTATCTCTCCACGGAAAATCTTTCCTCTTCCAATGGTCGCCCACATTTCTTTAAAAAGGGATTTTGGAGAGTCAGCATGGCGGAACAAACTATGGGGTTGACCTATGCATTCTTCACGGGTATAACCGGTTACTTCTAGTAATTTATCATTCACATAAGTGATATTCCCTTTTAAATCAGACTCAGATACCAAACAGGCAATATCCACTTGGTCCATTCGGGTTTGTAATTCTTCTTTTACCTTTTCATACTCCTTAGCAGTTTCAACCGCTTCGAGTTCTACTTTTTTCTTTTCTGTTATATCAAAAGCATATTTTATAACTTTTACTACTTTTCCTTTTTTATCTGGAACAGGAGTGTAAGATGCTTGTAACCAAACCTCATTTCCGTTTTTATCAAATCTTTGAAATTCTCCGTTTTGAGGATCTCCCGCTGCTAATGCTTTCCAAAAGCTTTTATAGTCATCACTTTCAGCATAATCATCAGATACCAAAATACTATGATGTTTTCCTTTTATTTCCCTTAAAGAAAAGCCTACAGTATTTAAAAATTGGTCATTTGCATCAATGATGAAACCTTTTGGATCAAATTCAATGGAGGCGAATGCATTATTCACCGCATTGATATGATTTTCTAAATCCTTTCCGTTAGAATTTGATGAAGCCTCCTTCGATTCAGGGGCAATGTTTTCTTTGAGTTTTGTGGCTGCTTTTACCATGTCTTTTTTGATTTAATTTTGATGATATAAAGGTAAGAAGCTACAACATTGTAATCAATCAAGATTTTTATGTATTTTTCAATGGTGAATTTTACATAGATAACTATAAGTATAAATACCTAGAAAGTACATTTAAATTAACCGAAGCCATATTTAAAGAATTCATATAAAAATATTCATTGAATTAATATTATTATATCGTTTGCTGCAGCCAATAAAATTGACTATAATTAAATGCCTGTTTATTAACTGGTGACAAATCAAAAAACTATAATGTTTAAAAGCATATTAATCGTTGAAGATTCTGAAATTGTAAGTACTCATTTGCAAAAAGTTTTACAAAGAGGTAATTATAAAGTACTTGATATTATTACTTCAGGCGAGGAAGCAATAAATTTTATTAAAAAATACACACCATCATTGGTTATAATGGACGTGATGCTTGAAGGGAAGTATGATGGTATTGAAACCTCTATAGAAATAAATAAAATAAAGGATACTCCTGTTATTTACTTGACTGCACTCAACGATAGAAAAACGATTGACCGTGCAAAATTAACCTTCCCTAATACTTTCCTGAGCAAGCCTTTTGCGGAGGCTGAATTGCTCAGTAATGTAGAATTAAGCCTGTATAAATATCAAGTAGATAAACAAAAGAAAGAATCGCAGAAATTGTTATCCACCATTTTGGATAATATTAAAAGTTGCTTAATCGTAATTGATGAAGATTATAAAATACAGTATTTGAATAAATTCACGGCTGACTTACTTAATACTTTACCAGAAATCTTACTGGAATTCAAGTTAGGCGAGGACATTAAAATATCTAATTTAAAGGATGAACCTCTTTCAATCACACTATTAAAGGATATAAACCAGAATGGAATTTTGGCTCAAGATATTTTATATATCAATTTCGTAGGCAGAAAATTTCCCATCAATAATTTACATATAACAAAAGCAAAGTTCTTAAATAGTGAGGAGGAACAATTTTTAGTTATGTTTAATGATGCTACAGAGGCATTGGCCCATCACTATCAGGAGGCTGAAGAAAAAAGATTACGATTAGCTGCTCAAATAGAAGGAGCGGAGATTGAAAGAGAAAGGGTGAGTAAGGAACTGCATGATGGATTAGGTCAAATGCTTAATGTGGTAAAAATGAATACCAAAAGTCTAATTGAAGACATAAATGTTAAAGAAAAACTAGTAGAATTAATAGATGCTTCAATTGACGAATCGCATAAAATATCGAACAATTTAATGCCTTCCATTTTGCAGATATTTGATTTAAAATCTAGCCTGGAAGATCTATGTCGTACATATGATTCAAAAAAATTGAAAATCAGTTTCACTACAAATCTAAATGAAGGTGATTTGGAAAATATTAAAATCAATATGTATAGAATAGTACAGGAAGCTTTGAGCAATATCCAGAAACATGCAAAAGCAAAAAATGTATCTGTTCAACTATATAAAAAGAATGAAGACGTTCGTTTAAGCATAGAAGATGATGGAATAGGTTTTAATTTCAAAAAAGTAAAAACAGAAACCGGAAGAAACAAAAGCCATGGTCTTTTAAATATGATAGATCGAGTAAAATCAATGCAGGGAGAAATAAATATTGACAGTGACTCAAGATTTGGCACCAATATCATCATTCATTTAAAATTAAATAGCTATGCTTAAAATACTATTGGCAGATGATCATCAATTAGTTCGCAATGGAATCAAAATCTTTTTAGAATCTGAAGAAGAGTTTGAAGTAATAGGCGAAGCAAAAAATGGGATTGAGGCTATAGAAAAAACGAAGCAATTAAAACCTGATATTGTGCTACTCGACATATCCATGCCTGATAAAAATGGACTGGAAGCGGCCCCTGAAATATTGAAAATACCAGAAAACCCTAAAATTATTATGCTTAGTATGTATTTGGACGAACAATATATTAATTCTTGTATGGAAGTTGGAGTCCAGGGTTATATCCATAAAGGCGCAGATAAGGAAGAACTCATAAATGGAGTTAAAAAAGTGATGGAAGGTGTTAGTTTCTATAGCAAAGATGTTCGAGATGTAATGGTCAATAATTACATAAGTAGTTTGAAAAAGAAAAAACAGCAATTGGCTCAGCCTAAAATTAGTCTTACTAAAAGAGAACTGGAAGTAGTTAAATTAATTATGAGAGGCTATACGAGCAATCAGATTGCAGAAGAACTCTTTATTAGCAACCGAACAGTAGATACCCACAGAGCAAACCTTATGCAGAAATTGGATGTTAAAAACTCAATTGAATTGATTAATAAAGTAACTGAGGAGAATTTGCTGAATCATTAATCAATCAAACTTTTAATTTTATAAGACATCTACTACCAAATCCCGAAGCCTTAAGATAATTTATTTCAGCTAATCCTATTTGGTCTACCTCAATTTACTTAAAGAATATTGAGGTGTTTTAAAGTAGGCGAATTATATTATATTTATTGTATAAATTCTTTGAAGGATGGAGTATAGCTTCAGTTTTAATAATGAAAAACATAGAGTAAATGCCTTGCATCAATACAATATTCTTGATACTCATGAAGAGCAGGATTATGACGATATAGTTGAACTTGCAACTCAAATATGTGATGTGCCTATAGGAATGATCAACCTGATTGATGAAGACAGGCAATGGTCAAAAGCCAAAAAGGGAATAAAAGAAAATGAAATAGCTCGTAGTTTATCATTTTGTACCCATGCTATTCGTAATGAAGAGGTAATGATCGTAAAAGATGCTCAAAAGGACGAACGTTTTTTGGACAATCCCTATGTAGTGAATAAACCGTTCATCAGGTTTTATGCAGCAGTACCACTTAGTACCAAAGAAGGCTACCATATTGGCACATTAGCCGTTATTGACCAAAAACCTAAAGAATTAAGTAGCTCTCAACTCTTAAGTCTACGAAGGCTCGCTAAGCAAGTAATGACTTTACTGAACTTAAGATTAAATGTCAAAAAGCGTGAAACAGCTGAAAAAAAATTACAAACCATAAATAGGGAACTAACGGCTAAAGTAAAAGAAAAAACATCTGAAATCACTAATATTTTCGAAAGGGTAAGCGACTCATTCATTGCAATTAATGAAGATGGTAATATTACCTATGTTAATAAAAAAGCCGAAAAGTTGATTAATAATTCTTCTGGTAAAATTTTAGGTAAAAGCATTTTGGATATCTTTCCAAAAACAATGGGCTTGGAATTATATCAATTAGCTAAAAAAGCGACCATCAACCAGAAAAAAGAATCTTATCAGCTGTATTATAACAATTCTAAACTTTGGTTTGATATTCAAATCTATCCTTCGCCCAGTGGTATATCTATTTTCTTTCATGATATAACAGAATGGAAAGTAGCAGAACAAAAACGAAATGCGGAAAAATATTTTTCAGATTCCATCATCAATGGGCTTCCTGGCATTTTTTATTTGTTCGATACCAACCAAAAATTTCTAAGGTGGAATAAGAACTTTGAAACTGTTTCTGGTTATAGTGGTCAAGAAATTAAACAAATGAGTCCTTTAGATTTCTTTGATGTTAAAAATCAACAGAGGATTCAAGAAGCAATTGAGACTGTATTTGAAAAGGGTACTGTAGATATTGAAGCGCCTTTTATGACGAAAACAGGAGATAAAATTCCTCATTATTTCACAGGTAAATTTGATAATTTTGAAGGTACACCCTGCCTACTTGGTTTAGGGATGGATATTACAGATCGTAAACAAGCAGAAGAAAAATATAGAAATATTTTTAAAAATTCCCTTGAAGGAATTTATCAAAGCTCAATTGATGGCAAATTTATAACTGCAAACCCTGCTTTAGCTAAAATATTAGGCTATGAAACCCCAGAAGAGCTGATTGCTTCGATTAATAACATTGAAGAGCAATTATATAAAAACCCTAAAGATCGTTTGAAACTCAGGCATTTATTAAGAAAGAAAAATCAGGTGAATGGGTATGAAATGAAGGTGATGAAAAAAAATAAGGACATAATATGGGTAAATGTAAATATTAGAAGTATCATAGGTGAACAGGGAAACACACTATACCTTGAAGGAATTTTACAAGATATAACCAAACGAAAAGTTGCTGAAGAAAAATTAAGAAAACAATTTAAAGAGCTTCAAAAGACAAATTTTGAATTAGATAAATTTGTTTATAGCGTCTCGCATGACTTACGTGCTCCACTTGCGTCAATTCTGGGTTTAATCAATGTGGCACAAATTGAAAATCCTACTGATCCCCAAAACAAATATTGGGATATGGTTCGTAAAAGCATTAATAAGCTTGAGGGATTTATAAGGGATATTTTAGATTATTCCAATAATTCACGAACTGAAATAAATATAAAGAAAATTGATTTCAAGAAAATCATGGATGAAGTACAGGAAAACTTCTCTTATTTAAAAGGAATTGAACGACTTAATATCGAGATTGAAATCAACGACAAGGTTCCATTTTACTCTGATGAAAACAGAATAAAAATTATTTTGAACAACCTCTTTTCAAATGCTATTAAATATCAAGATCTTAATAAGAAATCAAGTTATTTTAAGTTAAATATTGAAATTTCTGAAAAGCAAGCATTAATTAATATTAGTGACAATGGTATTGGCATAGAAGAAGCCCATCTAGATAAAGTTTTTAATATGTTTTACAGGGCATCAGAAAACTCTAAAGGATCAGGATTAGGCTTATACATTACCAATGAGATAGTCCTTAAATTAGGTGGAACAATAAATATAAAATCAGAAGAGGGTAAGGGGACTAGCTTTGAGATAATAATTCCGTCCCTAAACTTGAATAGGATTGAAAAATTAATTAAATAAGCACATACACAAATTAGACATTCGCTAAATTAAAATACTTAAAAACTGTTCGTTCAAAATCAACTTTTCTAGTTTTATTATGTTTATAAAATATTCAATAATAAATATCGATACTGAAATTAATATTTCAGCAATTTAAAACTCTACTAATTGAAAGCATCTCAAAACCAAAATCACCACATCTTCATCTGCACTGGAAAAGACTGCAAAAAAAATGGTTGTGAAGAATTAAAATCAGAGCTGAAAAAATTTATTAAATCAAATAGTAATGAAAATCTAAAGCTCATTAAAACCAAATGTATGGACTACTGTAAATTGGGTACCAATTTAGTTGTCAATGGTGAGTTGTTACATAATTGTAAATCAGAGGATATTCCTGAGATTTTAGATAAACTTAAGAATTAAGACACAATAAGCTATAAACATAAATCTCCCCTTTTGATAGAATTTTTTCTAAAAATTAGAAACTTAGCCCCCTTTGTATCAGTTAGCTATCTTTATTTACATGTAGCAACATAAATTTAATCTAAAACTGCCCATAATTATTTACTATGACTAAAGCACCATTATATACTAAAGACTTCCTCCTCCATTGCTTTAGTTATTTACTAATGGCGGTTTCATTTTATTTTTTACTCCCAACGCTGCCCACTTTTGTGACAGATGTATTGGGGGAAAATGCTGATAAAGTAGGTTATATCATTGGGATATATGCATTATCAGCCTTAATCGTGAGACCATTGAGCGGTTATGCTTTTGACAAATATGGAAGAAGAAAATTATTCCTTTTCGCCATGATTTGTTATGCAATAGTAATGACAGCTTATGGCTTGGCAGCTTCCTTTATCTTTTTATTATTTCTAAGATTAGTAAATGGTGGATTTTGGGGAATAGTAACTACTGGGGGAGGAACCATAACCTCCGATCTTGTTCCGGATAGCAGGAGGGGTGAGGGAATTGGGATTTTTGGCTTGTCCATGACCTTAAGCATGGCAGTTGGCCCACTTATTGGATTACAAATATTAAAAGAAACCGGGAGCTATCAATTTTTATTTATCACTTCGGGCGTTCTTTGTTCTTTAGCTGTTTTAATGTCATTTTTTGTAAACCATCCAAAAATCAGCAGTCGAAATAATAGACTAAGCTGGAAAAATGTATTTGAGCCAAAAGTTTTGAAAGTTTCCATGGTAATGTTGTTATTGGCTTTTCCTTTTGCAGGAATCATGTCCTTCATTACGCTTTTTGCCAAAGAACTTTCCATTGAAAGTACTGGTATGTTTTTCTTAATTTATGCCATTGGTGTCAGTATTATCAGACCCACCACTGGTAAAATGATGGACAAAAAAGGACCTGCCTTTGTAATGCTGCTAAGTTTCATAGGCACAATTTCAGGTTTGGTGCTTTTATCTCAAAGCACTGCAGAAACTGGATTTTTGATAGCGGCTTTCGTTTTGGGTTTAGGAAATGGAATTGTAATGCCCACTCTTCATACCATGGTGATCAATATGGTGAAGCCTGAAAAAAGAGGTGTTGCCACCAGTACATTCTTCTCTTCCATTGATTTAGGAATAGGAATAGGCGCTTTTTTCTTAGGAAATATAGTAGAAATTTTTTCGCTATCTCAGATGTACTTATTTTGCGCTATCGGTATGATTGTTCCAGCAGCTATATTTTTTGGAATAACCTTATCCGATTATAATAAAAAGTCCAAAATTAGCTTAGAAACTGCCAATGTTTGAATTATTCTTTACTCCGGGGCCGTCAGCTTTATATTTTACAGCTGAAGAGCATATCAAAACTGCTTTAAAAAAAGGCGTGTGCAGTACCTCGCACAGAGGACAGCAATTCAAGGATATCTATAAGGAATGTCAACAAAATTTGAGAAAATTGATGGACATCCCTGAGGATTACCATGTTTTGATCACCTCTTCTGCCAATGAAGCTTGGGAAAGGATTATTGAGAATTGTGTTGAAAAAGAAAGCTATCATGTAAGCATGGGGGCTTTCTCACAGCGCTTTGCTAAAATTGCCACACAATTAGGCAGAACCGCTCATGAATTAGTTGTGGAAGATGGTACCGTTCCTGATTTTGATGTAATTGACGTTCCTGAAAGTGCAGAAATCATTACGCTTTGTCTGAATGAATCAGCATGTGGCACTTCATTTCCTTTAGATACCATCAATGCTATAAGGGAGAAATATCCTGATAAATTAATTGCCATAGATGGGGTTTCGGGTGTTCCTGTGATACCTATTGATTTTAGAAATATAGATACCCTTTATTTTTCTGTACAAAAGGCTTTTGGGCTTCCCGCAGGTTTGGGGATATGGATTGTGAACAACAGATGCTTGGAAAAGGCAGAAAAAATGGCTTCCAAGGGAAATGTAATTGGTTCTTACCATCGATTGCCTGATATGGTTGAAAAAGCGCAAGTATTTCAAACTGCTGAAACTCCCAATATTTTGGGAATATATACACTGGCAAAAGTAGCTTCCGACATGCTGGAAAAAGGTGTTTTAGCAATCAGAAGAGAAATTGATTATAAATCCGCCATTTTGAATCAGGTGATAGAGGCTCATCCACAACTTCATCATTTTGTTGAAAATGAAAAACATCGTTCCAAGACCGTAAAAGTAATTAAGTGCGATTTTGAAAGCAGCAAATTGATTGACCATTTAAAGCAAAAGAAAATTCAAATCGGAACGGGTTATGGAGGCTATAAAAAAGAGCAGATCCGGATTGCTAATTTCCCAACGCATTCCAAAGAACAGACAGAAATGCTAGTGGATTTGATAGAGGCTTTTAGGATTTAGATTTATGCATTATATTTAATGTAATCATCAAAAACTATCAACCAATGTATAAAGTAATAACTCTATGTTTTGTCCTTTTTTCTCAAATGGTATATAGCCAAAATGACACTTCTTTAATAGAGCGAAAAGGGAATCTTGTTCAAAATCGATATTTCATTTTAGGTCAGGAAGTATCAGAAAGGCAGATTTTAAAAAAAATGAAACCTTATGAGCCTGCCCATAAAAGGATGAAATCATCCAGAAGATGGGCTTTTACTTCATCAGTTATAGCAGGATTTGGTTTAGGGGCTTTTATGCCCACATTTTTTGATCCTAGTCCAAAAATTACCGTTCCTTTACTTATTACTGGAGTTAGTTTAATTGCAATCGCAGTTCCTATAAAAACAAAGGCAAACCGAAAAGCTGATGAGGCGATTGAGCTCTACAATTCACGGAAATTAATGGGATATAGAAAGCCGAAACCCTCTTTAAACCTTACTTTTAATCAACTAGGGGTTGGGCTAAATTTGAAATTTTAATTAGTAAAGCCCTCCACAATTCTGAGAACTATCGAGGGCTTTATTAATAAATATGTTGATAAATCTTGAAATTATTTTAACTATAACATTCCTTTTTCAACTAAATCCTCCAATATTATTTGAACCCTTTTTCTCCATTCACTATCGTCTAGCTTGTCAGAAAATGAAAGATAAGTATTCACTTCACCATCCATATAGGAAATATATTTTTTAGCATTGCTAAAATTGGTAAGGTCACAATATGCATAAGGAACATAATAACTCTTAGATCCAAGATATTCTATTGGCTCCTTGACCCTTTTAAAGATTTGAATCTCATGAATCTCCCTTCCGGTATATTGCTCACTAGGAATATTTCGATACGAAATGGCACCAACTATAGGATTTTTTTCTCCATTTGGTTTTTCTGGTTTGCGATAAATAAAGTGAGTGGAATTTTCTGGGAGAAATTTAGATTGACCCAATTTAGGGTCCACTTTCCTAAAGCTAATTTGGTTGTTTTCTTCTTTATCAACCTGAATGTCATTTTTTTCAATATGTTCTCTCCATGATGCTAATGTTTCATTCCATTCAGTGGTGTCTTTATGAATAGACTGAACCACATCACTTGCTTTTAATTGTTCAATCTCACTCTTTTTAAAGCCCTCTTTATATATATGAAGTCCATTTTCCCCCATCAATATCCTAATGATTTGTTTTTCATTGGTAAAAGTATAGTTAGCCCTAATATTTAACTCTATACCTAGTTCAGGAAATTCAAACTCATAAAATGGAAAGCTTTCCATTTCTTTATAGGGAGAAGAAAAATAATTTTGTTTTACGGATAATACAAGTTCATCATTTTGGTACATATCCATATAAGATTCTTTGAAAGCGGATACTTTGCCCTCAACTTTTGCAACTTCTTCCTTATCTTTCAGGACAGCCCCTGTTCGTCTTTTTACCTTGTATTTTTGCGCTTCTCCTATTTGAAAAATCAGGATTATGATTCCTGCTGTAAGTAATAATTTTTTCATTTTACTAAATTTATTGTATGGTTAAAAATCCAAACTAATACTTTTGTATATTTAATCCTAATGAGTGATATATATATTTGTTGGGTTTTAAAATCGAAATAAAAAAAGGCTATCCAAATAAAATTTGAATAGCCTCAGATTTGATTACTCCTTATACTAAATATCAATCTTCAATTTCCACTTCTTCTGCTTCTTTAACTGAATCTTTTTTAGTTTTTTTAGTTTCCATCATTTTATCATGCACCTGATTATGTTGCATTTTTAAACGTTCTTTTGCTTCAGCTACTTTTTCTTCGGCTTTTTTAATTTTCTCTTTCTTTTCAGCTATTTCTTCATCTGACATAGAACCATCTTCTTGAGCCTTTTGAAGTTTTTCTTTTGCATTGGCAATTTTCTCTTCGGATCTCTTTATTGCAGCTTCAGCTTTTTCCATGTTTTTATGAGTTTCCATCATCTTTTCTTTAGCCTCCTCTGAACGAATATGACCAAATTCTTTACCCGTCATATCTCCTTTCATTTTGCCGTGCATTTTCCCTTTCTCTTTAGCTTTACCTTTTTGTTTTTGCAAAGGTTTTCCATCCATATGCTTGTCAGATTTATGCATTTCATCATGATCTTCTTTCATTTCCTGTTCTCTTTCAAGCTCTTTTTGTACTTCTTTGCTAATTTCTCCTGATGACTTGCCTTTAGCCATTTCTTTTTTCTCTTTTCCATTTTCGGAATTTCCTTGAGCAAACACTTCACTTTGCACTCCAATACAAATGATAAGTGCAAAGATTAATAATACTGAATGTTTAATAGTCGCTTTCATATCTAAAAATTTTTAAAAATCCTCTAATAATTTATCCACTTCCTCCTCTGTTTTTTCAGCATCAGATTTTGCCTCTGAAGATGATTTCACCACTTCATCAGCAATCTGCTCCTCTTGCTTTGTATCCGCTTCTTGTGTTTCCTTTTGTGAGTTAGAACCTCCACATGAAGCCAATAAAAAAATCAAAGCTGAACTCAGCATTAAAATATGTTTTTTCATGGTTTTAAATTAAGTTTGGTTATCACATGAATATAAGGATAATTTTATTTATATAACACTACAAGTAAAATTATTATACTCCAAACAAGGATACCTCCAAATTATCTTCACAATTTTCCAATAAATCTATTTGTGATATTTGCTTTTTTGGATGGATAAAATTCGGGCAAATTTCAACTAAGGGGATTAAGGTAAACCGTCTGTCAGGAATACCGGGATGGGGGATTTCTAAATTATCTTCTTTAATTAAAGAATCATGATAGTATAAGATATCAATATCAATTAAACGTTCCCCCCATTTTATTTTTCTAACCCTTCCTAAATCAATTTCAATTTTTAAAATCACATCCAATAGTTCACGTGCACTCAAAGCAGTCTCTACTTGTAAAACTTGATTTAAGAATGCCTGTTGGTCAGTTTTACCCCAGGCAGCCGTTTCATAAACAGAAGATCTATTAACGACCTTAACTCCTCTTTTTTCAAGAGTCTCAGCGGCATCAATTAATATTTTTGCCCTATTTCCTAGATTGCTCCCAACAAGCAAGAATATTCCTTCCATAATTAAGTTTAGCCATCAATAGAATTATACTTTTATATCAAATTATTTTATAGCTAATTTGTAAGATGTTGCAAAACTAGTTGAAATAGTATTGCATTAAAATTTAAATGATTATCAATCTTTAATTATTCTTATGAAAAGTTTTTTTAAAATTTTCTTCGCCAGTTTACTTGCCTTAATCATATTCTTTGTAGGCTTCTTTTTAATTTTTGCTGGAATAGCTTCACAAGATAGTGAGGTAAAGATTTCAGAAAACTCCTTTTTGGAAATTCAACTCGACCGACCGATAGTTGAAATGACTTCTGAAGACCCATTTGCGGAATTCAGTCAGGCACTTTCCAATGAACCTGCGCCTGTTAGTTTGAAAGATATTTTGGAATCTATTGAACATGCTAAAACTGACGACAAAATAAAAGGTATTAATCTAAAAGCTCCTTATGTAATGGCTGGTTTTGCCCAGATTGAGGAAATCCGAAATGCTTTAATCGACTTCAAGGAATCAGGCAAACCAATATTAGCTTATAGTGAAACCTTTTCTGAAACCGGTTATTATGTTGCTTCTGTTGCAGATGATATCGTTTTGAACCCTGCCGGAATGATGGATATGAGCGGGCTGACATCCGAAGTTACCTTCTTCAAAGGAACCTTGGAAAAGCTTAATGTTGAACCTCAAATTTTTAGGGTTGGCACTTTTAAAAGCGCTGTTGAACCATTCATCAGAAAAGACATGAGTGATGCCAGCAAGGAGCAAATAAGTGTTCTCCTTAATTCTGTATATGGTGTTTTCATAAATAATATTGCAAGTTCAAGAGGAATTGATGCAACCGAATTAAGAGCTATTTCAGATGAACTTAAGGTAAGAACCACTGAAGATGCTTTGAATTACAAACTAGTTACCCAATTAGGTTATTTTGATGAAGTATTAACTAAAATGAGAGAAATAGCTGGGCTTGAAGAAGACGCTAAAATCCCAGTTGTATCAGTGAAAAAATACAGTAAGTCATTTGTAGCGGATAAATATAATTCGAATAGAATAGCCGTGATTGTAGCAGAAGGAAACATTGTATCTGGAAAAGGTGGGGAAGGATCTATAGGGTCTGATGTTTTTGCCAAAGAAATAAGAAAAGCTAGACTAGATGATAAAATCAAGGCTATTGTATTGAGAATTAACAGTCCGGGAGGAAGTGCTTTAGCTTCTGATGTCATGTGGAGAGAAGTGAAATTAGCTAAAAAAGTAAAACCGGTTATTGCTTCCATGTCTAGTGTTGCAGCTTCAGGTGGGTATTATATGGCAATGGCTTGCGATACCATAGTAGCTCAGCCTAACACCATTACAGGATCCATTGGAATTTTTGCTATCATCCCTGATTTATCCAAATTCATGGACACGAAATTGGGCATTACTTTCGACAGAGTGAGCACTGGTGAATTTTCTGATTTATATACTGTAAGCAGAAGTTTAAATGATGCTGAAAAGCAAATCATACAAAAATCAGTGGAAAGAGGATATGAAGATTTTACTTCAAAGGCTGCGGAAGGTAGAAATATGCAAATTGATGAATTATTATCTGTTGCCTCAGGAAGGGTTTGGTCAGGTATAGAAGCAAAAGATAAAGGTCTTGTAGATGTTTTAGGTGGTTTTGATGATGCAATAAATATTGCTGCTAATTCAGCAGGATTAGAAGACGAAGATTATATGAAAGTATATTACCCAGAAAAGAAACCATTTTTCCAACAATTGTTAGAGGAAATGGGTTCTTCTGCCAAGACTTTGCATAAAAAATACACTTATGGTGAAATGGCTAATTATGTAGAAGAACTGGAATATGTCATGGAAAATAAAGGATTGCAAACAAGAATGCCATTTGATTTGGAAATCAAATAATTTGCCCCTTTTTTTACATTATAGTTAAAAATCCAGCTTTGCTGATTAAAATAAAAATACTAAAATGACAGAAATAAGGAACGATTGGACAAAGGAAGAAATAGAAAAAATATATAACCAACCTGTTTTAGAACTCATCTATAAAGCGGCTACCGTTCATAGAGAGTATAATGACCCATCTGAGGTTCAGGTATGTACTTTATTAAGTGTCAAAACCGGTGGTTGTCCTGAAGATTGCTCTTATTGCCCGCAAGCTGCCCGATACCATACGGATGTTGAAGTACAAAAACTTCTTCCCACTGAGCAAGTATTGGAAAATGCCAGAATTGCCAAAGAAAACGGAAGCACAAGATTCTGCATGGGAGCAGCATGGAGAGAAGTGAGGGATAATCGTGATTTCGATAGAGTGTTGGACATGGTGAAAGGCATCAATGAGTTGGATATGGAAGTTTGCTGTACTTTAGGTATGTTGACAGAATCTCAAGCTCAGAAATTGAAAGAAGCTGGACTTTATGCTTATAACCATAATTTGGATACTTCCGAAGAACATTATGAAGATATTATCAGCACCAGGACTTATGATGATAGATTAGATACCATAGGCAATGTGAGAAAAGCTAAAATCTCTGTTTGCTCTGGCGGAATAATTGGTTTAGGTGAACAACATAAAGACAGAGTGGGAATGTTGCACACTTTGGCAACTATGGAAGAACATCCTGAATCTGTTCCTGTTAATGCATTGGTGCCTGTAGAAGGGACTCCTTTAGAAAAACAACCTAAAGTATCCGTATGGGAAATGGTGAGAATGATTGCAACTGCTAGAATAATAATGCCAAAAGCAATGGTGCGATTATCTGCCGGAAGGGTAAGAATGAATCAAGAAGAACAAGCTTTATGCTTTATGGCTGGAGCCAATTCAATTTTTGCTGGAGATAAGTTATTGACTACTCCAAATCCAGAAGTAGATGAAGATGCGGAATTATTCCATACATTGAACTTGAAACCAAGAAAGTCCTTCAAGAATGAAGAGAAAACGGTTCAATTTCAGCAAATACCGAGTTAAATAATTAGTAATTAATAATTGAAAGGGTAGCTATTGGCTGCCCTTATTTGTTTTGCTAAGTCCTGAATATATGTATTGATATTTTAATCCGAGATTAAAATGGATAGATTCCTTTCTTCAAAGGAATGACGGTCCTTTCCAGCTTTCGAGTAAAAAGTCCATATAATTTATCTGTTCAATTCTACAATAATTAACTAACTTAATAAGTCTAATCCGTGCATAATTCCTGCGCAACTTTTCCCGTACTGTCGGGAGGCGGAAATCTGGAATTTTCTAACTTTTGAGTAAGTAATAGTTCATACTAATTATTCGTTCCTTTCAACTCCACATTAATGAATTAACGGAATAAGCCTAATCCGTGCGTCATTCCTGCGGAGGCAGGAATCTAGTCTTATTGAAACTCTGTTTCAATTAATCAAAGTATCTTAATAATTGCTTAAACCAATATTTATTAGCAATTTCATTCTTTGATTTTTTAAAATATTGCAACTTATGAAAACCACACCATTACTGTTTTTATTAATTCTGATTTTTGGATGTAAAGCTCCTCAGGAGCAAAAAACAACAAAAAAAGATGCCCCTTTTATGTGGGAAAATGCTACTGTATATTTCTTATTGGCAGATCGCTTTAAGAATGGCAATCCTGAAAATGATTTTAACTTTGGAAGAGAACAAGATGGTGCCACGCTTAGAAATTTTATGGGAGGAGACATTAAGGGCATCACTCAAAAAATAAAGGATGGCTATTTTAATGACTTAGGTGTGAATGCTATTTGGGTAAATCCATTAGTGGAACAAATTCATGGCTCAGTAGATGAAGGAACTGGCAAAACTTATGGCTTCCATGGCTATTGGACCAAAGACTGGACTGCTTTAGATCCGAATTTTGGAACCATGGAGGATTTAGATGAATTGGTAAAAACTGCCCATGACAACGGAATTAGAATTTTATTGGATGTGGTGATGAATCATACTGGCCCTGTCACAGAGCAAGATCCTCTGTGGGATGAATGGACAAGGACTGATCCTAATTGTACATATCAAGATTGGGAAAGCACTGTAAAATGCACTTTGGTGGATAACCTTCCTGATATTTTGACGGAATTGGAAGAAGAAGTCGAGCTTCCTCAGCATTTATTGGACAAATGGGAGAAAGAAGGCAGATTGGAAAAAGAGCTGGCAGAATTGGATGACTTTTTTGAAAAAACTGGCTACCCAAGAGCACCAAAATATTATTTGATTAAATGGATTACAGATTATATCAGAGAATTTGGGGTGGATGGTTTTAGAGTAGATACTGTAAAACATACTGAAGCTGGAATTTGGGGCGAATTGTATGCGGAAGCCTTAAAAGCTTTAAGAGATTGGAAAAATGAAAATCCTGAGGAGAAATTAGATGATTTGGATTTCTATATGGTAGGTGAAATATACAATTACTCTATCTATGATGGCTTGGAATTTACTTATGATGGTGACACCGCAGTTAATTTCTTTGATGAAGGCTTTCACAGTATGATCAACTTCTCATTAAAATGGGAATTGAAAGACAAACATCCTGATATAATTTTCTCTACTTATGACAGTCTTTTAAACCAAGGGGAATTGAAAGAAAAATCAGTTTTAAACTACCTTTCCTCTCATGATGATGGCGATCCATTTGATGCTGATAGAACCAATGTTTTTAATACTGCTAACTATTTGATGTTAACCCCTGGAGCTGCCCAGATTTATTATGGGGATGAAACTGCTCGTTTGCTTAATGCTGATGCAGAGGGAGATGCCAAATTACGTTCCTTAATGAATTGGGAAGAACTGCAAACTGATGCTAAGAGAGATGGATACAGCATAAAAGAAATCCATAATCACTGGCAAAAATTGGGTAAGTTTAGAAAAAACCATCCTTCAATAGGCGCAGGACATCATCAAAAAATTTCGGATGCACCTTATTCCTTTAGCAGAACATTGAATCAAAATGACTTTAAGGATAAAGTAATGGTAGTGATGGCGGAAAACGTAAAGGAAATAGTAGTTGAAAATGTGTTTATCGAAAATCAAGAAGTGAAGAACTTTTACACTGGAGAAACTTCAACTGTTAAAGATGGAAAATTAACATTCGAAAAAGATAGTAGATTGTTGCTTTTGGAAGGGGTGTAGAATTAAATTTTTAGGTTTTTATAAATATTTTTTGATGTGATTTATAGGGATTCAAAAGTCCAATAAATTCTTCGTGGAGTAATTTCTAAAAATGCTGCTAATTTTTTTACCGTATATCTTCTTCCAGAAGACAGGAGGCTGATTAAACGTAATAGTTTGAGGAAACGGGGCTGTTGGCTCATTTGGTTGTAAATAAATTACGTGTAAGCTAACCGATATTTTCATAGGAAAGTAATTGTTTTCGATAAAAGTAGGATTATGAAGGGTAAAAAATATAACTTTTGCAATAGTATTGCTTGTTCAGACTGTGAATGACAGTTACTTCACTCCATTGTTATCAAACTCATGCCATGATTCGAGTCATTGCATGAATGAAATCCCAAGCAACGAATTAATAGAAGGACTCAATAGAATTCCTGATTTGAATTATAGGATATTAACTTAATCGGAATCAATTGGGTTCTTAAGCTCATCGATTAGTTTTGGAAAATTAGTTCTTATTTGAAAAGCTAATGTACTTAAGCCCGTTGGATTGTTATTGAATTCTTGAAAATCAGTTCTAACTCCAAATGATGTATGTTCAAAAATCATAAATTCAAGATTCATTCCAAATGCCCAGCCGTGACTTAAGCCTTTGTATGATACTTCCCTGTATGATATCCAATCCTCAAGAGGTGTATCTACAGGTTGATTGGATCCTGATAGGAACCTTTGTTCATCAGAATAGCGAGAAGTGATACCTGCATGGGGCGTAATTGTTATAGGGCCTAAGTTTAAGCGAAGGTTAGCATCAACTTGAAATATTAAATTATAAGAATGTTCATTTTCGTAAATATCATCTAATTCGAAATATTTCGTATTAGTAGCGTGTGAGTAACTCAAAATCGCGCTTGCATATAAAAATTTCCAGACGCTTTGATCCACTCCGATATAATGCTGACGAGCAGGCATCATATCATGACCACCCATACCAGACCCTGCAAAATATGAGATTTGACTTTCTTTTTCAGTTACCTCCTGAGCTTTTGAATTGTGGCTAAAACTTAAGGAAATGAAAATAAGAATAGCAATACTTAGGATTTTAGGTTGAATATACATTTTGTTAAAGGTTTGATAGTACTCAAAATTATAAAAAATCTAAGTATATAAAAAAATCCTCTTCGGATTCAGGAAGAGGATTTTGATTATTCAAGCAATTCAATGCAGATAAGCTTATCTACACGCAGGTTTATATTTGTTTGATATTAATTTCTTTTTTGCTGCTTGCGCTATTTTTTCCTATTGGGACAAATACCTCCAATCTATTATTATGATGAACTGCATCTACTTCATCTGTGTCTGCAAATACTGGCAATTTCACTTTTCTATAAAAAAGTGGAATCATTACGCCTTGATTTTCAGCAGGATGATTTACGGTAGCGAATACCTGTAGAGAGTTTTGGTCTGAAATTACCTTAAGTTGTTCAGCCTCAATACCCGGAGCATTCACTACTATCAAAAAACCATCCTTTTGATTTTCTATCTTAAAATCAACTTGTGCAACGCCTCCAGCCAAAGTGTTCAATTGGTCACCTTGAAATAATAAGTTTCTTAATACGTCTTTGTTTTTGAGTAAGTTCATACTTCCTATATTTTAATAATCGATGTATTGACATCAAAACATGTTCCAATGGAAAATGTTTGCTCAATCAAGACATATTGACACTGTTCAAGAGTTTAGGCTGACATATTTGCTGTTTACAATGAAATTAGTCATTCTTAGGTTTTGGTTAATTTTCATAGCTACTCAGCTATATATAATTTAATCCTTTACTAATTCCTTTAAATCCACTCCTCCTTGAAGGTGTTTTCACCTTCAAGTTTCTGTGACACTTCTGGGAAGTTTCTGTGTTAAAGTTTGGGTGAAAACACCCAAACAGGAGAGTAAGTGTTTGATAGGTTTAGGTTTAATGATTATTTACTCGTACTTAAGTACCAGTAGCCATCACCATCAGACGCTGTCGATAGTAGTAATCCATTGAAATTGTAGAAGAATCAGGATATTTATGAATTTTGTCTATGCTGAGACATATTATCCTGAACCAAATAATTAATTTTACAAATGCCATTTATTTGGTACTGAATATCAGATAGATACCCCCGATAGCTATCGGGGTTCTAGTGTAATTGCCTAATAGGCTCTATTTAAAAGTAGCGAATTCGTACTTTTGCAGTCTAATAAAACAAATGGATAGAAAAATAATTGTCATTATTCCTGCATTTAATGAGGAGAATGCCGTTGGTAAGGTAGTGAAAGCTATTCCCAAAGATTGGGTGGAGGAGGTTGTAGTCGTAAATAATAATTCTACTGATCAAACTCGACAAGCGGCAGAGCAGGAAGGGGCATTGGTTTTGGATCAACCCATTAAAGGCTATGGAAATGCTTGTTTGAAAGGGATTGAATATGTGAAATCCAAAGCTGAAAAGCCTGATGTCATTGTGTTTTTAGATGCCGATTATTCAGATTATCCGGAACAATTACCCGATTTGGTAAAACCAATTCTGGAAGAAAAAATGGATATGGTGATAGGTTCAAGGGCTTTAGGAGAAAGAGAAGGAGGGAGTATGACTTTTCCACAAATATTTGGAAATTGGCTAGCTACAAGGTTAATTCGACTTTTTTATGGATATCGCTTTACGGATTTAGGTCCTTTTAGGGCAATCCGTTGGGATAAGCTGATGGAGATTAATATGCAAGATAAAACTTTTGGCTGGACTGTGGAGATGCAAGTGAAAGCAGCCAAAATGAAAATGAAATGCACGGAAGTGCCAATGGCTTATAGGAACCGGATTGGGAAATCCAAAGTTTCAGGCACAGTTTACGGAACCGTTATGGCAGGATATAAAATTTTATATACCATTTTTAAATATTTATGAGCATGACTTGGGAGTGGTTTATTATTGTACTTTACGGACTCAGCTTATTGTTCATATTCTTTTTTAGCTTAGGACAGCTGCATCTTACTTTTCATTATTTGAAAGCTAAGAAAAAGCAGAAAAAGAATGCTGTGCAAACACCAGAAATGAAAGGCGATTACCCTAAAGTTTGTGTGCAATTACCCATTTTTAATGAAAAATATGTGGTGAATAGATTGGTGGATGCGGTCTGTGAATTGGATTATCCAAATGAATTACTTGAAATTCAGTTACTGGATGATTCCACAGATGAAACTACCGAAATGCTGGAAGCCAAAGCACAATATTGGCAATCAAAAGGCAAAAATATTCAGCTCATCCGAAGACCTGATAGAGTAGACTTTAAAGCTGGAGCTTTGAAATACGGTATGGAAATAACGGATGCTGAATTCATTGCTATTTTTGATGCTGATTTTCTTCCACAAGCTCACTTCTTGAAAGCTACAGTTCCACATTTTCAAAATGAAAAAGTAGGAGTGGTGCAAACCCGATGGGGACATGTCAATAAGGATTATTCACTTTTGACTCGTTTACAAGCTTTCGGCTTGGATGCGCATTTTACTATTGAACAAGTAGGTAGAAATACTGCGGGTTCATTTATCAATTTTAATGGAACTGGTGGTGTTTGGCGTAAAGAAACTATAATTGATGCCGGTGGCTGGTCAGCCGATACCTTAACAGAAGATTTAGACTTAAGCTATCGTTCTCAATTGAAAGGCTGGGAATTTTTGTACAGGGAAGATGTAGAATCTCCTGCTGAATTGCCTATTATTATGCCCGCCATAAAATCCCAGCAATTCAGATGGAATAAAGGTGGTGCAGAAACTGCACGTAAAAATTTCTTAAAAGTATTAAAAGCACCCATTGGATTCTCCAATAAACTGCATGCATTTTTCCATTTATTCAATAGCTCCATTTTTATAGCAATTTTGATAACGGCTGTGCTTAGCGTCCCTATGTTGTGGATTAAAAGTATTCATCCTGAACTCGCAATTTTATTTCAAGTAGGAAGTGTATTTTTATTGGGTTTTTTCTCCATTGCTATTTTCTATTGGGTTGCTAATAAACATTTGATGAAGGGAATAAAACATGGTAAATATTTCTTTAAAACCTTTCCGCTATTTATCACGGTCTCCATGGGATTATCTTTGCACAATGCTTTAGCTGTGGCAGAGGGCTTGTTAGGATTTAAATCTGCGTTTATTAGAACGCCAAAGTTCAATATTTCAGATAAGAACAAAAGCTGGAAGGATAATCAATACATCAAATTGCAATTCAGCTGGCTCAGTGTGCTGGAAATTATATTAGCCCTGTATTTTGCCTTTGCAATAGTTTTAGGAATCAGCTTGGGTGATTATGGTCTGATAATATTCCATTTAATGCTGATGCTTGGATTTTTAATGGTTTTTTATCATTCGGTAAAACCACAACTTAAATAAATTGAAGTCTGCAGGAAAGTATATGGCTTTATTGTTGATGAGTGCATTACTCATTAGCATCAGTTATTTTACTTTCCGATTTGAAAGTATATTGCTCATAGGGCAATTTGTAGCTCTTTTTGCTTTTTATTTGTTTCTGGCTTTTCAGAAAAAGGAATTTTCCCTTAAGGAAATAATCACTTTTGGAATACTTTTTAGACTGCTTTTATTGATTTTAACTCCCAATTTATCCGAAGATGTTTACCGTTTTCTTTGGGATGGCAAATTATGGTGGGAGGGAATAGATGCCTATGCTTTTTTGCCATCTGAAATTGCCAAGGAAAATATTCTAAGCACGGAGTTATTTGCTCAGCTAAATTCACCCAATTACTACAGTATTTATCCGCCACTTAATCAATTGATTTTTGCAGTTGGGGCAATTTTTGAAAATACTACTTTAGGTATTATTACAATTCGATTATTTATCATTTTAGCTGAAATTGGAACATTAATTTTGTTGCCAAAAGTTTTAAAGCAATATGGGAAAAACCCGAAACTCTTACTTTTATTTGCTTTTAATCCTTTAGTGATTTTAGAAATAAGTGGAAATCTTCATTTTGAAGCTTTTGTAATTTTCTTTCTGGTTTGGGGGATTTATGAATTTGAAAGAAGGCGAACCAATAAAAGTGCAATAGCTCTGGGATTGGCTGTCAGTTTCAAACTCGTCCCACTTATATTGCTAGCTAGCTTTTTTAGAAAGCTGAATTTGAAACAGTACATTAAGTTTATTTTACTAGCATGTTTAGTGGCAGCTATTAGTTTTCTACCTTTTATATTTTCCGATGCATTGAAAGGAATATCTGCAAGTACTTCTCTGTATTTTAAGAACTTTGAATTTAATGCAAGCTTGTATTATTTGATCAGGGAAATTGGTTTTGCGGTTAAGGGCTATAATATAATTGCAACAGCTGGCCCCCTGATGGGAATTCTAGCATTTTCTGGAATGGTGATTTTCAATATTCTGGCTTCCTCAAAGATGAAATTGCCAGAAAGAATGCTATGGACATATATGATTTATTTTCTGTTTGCCACTACAGTTCATCCTTGGTATGTTTTACCAATTCTCGTTTTGGGAATATTAAGTGAATATAAATTCCCTGTTTTATGGAGTTTTATGGTTTTCTTTACCTATTGGGGATATTCTCAATCTGGCTATCAAGAACATTTAGGTATAGTTGCAGTTGAATACATCTCATTGATGGTTTTCATCGTATTTGAAGTAGTGCAAAGAATAAAAAACAATAGAAGGCTTTATGCATAAAATCTGGCTAAACATCATGTTATTATCATTTTTACAATCCTTGGTGGCTTGTGGTCAGCAGACTTACGACCAAAAGCTACAATCACTTTATAAAAATACTGTTTCACTAATTCAGCCGCAGGAAGTAAAAGAAAAGCTCAATTGGGAAGATGTCGTTATTTTAGATACTCGCTCTGCAAAAGAATATAGTGTAAGTCATTTGCCAAATGCCAAATTTGTGGGGTATGATCATTTTGACATTTCGCAAGTGGAAGATATTCCGAAGGACAAGGAAGTAATAGTTTATTGCTCAGTTGGCTATAGAAGCGAGAAAATAGGGGAAAAGCTACAGGAAGCAGGTTTTGAAAATGTAAGTAATATTTACGGAGGAATATTTCAATGGAAAAATGAAGATTTGGATGCTGTAAACCAGAAAGGAGAAGTTACCGATAGTGTGCATGTATATAATAAACGATGGGGGAAATGGCTGGAAGAAGGAAAAGGAATCAAAGTTTATGAATAAAAAGCGTTTACTGATCATTTTCGTTAAAAATCCCGAACTGGGGAAATGTAAAACCCGATTAGCAGCTACTATAGGAGATCAAAAAGCATTAAATTTCTATAAAAATATGCTGAAAAGAACTAAAGAGGTTGCTAATAAAGTTAATGCTGATAAAGCGATTTATTATTCTTCCTTTATCGATGATAATGATTTATGGTCCAATGAGCCACCTTTCTACAAATATTTACAAAATCAAAATCCAGATTTAGGAATTAAAATGCAATCTGCCTTTGAGGAAGCTTTTCAGGATGGATATGAGTCCGTTTGCATTATAGGGAGTGATTGTTACGCTTTAGACGAGAAAGTCATTGAGCAAGCTTTCAAATCATTGGAAAGTAAAGATGCTGTTTTAGGACCTAGCAATGATGGAGGATATTATTTATTAGGCATGAACCAATTACATGCTCAGCTTTTCAAAAATAAGGAATGGAGTACAGATAGTGTGGCTCCTGAAACAATTCAAGATTTCAAAAGGCTTAAATTAGGGTATTTTTTATTGGAAGAGTTGACGGATATTGATAATGAGGAGGATTTGAGATCATTAACTTCTTTAATAGTTAAGGATTTATTGAACCCTTCTTAACATTTTTAAATTCTATTCGTATATTTGCAGTGGAGGCTTTGTCGGGTAACTGGCATTGCCTTTTCTTTTTATGTTACAAAAGTTATACTCCAGATTTCATGTTCGGGAAATTCTCCAATATCTCGAGTAGTCCTAAATCTCAAAGGCTTTATTAGTTCACATAAAGGTTCTAGTTCCTTTCTCGCTTTAATTTTCATTCCATTCAACCTAACTCCCCAAGAAATAATATATGCTATTAAGTCTGCAATTTGAACACCTGTTGTCAAATCACTATGAACAAATAGTGGTTCGGGTATTAGTAGTGATGCTCTTGTACGTCCTTTGTGAGTATTCTTAAAATAATTTTCAATTTGTTGAATTAAACGTTGGCTTTGATTTTTCTCAGTTTCATCAAATACTAAAATACCAGCTGGTTCATCGTTTTTTTCTTCTAAGAAATAGAAAAATCTTTCAAATAGAAAAACATAGTCCTTTCTTAAAAAATCCGGAATGTCAGTTGAATCAAATTCTTTATTTACAATGGAAGCAAATGCTTTACATCTAAAGTTTGCAACTAATTGAAGAATTTCTTCTGCAAATGCAATTTTAGCTTGTGCCAATGCGGTAAGTTGTTTTTTATTAGCATTTTCACCATTATCTAAACATTCTTTTGCTAAATTTCTGCGTTCATCTCCTTCGAATGGAGCCATTTGGTTTGCAAGTCTAAAAGTTTTCCTTTTTAGAATCTTTCTAGCTTTTAATTCACGTTTACCATAACTGTATCTTCTTCCAAATATATTATCTTCCAAAAGGTGAATTTCTCTTATTAAATTCCAAGTATTTTTATCTTCGATTGAAATACCTGCAATTACTTCATAAGGAGAGTCCTTTAGGTCATGACCACTTTCATCTAAAAATAATATATGAGCCATAAGTTAACTAAATCAGTAAGTTTTATAAATTTAAAAATTTAGTTTAAAAATATAAAATAGAAACAAAAAAGCCTTTGAAAATTAATCCAAAGGCTTTTCTAATATCTAAGTCTAGATTCTAGAATCTATCTTATCCAATCGCTACTCTCTTGAATTCAGTAACCGTCATTCCTTTGTTAACTGAATCTAAGTATTGAGCAATAGAAGTTTTGTTATCTTTTACGAAAGCTTGAGGTAATAAAGTATGCTCTTTGAAGAACTTGTTTAATTTACCAGTAGCAATTTTTTCTAACATTTCTTCTGGCTTGCCTTCTTGACGAGCAGTTTCTTTTCCTATTTCGATTTCTTTTTCGATAACAGAAGCATCAACCCCGTCTTTATCAACTGCAACTGGATTCATTGCAGCAATTTGCATCGCTACATCTCTACCTGCATCTTTCACATCAACACCACCAGTGTTTTTCAATGCTACCAAAACACCTAATTTAGATCCAGCGTGAACGTAAGAAACTACTTTTTCACCAGATAAAGTTTCATAATGGCTGATTTCGATTTTCTCACCGATTTTACCTACCATTTCGATAACTTTTTCACCAATAGTGATGTCTTCATAAGGAATTGCTTTTAAAGCATCCATATCAGCTGGCTTTTCAGCAGCAACTTTCTCAATGATTTCTTCACCAAATTTCTGGAAATCTTCATTTTTAGAAACGAAGTCAGTTTCGCAAGTCAAAGAAATTAAGAAAGCCTGAGTTTCATCATCATTTGTTTTGATGAAAACATTACCTTCAGTAGTCTCTCTATCTGCTCTTTTCTCAGATAATTTCTGTCCTTTTTTTCTTAAGAATTCAATGGCTTTGTCGAAATCACCATCAGCTTCAGTTAATGCCTTTTTGCAATCCATCATGCCGGCACCTGTTATTTCTCTAAGCTTTTTTACTTCTTGTGCTGTAATAGCCATGCTTAATTGATTTTAAGTTTAATATTATAAATTATAGAATGGGGTAATCTGAATCTTTTAATTAAATCGCACTAAATTTTGATGTTTGGTGCTGATTATTAAACCCGATAGCTATCGGGATAGTTTCTCTAATTATTGCCTAACAGGCTCTGTTTAAATAAAAAATTGAACACCCGAGCTAGTCCGATGTTCAATTTTTTTATTTATTCAATATTGTTCATTAGAAGATTTACTCAGCAGATTTGTCAGAAGTTTCCTCTTTCTTAGGCTCTTCTTTTTTAGATTCCTCTTTAGCATCTACTGCTTTTTTCTCTTCTTCTGCTTGTTTCATTTTAGCATCATCTTTCTCTGCTTTTCTTTCCATTAAGCCTTCTTCAATAGCTTTACCGAAAGATTTCAAGATCAAGCTGATTGATTTCCATGCATCATCATTAGCAGGAATTGGATAATCAACTTGAGTTGGATCAGAGTTAGTATCCACCATTGCAAAAACAGGGATATTTAATTTCTGAGCTTCTTTGATTGCGATGTGCTCTCTTTTGATATCGATTACAAAAAGTGCAGATGGAAGTCTGTTCAAGTCGGCAATACCGCCTAAAACTCTCTCCATTTTTTCTTTTTCTCTTTGAATCATCAATCTCTCTCTTTTTGCAAGATTAAGATATGATTCTTCTTTTTGCATCTTATCGATGTTAGCCAATTTTTTCAATGACTTTCTGATAGTTGCAAAGTTGGTCATCATACCACCTTGCCATCTATCTACTACAAAAGGCATGTTTAATCTTTTTGCCTCTTCCATCACAATGTCTTGTGCTTGTTTTTTTGTAGCAACAAATAAAACTTTTTTACCAGAACGAACATGGTTCTTGATAGCATGACATGCTTCATCCAAAGCAGCCAAAGTTTTATTTAAGTCAATGATGTGGATGCCATTACGCTCCATGAAAATGTAAGGAGCCATTTTAGGATCCCACTTTCTTGTTAAGTGTCCGAAATGGACACCAGCTTCAAGTAAGTCGTTGTACTCAAGCTTAGCCATAAGTGTTTATATTTATATTGTTTGTAAAAATTAACGTTTCGAGAACTGGAATGCTCTTCTCGCTTTTCTTCGTCCGTATTTCTTACGTTCAACCATTCTAGGGTCTCTAGTAAGGAATCCTTCTGCTTTCAATGCTGGTCTGTGCTCAGGATCAAGTTCACAAAGTGCACGAGCAATTGCTAAACGTACAGCTTCTGCTTGACCCGCAACTCCACCACCATCAACATTTACTTTTAGGTCGAAAGAACCCTCAGTTTTTGTTGTAGCAAATGGTTGGTTAACGATTGCTTGAAGAATTTCAGTTGGGAAATAATCTTTTATATCCTTTGTGTTAACGGTAATAGCACCTTTGCCTGACTGCATGTACAATCTAGCAACAGATGTTTTTCTTCTACCAATGGTGTTTATAATTTCCATCTATTGATTTTTTAGATTTCTTTAACTTTAGGTTTTTGTGCTTCATGACCATGCTCTGTTCCTTCATATACATAAAGGTTTCTGAACAGGTCTCTGCCCAATCTGTTTTTCGGCAACATGCCTCGTATAGCTCTTTCTACTAATAAAGTAGAAGATTTCGCTTTCAACTGACGAGGGGTGATTTCACGCTGACCACCAGGATATCCTGTGTAGTGCTGGTAAACTCTATCATCCCATTTCTTTCCAGTCATAAGGATTTTATCTGCATTGATAACGATAACGTTATCACCACAATCAACATTAGGTGTAAAACTTGGTTTATTTTTACCACGAAGAATTTTGGCTACATCGCTGGCAAATCTACCTAATACTTTTCCTGCAGCATCTACTACAACCCAGTCTTTTTCAACTGTGGCTTTGTTTGCCGAGATGGTTTTGTAACTAAGCGTATCCACTATTTTTTCTTTTTGTTAGTTCTTAACTCCTTATTAATTAGCTTTTTACAGATAGTAAACATTTATGATCGGGCGAACTATCCGCTAAAAGGGACACAAAGATAGAAGCTTATTAATTGAAAAACAACACCCTACGGAAAAAATCGCATTGATTTCCCTATTGTTTTTCTGTTTTACTTTGTAAATATAAAAGACTAGTCCTACTTTTCACTCAATCATCGCCAAGAGCTGTGTCTTCACAGCTCTATATAGATTTGTGAAGACCTGTCTGCACAGGCTTGTCTGCCCAAGCAGGCAGGCACAAATCAGGGGCGGAAGAATCAACTTGACCAAGTAGGGCCAGCTTTTTTCTGTGACTATCTATTTTTCCTCAACTGCTTTAGCGCCACTTCTATATCTTTGGGATATGGTGCTTCAACAGAAATTATTTTTCCCATTAAATCAGTTAAGCTTATGCTAACTGCATGCAAGGCGAACCTTTTTATAATAGGCTGCTCTTCTTTTTCTTTCCCTTTAACAAAATTTCTTTTAAATGAAGATAAAAATAAAGGCTGTCCACCATAAGTTTCATCACCCGTTATGGATGCATTTAAAGAGGCTAAATGTACTCTGATTTGATGCATTCTACCTGTTTCTGGTTTGCAGGCAACTAAAGTATGTTTTTTAAAAGTTTCTATAGTATTGAAAATGGTTTTTGCATTTTTCCCCTGTCTATGGGAAATTTTAACATAGCCCGATGCGGTGGTATGCAAAGGTAAATTCACTTCCTCTTCTTTAAATTGATGTAAGCCATCTACAATTGCCGTATAGATTTTTTCCACTTGCCTGTGCTCAAATTGTATGGAAGCATTTCTGTAAGCTTCAGCATTTTTGGCTACTAATAAAACTCCTGATGTTTCTTTATCCAATCTGTGGCAGATTTGGTAATCATCATTATATTTTTTAACTAATGACAATATAGTAACGGAATCGTTTCTGTCTGCTAAAGTGGAAACGAAAGGGGGTTTATTAATAAAAATATAATCCTCTGACTCTTCAATAATCAGAGGATTTAGCGATTTGTAATACATTCTGAAATTATAATTAATTTATTCTGATTCTTCCTCATCCGCAATTGGCACATAAGGTTCTGGTATTTTCTTCACAGGAAGCTTAAAGCTAAATAATGAGCCTTTTCCCACTGTGCTGGTAACCGATACAGATGAGCCATGGGCTTCTATAATATGCTTCACAATAGCTAAACCTAAACCTGTACCACCCCTTTCTTTTGATCTACTTTTATCTATTCGGTAAAATCTTTCAAAGATCCTTTTGATGTGCTCAGGCGAAATTCCAGCGCCATGATCTTGAATAGCTATGGTAACATCTTTTTCAGTTTTTTCAAAACCGACCACAATTTCGGTATTTTCATCGGAATATTTGATGGCATTGGAGATCAAATTTACAATTACTTGATAAATACGCTGATAATCTGCAATTACATTTATCGGTCCTTCATAGGATTTATCAAATTGAAGGCTCATGTTTTTCTTGTCTGATTTTCCTTCAAACTGGTCAAAAACATCTTCAACTAAAGCCAGTAAATCAATTTCCTCGAAATGCATGGTGATTTCACCAGCTTCAATATGGGAAAGTGTTAGTAGATCATTAACCAACATTTCCAGTCCATCTAAGCTTTTGGCAGCTTTTTTCAAGAATTTACCTCTTACTTTTTTGTCTTTAACTGCACCATCTATAAGCGTATAAACAAAGCCTTGGGCAGCAAATATGGGGGTCTTTAATTCGTGGGAAACGTCAGCAAGAAACTCTCTGCGGTATGTAGCCATCCTTTTTAGCTCATCAATTTCTTGTTGCTTATTGGCGGCATAACTAAAAATCTCCTGATTGATTTTCCTTAAGGGGTTGAATGATTGTTGATTTTCTATATCATTTACAAAAGAATAATCTTTTTCCCCAAGCTTGTTGAAAACTTCATAAAGTTTATTGATTTCCTTAAAAAAAAGGAATTCCAGTACTATGCTTATTAATAAATAGGAGGAAGAAGAAGCTAAAATAAAGGTGAGAACCAATGCCGTAGTTCCAATTCCTTCTAATAAACTTAGAAAGGCAGTGGTAACTATGGCAATTGAAAGCGCTAATAAAACAGAAACTCCTCTGGAATTAAAAAGCATAGTTTTTACTATTCCATATCAAATTTATAACCAACTCCTTTAACAGTAGAGATAAAACCCTCTCCAACCTTTTCTCTTACTTTCCGAACATGAACATCAACCGTTCTAGCTAAAACATATACATCAGACCCCCAGATGTTTTGTAATAAATCATCTCTATTGAAAACTTTATTGGGGTTTTGAGCCAGGAAATATAGTAATTCAAATTCCTTTTTCGGTAAAGACACTTGTTTGCCGTCCACGGTAACCGTATAACTGGTTCTGTCAATCATCAAATTACCAATAGTAATTTTATTGCTGTCCTTTTGTTTCTTCACATCACGTCTAAAATAAGCATTAATCCTGCTCATTAAAGCACGTGGTTTTATGGGTTTGGTAATATAGTCATCCGCACCATTCTCAAAGGCGGCCACTTCAGAATATTCTTCAGAACGAGCAGTTAAGAAAATAATAAAAGCACTAGCCGAATCAGGATTTTCCCTGAGTTGGCGGCAGGTTTCCACTCCATCTTGATTGGGCATCATAATGTCAAGCAGGATCAATTGAGGTTGAAACTTTTGAGCTTTTTCAACTGCCGTTTTTCCATCTTGAGCTGTTTTTACCTCATAGCCTTCTTTAGTGAGGTTATATTCCAATAGCTCTAGAATGTCTGATTCATCATCAACGACAAGCACTTTGTGGCTTTGCTTGTTTCCCATGGTTAATTGTGTTTTGTTTTAGGCTAAATTCGATAAAAATATTTATAAATTAAGCGATTAAAATGGTAATAACAATTTCTTAATATCTAATTAAACTTAAGGATACATACACTATAAAGAATTGAAGTTCTTTTGATAAAATTCCAACATTTTCAGTATATCTCCATCAAACTTATTTTTTAATTTCTGTTCAAGTATTTGTTGATGCCCTGAATATCGTTTATATGAAAGTAAATAAGCATTATTGACTTCAATTTCACTTTTAAGAAACTCCTTATATTTTGGGTTTTTGAACTTCTGATTTCTTAAATCCTCTTTAAATTTTTCTACAAAATAATATTTCTGATTTTCCTTTTCGGTAGTGCTATAGCTCTCTATTTCTTGATAGAGACTATCGAATCTGGGTAAGTAATTCCTGACAAATTGATTGAGTGCATGCCTGTCTTCAAGATGAGTTAAATATTCTTCATAATCTTGACTGAATCTATCAGGATATTTTTCAAAGAACATTTTAGTGAATTCTTGTCCGAAAAAAGAAGCTAAATTTTCATTGAAATCCACACTGTCTTTAATGAAGATCTCATCATGTGTTAATTCGTGAAAAATCAATTCAGCCAATCTACCATTGCTATATTGCAATACATTGCTTAATAATGGGTCATTTAACCAGCCTAAAGTTGACCAAGCACTGGCAGTTCTTAAGCGCACATCAAAACCATTGTTTTTTAGCTCTTGCTCTAGTTTTAAGGCTTCTTCTTTTATGAAAAAACCTTTATAACTGACTTTTCCTAAAACGGGGAATTTCCATTCGTAATTTCCGAGTTTGTAGGGATAAGCTGCCGTTACCACCCACATCAATTCTTTACCCTCTTGGTCAAACATTTTTTGATATTGGCTTTCGGAAGAGAATCCTATTTCGGATTTGGCAAATGCTTTGACTTGTTTTACTAGTTCAATTTTGGTTTTTAAGGAGTCGGGAAATGACGAACTATTCAAGTATGAATCTAATGGTTCAGCATTGTACATGATGGAAAATTGACCTTTAGCCTGTTGCCAGCCATACCGGATTAAATCCCATTTAATTACAATGAAAATAGTAATTATGGTTATTGCGAGCAGTAATATTTTACGAAATATAGACTTCAATTATTCTTTTTTATTGGGAGAGTTTTAAAAATATTAAAATAAATAGCGTGGGAAAATTCAAATAGTTGGTTTTTAAAATCCCAATATGGTTCAAACCTTAAAAGAAGTGTGGAAGATTCCCCTATGTGAAATTCATTCATCACTCTTAAAATCAACAGTTGTCTATCATCTTCAAAAAACCTTGAGTTGGGGTCTGTGCTGTAGGATTGATATAATCTACCTCCTTTATATGAGTAAAAATGGTCTCCATGCCAATAGCTTAGCATAAAATCCCCAATTTTTGTTTCCATAGTCCCATTAAGGTAATAACCGTGTCCTTCAGTATAGGGTAGTCGATATTGAAAGCTATCATCTATATAATGCAAAAAATAGCCTTCCCATTTATATCCTTCAATAAATCCTGAATTATATTTTTTGTGGTAAGAAGCCCCAATTGCATTGTTGAATCTAGTCACCAAAGGTTGTCCTCTTAATGCATCTATTTGCCCGGCACGATGATATCCTCTGAACTGATAGTGAAGACTAGCTGTATTTCCATTCTTTTTAAAAAGATCATATTGACTGACTATTCCGCCCGAAACTTCTTCTTTAAAAGGGGAATCCTGATAGATCATTTTTTCCCAATTAATCCAGGCATCAAAAAATATTCTTTCTGTATTATAAAGATATTGAAGACCATTTTCTGGAGTGTCAACCATTAATCTTTCAAAATCTTCAAGTGGTTCTAACATTCGGTGATGGATGGAGCCATTATAATTCCCAAAAATCAATTGGCTGTTATTCCAATCATACATTATACTGAAATAGGGGATAGAATAGGTGAGATTATTATTTCCAAAATCTTTCTGAAGAAATATACCTGCCTGAATATTCACTTGTTCATGTAATTGGTAGCCGATGCTCGGAATAAATCTAGTGCCGAATAAAGTGTAGCCTTTTACAATTTTATTGAAATATTCATTATTTTTATTGAAAGACAAAGCTCTTATAGAAAAGCTAAATGGATTTTCTAAAGTGCTGTCCTTTTCAATTTTTTGTTCAAATCCTGTATTGTCCAATTGAGCCATCAAAGGATTAGTAAAAAAGACTAAAATAATGATGGAGACACAAAAATTTTTGAATTGCATAAAATTTAGTTATAAAGCAAGGCTAAAGCATTTGGCAATTGTTTCTTTTCCTGCTAAATTCGATGCAGCAATTTACAAATAAGCCCTATACAAAATATTAAAGATGAGCGAAAAAAGCGAAAAATTAAAAGCATTACAACTAACAATTGATAAACTGGACAAAACTTACGGGAAAGGTTCTGTCATGAAGTTGAGTGACGAGAAGGTAGTGGACGTTCCCTCCATTCATACTGGTTCTTTAGGATTGGACATTGCCTTGGGAATCGGAGGTATTCCGAGAGGAAGAGTAATTGAAGTTTATGGCCCTGAATCATCGGGTAAAACTACTTTAGCCATGCACTGTATCGCTGAGGCACAGAAAGCAGGTGGAATGGCTGCCATTATTGATGCTGAGCATGCTTTTGACAAAACCTATGCTGAAAAGTTAGGGATTGATACCGAGAATTTGTTGATCTCTCAACCGGATAGTGGGGAACAGGCTTTGGAAATAGCTGAACATTTAATTCGCTCTGGAGCTTTGGATATTGTGGTTATAGATTCCGTTGCAGCTTTAGTTCCTAAAGGGGAATTGGAAGGCGAAATGGGCGATAGCAAGATGGGGCTTCAAGCCAGGTTGATGTCTCAAGCTTTAAGGAAATTAACAGGAGCCATCAGCAAAACAGGTTGTTCTTGTATTTTCATTAACCAATTAAGAGAGAAAATTGGAGTGATGTTCGGGAATCCTGAAACTACTACCGGTGGTAATGCCTTGAAATTTTATGCTTCTGTCCGATTGGATATCAGAAGAATAGGTAGCATCAAAGAAGGCCCTGATAATATTACAGGTAACCGTGTGAAGGTTAAAGTGGTGAAAAATAAAGTAGCCCCTCCATTTAAAGTGGTGGAATTTGACATTATGTACGGGGAAGGAATTTCCAAAGTAGGGGAGATCATTGACTTAGGTGTGGAATTGGAAGTAATTAAGAAAGCGGGTTCTTGGTTCTCTTATATGGATAATAAACTCGGGCAAGGTAGAGATTCTGTTAAATCCTTAATATTGGATAATCCAGAACTGATGGAAGAACTGGAGACTAAGATTAGGGCAAAAATAAACGGAGAAGATTTGGAAGAAAAGGCGGGGAAAGCTGAGAAAGTTAAAAAGTAATTTTAATATATTTTTGCTTAAAATCATTTATAAAACAGCTGCTGAGGGGTAGCTGTTTTTTTATATCCACCTACTTGTAAAATTCATAAAAGCTTAACACAAATCATTAATCTTAAGACTGATTTTCACGTACATTTATGTGTAGATGAGTCCAGAGCTATTAAAAAATAAAAAGCATTACAAAAATGTGCTGTCCATCATGGATAGTTCGGAATGGCTGCTTTTTATATCCACTTTTATTCGAAGGAAAAATCTTATCACTATAATTTATTGGGCATACCTCTTCATAGGTTTAATTGGGGTTATTTATATTCTTTTTGATTACGAATTAATAAATATTGAATCAAGGTTTTGGATTGTAGGAATAACAGGCGGTTTATTAATATCATTATTAGTCAGTCCTGTTTTACACGAGCTCATTCATGCTATTTTTTTTAAACTATACGGGGCAAAACATATTAAAATCAAATGGAGCTGGAGTCTTCTTCGTTTTAATGTCCAAGCAAATGATTTTACATTAAGTAAAAGGAGGTTTTATACGATATGTATAATCACATTTTCGCTTTTTTCAATTCTGCCTTTCATATTAGCCTTTTATTCAAATGGGTTTATGTTATTTACCTTACTATCACTTTCCTTTTTTCATGCGCTTTATGCCATGAAGGATTTAGCAGTTTGTAGTTATTTGTATAAGTTCCCAAATTGCTATATTTACAATTCAGAAGAAAATAAGACTGTATTTTACAAAACTTTGCCTTAAAGCAATAAATTAAGAACTTGCCAGTTTCATTATCGTTTCTGAATTATATTTTTTAATCAAATAATATGAAAACCGTAATAAATTTAAGCTTTGTGCTAATTGCTGCCCTATTGATTAGTTGTGAATCAAAAGAAAAGGAAGTCGAAAAATTAAAATCTGAAGCCATAGCAATTCATGATGAGGTAATGCCCAAAATGGATACTATCATGAAATTAAAGAAGTCTTTAAAAGAAGAGCAAGATTCTGCTGAGGAAGTTCAGAAAGAAGAAATACAGGAATTGATAAATGCCCTGGAAGAATCAGACAAAGCCATGATGAACTGGATGCGAAATTATGACCCTAGAATGGAAGGCATGTCAGATGACGAGAAAATCGCCTATCTAAAAGACCAAAAAGCTTCCATAGAAAAAGTGAGCAAACAAATGAAAAGCAGTATTTCTGAGGCAGAAGATTTCTTGAATCAATAAAAACCTGAGTTTAATAAATTGACATCAATACTCTTCAATCTAAAATCAATAACTTTTCCAAAGTTTCATCCCATCAATCAAAAAAGATACTCTCAATCCTATGTTGATTCAAACAAGAGCAACTTTGGAAAAGTTGAACTAGAAATTACACTCAGGTTAAAGGGATTATTGACAATTGGAGAGTGATTCTTCAACTGTCTCCAAATCAACCATACCTTTTTCATTTCCCCAACTGTTATAAATATAAGTTGAGATTTCTGCAATTTCCAAATTACTTAGTCTATCTAAAGCGGGCATTGCTTGATTATAAGTTTTGCCATTTACTTCAATTTCACCCTTCATACCATTTTTAATAGCACAAATGCTTCTAGGGATATCAGCCAACATATAATCGGCTTTTGCCAATGGCGGGAATAGTTTGCCTAAACCATCACCATTTTCTTGATGACAATTACTGCAATGCGTTGTGTAGAGTTGTTTGCCTTGTATCATGTATTTGGCATACTTCTGCATTTTTTCATTAGAATAATCCTCAGTAGCTGAGTTTTTAAATTCCTCGTATCTGCCACAGGAAAAGAGCATCAGGCTTAAAATTACCATTGAATACAGCCTTTTTTTACTGCAAGTGCAATAATGGAAAAAAAACCTGTCAGGTTTTCTTAAATTACTTTTTAGAAATAATATCATTTTCATCATTATTACCTTTTACAAACCTGACAGGTTTTGAGGAAAGAATAGAAAGGACTAAAGAATTACTCCTCATAAGTAGCCAGTAATAATTCAATATCTGTGATTAATTTATCAACTTCCTCCGATTTTGTGCCGTCATAAACACCTCTAATCTTCCTTTCTTTATCTACTAAAACAAAAGCACCACTGTGGAGATAGCCGCCTTCCTCATTTTCATCTTCCATGGCAGTAACCATATAGCCCTTTTGTCCAAGTTCATATATGGCTTCTTTTTCACCTGTTACGAAATTCCATTTTGGAGCTTCTACATCTAGTTTTTCGGCAAAATCTTTTAATAAGGCTACAGTATCGTATTCAGGATCAATCGTATGAGAAATTATACCAACTTCATCATTTTCTTTATAAGCTTCATAAACTCTCAACATCTCCTTTTTCATGGTCGGGCAGATTGTTGGGCATGAAGTAAAAAAGAAATCGGCAACATATACTTTTCCTTCGAATGTTTCGGGCGTTACCCAATTGCTGTCTTGATTCACTAGTTTGTAATCAGGAATTGTATGGTCAACCGTATCGGTTACCATCTTTCCATCTACCTCTTTTTCCACGTATTGCTTTCTTCCTAAAACAGGAAATTCTGCCTTTTTATTTTTCTGGTTTTCTAACCCACATGCAAAAAATGTTAAGCTTATAAATGTGAACAGAATACTTGATTTAAATTTATTCATTTTGATTTATTACAAATTATTAATTACTAATTCTTTCTCAGGGCTTTATAGATTTTGATCGCTACCATAAGCAGTATCCCAAATCCTATGAAACCTACCGTACCCCAAATCCAATTGAGCTCGTTTTTAAGTACTATTAAGAATACTACGGCAACTAGAAAAAGAGTTGCTACTTCATTCCAAATTCTTAATTGTGTTGAGCTATACTTGATTTCGCCTTTTTGCAGCTTTTTGTAAATATAATGACAGGAGAAATGGTAAAGATACAGCAAAAACACAAAGGTCAATTTAATGTGCATAAAAGGTTTCTGAAGCCAAGAAGGTTGTAGAACTAGTAAAGTGGTAGCTAAGATTAATGTAATAATAGCCGAAGGCCAAGTGATTATCTTCCATAATAGCCTGGCCATTTTGCTTAACTGATCATGCAATATCGTTTTCTCAGGTTCGGATTTTTGAAGTGCCTCCGTCTGATAAATAAAAAGCCTGACGATATAAAATAATCCTGCAAACCATGTGACTACAAAAATGATGTGCAAGGATTTAATGTATAGATACATACTTTGTCAATTCGAATTACAAATTTATAAAAAGGAAAAATTATTTCTTTCTCATGCAAAAGTAATGAATCCTACTTTGTTATATTAGCACTTTTATCAAAATTAGCTAGGTAATAATGCTTTGAGATTAGTTTCTGTAATTGTTTATATGGTTACTCGAACCTTAAAAAAATTGAAAGCATCAAAATACTTTAGCTGTATATTCAATTTGGAGGTTTTTCACCTGCTTAAAAGCTTTCGGTTTTACTTTTTCATAGGTCGCAAAGACGGATAAATATGAACTTATTTTTGTTGAGTTCCGTAAAGTATAAAATTATAGTGAGTAACAAATATTACAATTAATAAACCCGATTCAAATGTCAGACTCTACCCAATTATGGTATTTCGAAAATGTTGATCTGTTCAATATCCTTTGTCCTCATAAAATTGAAGGAATAGAAGAGGATTATCCCATGACTAAGTTTAAGAAAGAAGAGTTTGTTTATTTCCCTGAGGATGCATCGAATTATATTTATATGATAGCCGAGGGCAGGATTAAAATCGGGACATATTTGGAAGATGGAAAGGAAGCAGTAAAAGCTATTTTGAATAAAGGGGAGATTTTTGGAGAAATGGCATTGGCAGGAGAAGAGAAAAGACAAGATTTTGCACAGGCATTGGATGCAGGCACTATTGTTTGCACGATGACACTTCAAGATATGCAAAATTTAATGGCCAATAATCAGCCTTTAAGTCTTAAAATGATGAAGTTGATTGGTTTGCGTTTACGTAAAACGGAAAGAAGATTAGAATCTTTGGTTTTTAAAGATGCAAGGACAAGGATTATTGAATTTTTAAGAGACCAGGCAAATGATTATGGCAAAAAGATTGGGTATGAAACCATGATTCCGAGTCATTTGACGCATAAAGATATAGCGGCTTTAACAGGTACTTCACGGCAAACAGTGACCACTATCTTAAATGAATTAAGAGAGAAAAATGTAATCAACTTCGATAGAAGAAAAATCCTCATTAGAGATATGGAATTATTGGCATAAAAAAAGGACAAGTTTCCCTGTCCTAATTTATAACCATTAACAAACTTTACTTGAACTAATTATAGCTCAAAATCAACTTGAGTAGTACTATTGCTTTCAACAGTTGCGCCTTCTACTATGCCATTTACTGTAACATCTCCAACTGAGTCAACTGAAGTGAAAATCACATCATAATCACCTTCAGCTAAGAAAGCTAATACGTAATTTCCATTAACTTCTGCACCTGTACTGGATACAGCATTAGGGAATCTAGTTTCTCCTTCAGCCGGATCAGCATTTTCACTTTCTTCATATGTGTCTGCTTCATAAGCATAAACTACATAATTACTTTCTTCTACTGTATTGGCAATAGAACCAGCAATTTCACCGGATTGATTATTAACAATAACTCTGATGGTAGGTTTCAATATATATTTTCCACTTGCTCCAGCCTTAACAACCGATTTTCTTAAATCAAAATCAGCAGTCACTTCTACAGTTCCGTTCACGGGAACAGTAAAATTACCAACTGCTTTATAACCAGTCTGCTCTCCACTTGGAACAAATAAAGGCTTTTCTGAACCATCTTCATAAGTTATATAGCAGCCTGGATTAGAGGGTACCTCACCATCTCTATCAACGGCATCTAATTTGAATCTTAATCCGGTATAGTTTCCTGCTCCGCCATTAAATTCACCTAATAAAGAAGTTTTTCCATTTTGTAATTCTAATAAGTTGATGGTTACAGGATCACCAAATCCTTCTGCTGTTTGCCATCCTTCTCCTTCTATTTGATATTCAATTCCTGTAAAAGTGATGTAAACACCCGTTACATTCTCCTCATCTACAGGAGCATCAGTTACATTTAACACAAACTTTCCATCGCCATTGGCTTCTCCGCTATCACATGACATCATTAATAGAGAAGCTGCTGCGAAAAGCACAATTGAAAATAATTTTGATAATAATTTACTTTGCTTTTTCATAACTTGTTTAATTTAGATTTGCCCCAAGACGATGGGAATTCCAAAAGGGTTGGAATTTAGAAAATGATAAGAGAGTATAAATTATTTAGAATTTCTCCTGAGAATTAAGCTTAGACTTAATTCAGAAGTGTTTGTTTCTCTTAGATAAGCAGGGATTTCATTATCCCCCTTATAAATATTATTTAGCCCATATTTATAATGCAATGCAGTACCTAGTAGGTAATTGCCATTTAATCTGTAGAACATTTCAATTCCTCCCCATATCCCAAAATCCCAATTTTTATAAAGTCCGCTAATGTTAAGCTGATTATTTTCATTGCTTATAAATATGTTTTCATTTTGAGTAACTTCATAGATGTGATTGGCATATCCACCTGCAATAATTTGTTTGTTAAGTAAATTAGCTGTGCCAAAGAGACTTGGTAAATTTCTTTTTAAACCTATTTGTAAACCATTATAATTTACATTGATGTTACCTTCCTTATATTTCCCATTAATATATTCTCCATAAGACTGCCCAATGTTCCCTAAGACGGTGATATCTGATTGTATTGCCCAATTTTGGTTTAAATTTAAACTGGCATTGATTTTAAATGACAAATTATTTGATGCAATTGCATTATATAAACTTGATCCTTCAGAAGCTCTTTTTAGCCTGTTGTCGTTTAGCCATGTTCTATTTGCCGATAATCCGATACCATAATACCATATCATCATATCAGTTTCTTCTGCAACAGAATCCTTAGAAAATGTTATTAATTCTGGTGCTCTTCGATTGAGGCTATCAAAATTGATGTTTAGAACTGCTGGAATGGAATTTAGATATTTCAGAGAAGTCTTATTTAATTCTGGTGTTATATCATCACTTGAAGAAATATTTTTAGGCTGTAATTCAGCTTTATTTTCATTATTAATTTGAATTTTCTCTTTTTGAGTGGTTTTAATAATGGATTTTACCAACTCCTGCTTTTTATCTAGATTTTCGGATTCCTTTTCACTGTTTTCCTTTACAATTTCAGGTTTTTGCGCATTGTCGGGCTTTTCCAGATTAAAAGTATTGGTCTTGTTTGAATCAGCTTTGTCTTCAGAAATCACATTTTGTGCTATTGGTTGATTGTCATTGATGGGCTCGTCATAGATTTCATTTTTCAAACCTAACCAGCTAAGAAGAAGTAATAATGCTACAATTGGAACATAACTTATTTTCTCATAAGTTCTCATTTTAGCAGCCTCATTTAGCTGATGATCTAGCCTATTCCATACGGTGTCTATATCTAGTTCTTTATCGATATTTTGCCATGAATCTTCAATATCTAAATTTTGGGAAATATTACTCCAAGCTTCATCAGGTGGGTCAATACGCCCACCATCAATAATATTTTTGATCCATATAGTAAAACGATCTTTCATCTTGCAAATTCAGGCCCCATCCATTCTTTTAATAATGTCCTTGCCCTGTTAAATTGAGATTTTGATGTTCCTTCCGTTACATTTAATTTTTCTGCTATTTCTCGGTGATTATAACCTTCAATAGCATATAAATTAAAAATTAAGCGAGCACCTTCCGGTAATTTGTTTAAATATCCAAGGATGTCTTCTAACCCAAAATTAGAAAATACACTTTCTTTTCCCTGATCACTGATTTGAATTTCAGCGGAATCCAGAAAGCTAATTTCTTTTTTATTTTTTCTATAATAATCAATTGCAGTATTGACTATGATTCTTCTTACCCATCCTTCCAAGGAACCTTCTCCGCTATATTTTTTGATATTGCGAAATATTTTGATAAAACCATCCTGAAGAATATCCATGGCATCATCTTTTTTAGTGGCGTAACTTAAACAAATAGTGTACATTTTGGATGCAAAAACCCTGTAAAACTCTTCTTGGCTTTTACGATCGCCTTTTATGCAGCCTTTTATTAGTTCTTGCTCTATTTGCTTTTTACTATCCAATGATTCAGAATCTTGCTCTAAAGGATTGATTTACCCTTGGTGAAATGGAATTGTATATTTCTGGATTTTTTTCACGATTTATCAAAACGGAATTGACTCCCTTTATTGGGATTTTCTCTGCTGCAATTAATAATCCAGGGTTAATGCTTTGAAATATATAATAAGCATCAATACTAATCACAGCATCTATTTTTTCTCCTCTTTGAATTACAATTTCATTACTATTGCCAGAGGAAGGTTTGATACTGAGTTCAATAAATTCCCTGCCTTGTTGTTCAAATATTAAAGGGAAATTATCATTCTGAAAAGGGTTTCTATCTGTTAACCTTCCATTAAAAACCATTGATTTACCTTCCTCATTTTCCTTTAAGTTGAAGGTTATTGAAATATTGGTATAAATTGAAGGTGGTATATTGAATTGAAATATATTTTCTGAATCTCCATTGGAGAGCGTTAAATTTTCTTCATTTAAAGTTTCTGTAAATGTAAATCGTTCACCATTTTCTTGATCGGCTTCTATTTTAATTTCATCTATAATCAAATCAAGACTTGAAATTTCAAGATTATTGTCAACATCTCCACTTAAACTAAATTCCATATTAACCTCTGCCGGAGATTCATCAATTTCTTCACATGATATAAATGTGATTAGTGAAAAGATGAATATTATATAGTGTATTGGCTTCATGACCTTTTTCTCTTTAACTTTTTTTCAGACGTTAAAATTTCAAAAACAGTTGGAAACCTTGCTAAACTTTTTGATGAACAGTTCATTTGCTATTCTGCACTTCCAAAACAGGATATTTCAATTATAATCTTTTATACTAATTGCTTTCTAGCTGGGACAATGAAAATTTGCATAATTATATGATCCTAACAAGGTGTTTGCTTTAATTTCTATAAATAAATGTATGCCTATTTTTTTTTTGCAATCCAATCTTGTGCTTTGTATCGTTTATTTAACTTTAGGATTTAGAATTTCAATTGCCTTTGAAAAAGATAGCTCAAGAGTTTTATAACAATTTCAATGATAGGGAATTCCGTTTTATGCTTTACGGAATTTGGCTGATAAGTATTGCCTTTTTTATTTCTCAATTCCCGAAGCTTTCTGTGGCATTTGAGTTTGAAAAATTCTTTGCCGATGACAATGAGGATAAAATTTTCTTTGAAAAGCATGTGGAGAAATTCGGCTACGATAATGATTACTTATTAGTTGCAATTCAAAATCAACCCTCCGTTTTTGAAACCGATTTTTTGATCAAAGTAGAGAAGTGGAAAAATGATATAGATACACTTAAGGGATTAAAAGATACAAAATCCCTATTTGATTTAAAGCATTTAATAAAATCACCTTATGGAATCACAGCAATTCCTTTATTGCATACTCAGAATGGACAAATACCTAAAAGTGATAGCTCCAGAATAATGAGCCATCCGCTTTACAGCAATTTTATATCAAAGAATGCAAGTTCACTTATCATTCAGTTAAATCATAATCATTTTAAATCATCTAAAAGCGGACTTAAATTCTGCAATGATCTAAAATATATATTAGCGCAATCTGGAATAAAGGATTTTAAATTGGTGGGCAAACTAGTAGCTCAGCAAAGCTTTATTGACCATATTCGATCTGATTTTAGTATTTTTCTCGGTTTGGGTATTTTGGTAACCATCATTTTACTTTTGTTGATTTACCGCTCCTTCAACATCATGCTGTTGCCACTTTTAATGAGTGTGTCCTCTTTGGTTTATTTATTGGGCTTTATGGCAATGCTAAAAATTGAATTAAGTATTTTGAGTGTTTTAATTCCTCCCATAATCCTCTTTGTATCGACTTCAGATGCCATTCATTTGGTTAATGCTTACAGACAAAATGAGGAAAAAGATTTCCTGAAAAGACTAAAATCATCTATTAAAAAAGTGTTTTCACCCACATTGCTGACTTCAATCACAACAGCTTTAGGTTTTTTCAGCTTGTTGATTTTACCGACTCAACCTGTTCAAGAATTAGGGATATTTGCTGGGTTTGGTGTTTTAATAGCTTTTGGGGTTAATTTTTTGTTCGGCCCGCTCTTGATTAGGAGAAATTATAGAAGACAAAGCATTAAACTTCCTTATAAGCTTTGGACTGTAAAATTGATAAAGAATAAGAAAGCAGTCATAGTGGTTTATGTGATATTGATTGTAGCTTCTGCAGTTGGCTTTCTTCAACTTAAAACGGATGCATATTTATTAAAAGATTTACCTGAAAATTCGCAAATTCGGAGTGATTTTAAATATTTGGATGAAACATTTGGTGGATCTAAACCATGGGAAATGGCAATATTACCAGCTGGGGAATATAAATATGTATTGGATTATGATTTTTTGAAAGAAGCTTTAAAAGTCGAAACTTACTTAAAAGATTCTTTTAATATAGAGAATTTTTTATCTCACTTAGATTTAGTGAAATATGCCAATCAAATTGACAAAGGAGGAGCTAATCAGAATTATATTTTTCCCAATAGAGAGGATTTTGAAAACCAAGAGTCAATAAGAGATCAATTAATCAATAAGAGAATTGCTGATGGAGTGATGGATTCTAGCAGCCAGTATGCTCGATTTGCGGGTTTCATTCCAGAATGGGGCTCTCATGATACTCAAAATCGGAATCATGCATTAGAAGCATTTGTCGAAGAAAAGATTGATGAAAGTATTTTAAAAGCTAGAATTACTGGTACAACCTATTTGATTGATAAAAGTAACGAAAGCCTTTCAATTGAACTATTAAAAGGATTATTATTAGCAATTTTAATGATAGCCATTGCATTAGCTATTTATTTTAAATCCTTTAAAATGTTGTTGATTAGCCTGATTCCTAATTTCATTCCATTGCTATTCACAGCAGGAATCATGGGTTTTATGGGAGTGCCTTTAAAATTAACAACCGCGATAATCTTCGTAGTCGCTTTTGGAATTGCAGTAGACGATACTATCCATTTTCTAGGGGCTTATAAAAAACAAAAAGCCAAAAGTCCGATATGGCGGATTATCAAAACCTTTAAGTCAGCAGGTTTGGCTATTTTGATTACTTCAATTTTGATAATAGGAGGCTTTGTGTTGTTTACTTTATCTTCTTTTGCAACAACCTTTTATTTAGGACTATTCTTGTCTTTGGCTATGCTTTTTGCTTTGCTTACAGATTTGATATTGTTGCCTTTGTTGTTGAAACATTGATTAGTTGAAATTGAGAATTTCGAAAAACAATTAGTTCAATAGTTGAATAATATAAATAATATATATAAATTGAATTGCTATCAACTTTATTTCATATAAGGACTAATATAGTTTTAATATTAAATGGTCTGGTAGTGTCTTTTTTGTCAGATTAAATATTGTTCTATTGAAGAATTTTACTGCTTATTTTTGCCTGTTCATTTTAGTGTTTTTTGCATATAATAAACTGCATGCTCAGCAAATGCAAGATGTTTCCATTTCCATCACTGCAAAGAATATTTCTGCCATTGACTTATTTAATGAAATTGAAAATCAATATGATATCGAGTTTAGATATAAATACGAATGGCTTGAAGATATTAAACTTGATGTAAATGCAAGTGAAATCCCCCTAAATCAGTTTTTTGAAAAGCATTTTGAAAAATATGGTTTATCCTTAATGTTTAGGACACCCAAATATTTTATCTTGCTGAAGGATAGCCCTAAGATATTTGAACTGGATGCTCAGACATCAGGAGAGGACCCTAAAGTCATTACCTTAGGAAATATAGAGTCAGATGCAAAAGAGGCTACTTTATATGGAACCATAAAGTCAGCAGAAACAGGGGAGCTATTACCTGGCATTACGGTCATTTCAGTTCAGGAAAATAAAGGGGCAGTTTCTCGTAAAGATGGAAAGTACAGTTTAAAACTTCCAGTGGGTTTTCACACTATTAAATATCAATCTTTAGAAACAGGTACTTTTGAGGTTTCCTTAATTTTAAATTCATCTAGTAGTTTGGATGTAAAATTATATAAGGATTTTGTGCAATTAAATGAGGTAGTGGTAACGGCAAAAGCCATGGATGAAAATGTCTCTCAAACCGTAACAGGAGTGGAGCGAATGACATTAGAGGAGATTGAAAAAATGCCTGCCTTTTTAGGTGAATCGGATGTTATTAAAAGCATAACTTCTTTACCTGGAGTAAGCCTTACTGGAGAAGCTTCTGCTGGCTTTAATGTGAGAGGTAGTGGCGTTGGAGCAAATTTGGTTTTATTGGATAATGGAACGCTGTATAACTCTTCTCATCTATTTGGTGTATTCTCTGCTTTTAGTGCTGATAATATTGGTTCAATTGATTTGTATAAAGGAGCTGTTCCTGCCCGCTTTGGAGGAAGGATATCTTCTGTGCTCAACATGGAAATGAGAAGTGGCAGTAAGCAAAAAGTAAAGGGCAATGGAGGTATTGGAGTTATTTCTTCTAGATTTAATATTGAAACGCCTATTATTAAAGATAAGAGTTCAATACTGACTGGTTTTAGAGCTGCCTACCCTAATTATTTAATAAATGCAATTAACGATTATGATTTAAAGCGTAGTAGCACCTTTTTTGGTGATTGGAGTATGAAGTATGATCATGCTCTAAATGAAAATAATAAGATACTTTTAACTGCTTATACCAGTAGGGATGAATTTACAGTAAGCAATGATGTGAGTTATAAATATAATAATCTGGTCGGAAGCATTCAATGGAATCATAATATTAATGAAAATCTAAGCTCCAAGCTTAATTATAATTACAGTCAATATAATTACACACTTAATGAGGAAACTGATGATGAGCAGTCTTTTGGTCTATATTCCGTAATCGAGAATAATAAATTGAATTACGAATTTGAGTTTACGGGGCTGGACAATAATCTGATAGAATTCGGTTTCAACAGTGTTCTGTATAATATCCAACCAGGGAAATTTAATACAGAAGATACCGCCTCTTTATTATTGGTTAATGATTTAACCAATGAGGAAGCTATTGAATCGGCTGTATATTTAAGTGATGAAGTTAAATTTAATGATAATTTATCTGCTTATGTCGGCTTAAGATATTCCTATTATAGCGGAGGAAGAGATTCCTTATCGGCAACTTTTGGAGGATTGGAGCCGAGAGTGTCTTTGAATTACCGAATTAATTCAAAGAGCTCAATTAAAGCCGGATACAGTAAAATGAGACAATACATTCATTTAATTTCAAATACAGCCTCCGTAACCCCTGTTGATATTTGGAAATTAAGTAATCAAGAGGTTTTACCTACGGTTGCGGATCAATTTACTATTGGGTATTTCCGAAATTTCGATTTTAATAACTTTGAAACTTCTGCCGAATTATATTATAGGGATATTGATAATCTTATTGATTATAAAAACGGGGCTAATTTATTTGCCAATGATGAAATTGAAAATGAATTAGTACAAGGCAAAGGAATTGCCTACGGTGCAGAGTTCTATCTAAAAAAGAATAGTGGGAAAATAACCGGATGGTTGAGCTATACTTACTCCAGGTCTTTAATAATTGTAGATGGGGAAACATCAGCAGAAACTATTAATAATGGCAATCCATTTCCTACTAATTTTGATCAGCCCCATAACTTAACCTTCTTTGGTAATATTGAATTAGGCAGGAGGTTTGATATCTCAGCTAATTTTCAATACAATACAGGAAGACCGATCACATATCCTGAATCAACATTTGATTTCAATGGAATAAGGGTAGCAAATTACTCGAATCGTAATCAATACCGTATACCAGATTACCACCGATTAGACTTATCATTTCACATGGCAACTTCTTTAAAAAAGGAAAAGAAGATTGAAGCTGATTGGACACTTACACTTTACAATGTTTATAGTAGACGAAATGCCTACTCGGTGTTTTTTAGAAGTTCTGAATCTTTACGAGTACTTAACTCTTACCGATTGGCTATTATTGGACAAATTGTCCCTGCATTAACGTATAATTTTAAATTCTAATTTAATGAAGAAACGCTCCATAATTGTAATTTTCATTATTTCATCTTTTGTGCTTTCATGTATTGATCCTTTTGAAGTTGATATTCCTGCTTCCGAATTTAATAATTTAATTATTGTGGATGCTGTATTAAACAGAGAATCAGCTGTCCATACTATTACTTTAAGTAACCCTACAGCAATCAATCAAAATTCAGGATATGCTAGAGTTTCTAAAGCAAAAGTTGAAATTACTGATTCCAATGATGGATGCTTTGAATTTAAAGAGACTTCAGATGGTACCTATAGTATAGATTCAACCTTATTTAAACCGAAATTTGAAGAGGACTATATACTCAATATTGAATTAGCAAACGGTGAAGTTTTTCAATCGGAAGCGGAAGAACTTAAAAAAGCAGACCCTATTGATTCTGTATGGGTTCGAGCAGAAAAAGCACCATTTTTGGCAGGAAGTAACGTCATTGAAGGAAATGTAATAAATGTCTATACTAATTTAAAAACCGAAAATGAAATTTTTTTTCATCAATATGAGTATGAAGGTACTTTTGGATTTGAATCGATATACCAAGGAAGTGATGCCTGTAATGAAGGTGGGCCAATATTTCCTCCCAGAAAAGTAGAAGATCTTATCTGTTATAGAAGCGAAATGGTCGATCTACCGCTCAATATTTTTACTACTAGAAATCTGCAAGGGGATAATTTTATTGCTCAAAATATACTGCGCATGTTTCCAGATAGAAAGTTTTTAATTGGCTACAGCTTATTAGTCAAGAAAAAAAGATTAACTGAGCCATATTATAATTATTTGGATGAGATAAAAACTCAAAATGAAGCTCAAGGTAGTTTATTTGATCCTCCTCCAACAACAATAGAAGGAAATATTAGAAATATTTCAAATGATGATTTTGCGCTTGGTTTCTTTACAATTGTTTCAGAGACGCAGAAAAGAGTATTCATCTATAATGATATTTTGCGGGAAGAAGTTTATCCATATGAAGTGGAAAGATGCCAAGATAATTTTGGTGAATTCGATCCGATGGAACCCGTTATTGAGATATTTATATTAAGACCCGATTCAATTTGTTGCGATTGTAGGCTATATCCTGGTGCAACTGATCAGGAACCAGATTTTTTCCCTGTTTTAGGTAATTGAAATGATTTGATATGAAAGAACATAATTTTACAGTTAATATAATTTGGATATTCTTTTTTCTGCAAGTAGTATTTCTAGGTTTTGTGAATGCGCAAAATTCTATTGATCATCTTCAAAATCAGGAAAAGGTCTTTTTGCATTTGGACAAAAGTTATTATTTAAGTGGCTCCTCATTGAATTACAGTGCATTTGTTGTGGAGGCTAAAGATCATAGACTTTCAAAATCAGCTAACTTATTGGATGTTAAATTAATCAATAGCAATAATGATGAAATAATTGGTCAAAAGGCATTATTGAAAAATGGAAAGGCCAGTGGTTTTTTAAATTTGGATAAATCTATTCCTTCTGGAGCATATTTATTATTAGCCTACACAGAGAACAGTGCTAATTCTAATTTTAAATATTCATTTAAACAAAAGCTTAGTATTGTGAATCCAAATGATGAATTAGCTTTAAATAATCAAAATGAATTTAACATTGAATTTTACCCGGAGGGTGGGCAGCTAATTGGTGGCCATATTAATTCGGTTGCTTTTAAAACTAATCAGCCAAAGATGGATTGGAAGGGCGTAATAGTCTCCAATTTAGGTGATACAATTGCAAATCTGAAATCCGAAAAATTAAATTATGGTCAATTTTCATTTCTGGCTGTTGATTCTTTAAACTATAGAGCAAAAATTGAAGCTAATAATGCTTTGTTAGACTTCCAATTGCCTAAGGTTCATAATGATAATATCAATAGCAGAATAGTAAATATCAAATCTGATACTTTGAGTTTAGTAGTAAATATTGGAAAGGAATTTTCTGCTAATGAATTGAGTATGCTTGTTTATAATAATTCAGAAGTTATACTTGGAGTAAAACAATTTGTTAGGGGTAGAAGAATGATATTTAATATTCCACAATCACTATTGGGGAATGGATTGAATTCAATATTTCTGTATAGTGAGGACCAAGTGTTTTTATCAGAACGCAATTATTTCAAGTCTGAAAAAGCTACAAATGAAAACACAATAAAGCTCAAGGAAGATGCTTTTGTAAGAAATAAAGAGGTTTCTTTACCAATAAGCCTTGATAGAACGAATTTACCATCTTTAGATATCCAAGCTTCTGTAAGTATTAGAAATATGGATTATTTCGATTCTTCGAAAGTCAATGATATGAAATTGTATTTTAATATGTTTTCTGAATTGAACATATTAGATCCTAGTAGGGAAATTAAAGAATTATCTCACGACAGTCAGTTCACTGATTTATATTTAAAAACAAAATCAACCAATTTAAAAAATGTCGCTGAATTGAATTATCAAAATGATGTAACCATAAATAATAATAGCAAGGATTATTTTACTGTTTCGGGAACGGTAATAGATGAAAACTCTAATTTACCTATAAAAGATTCAGTGATTTATTGTTCTGTTATAGGGCAAGTTCCTCAATTTTATGCAAGTAAAACTGATGATGAAGGTCGATTTTATTTTAAGATTAGATCTTACTATGGTGAGTCTGATATTATTTTAAAAGTTGCCAATATTGATGAGAATGAAAGTAACCTTAAGTACAAGCTTAATAGAAATATTGTCAATGTTCAGCAATTTGGATTCGATGATGAAATTTCTGTTAACCCTGATAAACTTCAAGATTATATAAACCATAAAAAGCAAAACGACTTAATTTCTAGAGTTTATAACCCTAACACAGTTCAGGGTACAAGGCAGAAGGAGTTGAAGAGTACCACTGGCTTTTTTCCTAATTATTCTGATTCGAAAGATTTAATGGAATATGAGTATATAGAGGGTTTTAAGCAGCTTTCCAGGGAATTGTTGCCAGGTTTAGCACTTAAAAAGAGCCAAGGTTCTGATAGAATTTATTTAAGAGAAATAGATGATTCAGGTAGAAATTCATTTATCGGTAGATTTGAAAGTGAGCCCCTCATTTTAATTGATGGATTGCCTATTTTTGATAATAGTAAATTAATGCATTACAATACTTCAAAAATCAAGCTTTTTAGTCTGATAAATAAAAAGTATTTCATAAACGGAGTGATTCATGATGGGATTGTTGAAATCGGAACTCGCGATTCTGATTTTTATAAACAACATAAAACCAATCATTTTTGGTTTAATATGCAGGGTTTATTCCAAGAAACTGAAAAAAGGAAAGGACAAAGAATTTATGCTGAGCAAAACGAAAAAGACAAACTACCGGATTTCCGGGATGTGTTGTATTGGAATAGTGATTTATTATTAAGTGCAGACAAAGAAAATACTCTCAATTTTTCAACTTCCGATGATTCCGGAGAGTTCCTTATTGATATTCAGGGAGTGGATAAAAATGGAAATATTGTACAGAAAACTTCTGTGATAACTGTAATTGACTAATCATACTTTGTCATATTTACGCTGCTAAAAAAACCTGTCAGCTTTCTATAAGTTTTGCAATAAAATAATGGTGTTTTTATCACTAATTGTTAAGAACAAACCTGACAGGTTTCATCTCAGATATGAATTTGACAAAGTAGGTTTAATTGAAATATTTTTAAAATTGTATGATAAGGTATTTACTATATATAACTATTTTACTGACTGTAATTTCATGCATAGATCCTTTTGATGTTGATATTTATGATGAGAAAGCAGGCGGGCAATTAGTAGTTGAAGGCATAATTACCAATGAATTGAAATCTCATCAGGTAAGATTGAGGAGGTCCGCACCAGTTGGTGATTTAAGTGGATATAGTCCAGAATCCGGGGCAACTGTATCAATTAAGAATGATATGGGCGATTGTTATCAATTATTTGAGAATCAGCATCAACCGGGTGTATATTTAACTGATTCCTCAGAATTTAAACCTACTGAGGGCAAAGCTTATCAACTACTAATTACCTTAGATAATGGAATTGAGTATATGTCTGATTTCCAGACTTTAAAACATGTAAGTCCGATTGATACACTTTGGATTAAAAGTGAAAGGGAATCCTATTTAGCCGGTGGTGTAGTTACTGAAGGTGAATTATTAAATATATATACCAATGTTAAGGTCGGAGAAGAAGTTGATTATTATAAATATGATTATGAAGGGGTGTATGAACTAAAGTCTTTTTATCAGGGTCGAGACATATGTTGGGACAGCACAGAAGTAATTCCTCCTGAGATTCTTCCTTTAGATACCGGGCGTACTTGTTTCAAGAAGGAAGATATTGCTTTACCATTAAATATTTATTCTACTGCAGATTTAAAATCTATTGAAAAATTAAGCCTAAAAATATTATCTATCCCACCTAACAGGAAATTTTACATTGGTTACAGTATGGTGGTTAGAAAATTTGGTTTAACAAAAGGCTATCATAATTATTTAGATAACATTAAAGAACAAAGCAATTATGGAGGGGATTTATTTTCTCCGCCTCCAACTGCTATTGTGGGAAATGTTCATGAATTAGAGAATGAAGATAAGACTGCTTTGGGTTATTTCACTGCTTTAAATTTAACTAGCAAAAGGATTTTTATTGATAATCAAATTTTAAGAGATTTGATTCGAGACCCTCTCAATAGTGTGCCATGTGTATATGACACTATAATAAGAGAACCACCTAGGCCTCCAGTCTTTTGTTGTGATTGCTTATTGGTTGAGGGCGCTACTGATCAAAAACCAGAATTTTGGCCATTTTAGTATGACGTTTACTCGAGTGTAAATCAAATGATGAATTAATAAGAGTTTATTTCTTATCCTTACTATCCAAAATGATAGTAACAGGACCATCATTAATCAAGCTAACCTTCATATCAGCACCAAATTCCCCGCTTTGAATTTTGGTGGGAATTGCCATATCCAATGATCTTAGCATTTTTTCATAGAGCGGAATGGCAATATCTGGTTTTGCAGCTTTTATGTAAGAAGGTCTATTTCCTTTTTTGGTACTGGCATGCAAAGTAAACTGGCTTATTAAAAGGATTTCTCCTTCAATATCCAATAAACTTTTATTCATTACTCCATCCTCGTCATTGAAAATGCGCATATTAATGATTTTTCGATTTAGCCATTCAATATCTTCTTCATTATCGGCTTCTTCAATCCCCAGTAAAATCATTAATCCATTCTGGATTTCCCCATTGATTTTATTTTCAATGGTTACGGAAGCTTCTGATACTCGTTGAATTACTGCTATCATTTCCCTGTATTTTCTATTTCATTCGAAGGAATAATTTTGAATTTTGATTCGTCATTCTTTGCTGTTTGAAGCATAGCATTTGCAATTGTCTTTGCATGAACGGCTGCATATTTTTTTAATGGTCCAGAGAAAAGAAAATCTAATTTATCGGCAACCCATAAAGCAGCTTTCTCTGCGGCCCGTTTTTCAGCTCTTTCTCCTGCTATAAAGGAAGGGCGGTAGATAAAAGCTTTTTCTAGTTTCATGGACTGAATTGCATCTTCAGTTTCGCCTTTGACTTTATTGTAGAAAATAATGGAGCTTGAATCTGCTCCCATGGCAGAGATTAAGTGAAAAGAATTTGCATTGTTTTCCCTGGCAATTGCAGCCAAATTCACAGGATATTCAAAGTCCACCTTTTTAAAGGCAGCTTTACTGCCAGCTTTTTTCATGGTGGTGCCTAAGCAACAGAAATAATCATCTGCTTTTAGTTCTTTTGTATTGCTTTCCATTTTGTCAAAATCTTCAATAATGATTTCTTTTAATTTTCCATCATTCCCGCCCAGTGTTCTTCTACTTATGATTTTGACTGTTGAATAATGGTCGTCTTCCATCAATAAATCTAAAAGATGACCTCCAACTAAGCCGGTTGCTCCTGCAATTAGTGCTGTTTTAGCCATTAGTTAATGTTTTTTATAATTTGCTTAAATTCTTGGGTGATAGTTTGGTTTTTGTCTACTGCATACCATTTATGAATGCTTTCAATAAATTTGGGCTGATCCAAATCAGGCTTTTCTTTAGTTTCCATTACCATTTTTTGAACTGGTTCCGGCCTTGGTCCCCAAACGGCTATATCATGAAAATTTTCATCCATCAAAACAAGTATTGGAATAGACCGAGCACCATTTGTAAGATATTTATCCATTATCTCAGGATGTTCATCTCTCATAATTAACCTTAAATCAATATTGGGATTTTCAGAAACAAGTTTAGCAATAAATGGAATATTTTGAGCAGCATCCCCACACCAAGCTTCTGTAATCACTAAGCAATTCATTTTTGGTAATTTATTGACATCATTTGCAAGGGTAGGTTCTAATTTTATTTTCTTATCCCATCTATTCATACGCTTATCATTCATCATAGTATAAGCTATCATGGCTTCAGAATGATTGGTGCCCGTTGTCTTATTTTCTTCTAAAAGAGATTTTATTAAATTTCTATAGGATGGATAGTCAAAACCTTTTGAAAAGGCATCAATTTTTATTGAATTGGAAGAATTTTCAGTCATTAACTTTACTTTTCTTCTTGCTTACTCTCCCAAGCTTTAAATTGTTGCAGTTCTTGGCCTAAATGATTGTAAAGCCAAAGAATAAGTGAGGCATCATCTAAATAGCCTGAAACTGGAATAAAATCGGGAATAATGTCAGTAGGCGTGATAAAATAAATGAGTACCCCAACTGTATAGAGCATGCTCTTAACAGATATGTCTCTGTATTTACCTTTGGTATAAGCCTTTAATAACCTGATTAAAGTATATAACTTAGCTTTTACCTGCTGAAGTTTTTCCGAGGCTTTTGATCGGCTACTTAAGGTTTCCCTAGCTTCTTTTGCCAGATTACTACTAAGCTTCGGGTTCTTTAAAATTGTTGCAGCCCGTTTAACTGCATTTCTATAATTCAGTCTTTTACTCATCTTCTGATTCTCTCAATTTTTTATTCTTTTGAATTGGCATCCATATATACGCAAATAATGTATATAAGGTAAACGCACCAATCAGTATTAAATATAAATCATGCAATAGGTCTTTATAAATAAATAGGCTCCAAGCCACAACCAAACTAATAACGCCTACCCAAAATCTAATGTTATTTGCTTTAATTTGACTACTTTTATGTGGATTATTCATAATTCTTTTTAATTTTTAAACGTTTTGTAAATTTATAATATTTGAACCGATTATACTTTTTCATATGCAAAAACTATTCTTAACCTTTTTAATTTTATTTTCGGCAAGTACAGTTGCCAATGCTCAGATTGAAGATCCAAAGATAGAAGAAGCCCAAAATAAATCGAAAGCCAAAATAATAGTTTATACTAAGACTGGAGAGATATATAAAGGTTTTTTCATTAGTCAAAATAAGGATTTCTTGGAAATAGAAACAGAAAGTGTTGGAACATTAAAAATCCCTACCCAGAGAATTGAAAAAGTTGAATCATTGGATGAAGCCGATCAAGATGTAGAAGATGGAGAGGAAAGATTAGAACAGGTAAACCCAGTAAGATATATGGTTGGCACAAGTGCTTTTAACTATGAAAAAGGAGGCAACTACATTAGAAATAACCCCATGACATATCATAAAGGAATAACCGATAACTTTTCAGTAGGAGTGGGGACAAGTTTTTGGGCATTGGTATTGAGAGTGCCACTTATTTATATAAACCCGCAATTTACTAAGCAATTAGGAAAAAATATCCATTTTAAAATTGGATTGGATGCATTTGCAGCCGCTTCAATAGAGGCAGGTGAAGGTGGGGCTGCGGCAATTCTAAATTCAGGTGTTACCATTGGTGATCCGGACTTGAATTTGACCGGAATAGTTTACTGGGGAGCACTAAGCGATGTTGAAAGATTAAACCCATTTTATTCTGTAGCAGGCATGGCAAGAATTTCAAAAAAATTAATGGTGGTATCAGAAGGGTTCTATGTTCCTACTGGAATAGATAATAGTGTGGGCTTTGTTTTCTATGGCGGAAGATATTTAACCGAAACAGCTAGTTATGATTTAGGCTTTTTATATAATCAGGAAATATCTGAATTTATTCCATTTGGAATTCCTTTTATTGCGATAACTGTTAAATTGTAATCGTTTTTTAGTTTAAAAAGTGACCTTCTTATTTTACATTTTAAAATTTTGTTTATGAGATATTTATCAATAATTCTTTTTGTGATTTCACCATTGTTTTTGTTTGCCCAAACACCATCAGAAACAATCAATCAATTTATGGATGATTGGCATAAAGCTGCCGCCACTGCTGATGAGGATGCTTTTTTTGGGAGCATGACGGCAGAAGGGATTTATTTGGGGACGGATAAAACAGAGAAATGGACCAGGGATGAAATGGCAAAATGGGCAGACGAGCATTTTCAAGGTGAATCTGCTTGGTCTTTTACTGCTACCGACAGGGATGTGTATTTCTCAGAAAATGGAAAAACTGCTTGGCTCAATGAAAAACTGGACACTTGGATGGGTGTTTGTAAAGGTACGGCCGTTTTAGTCCTGCAGGATAATGGATGGAAAATAGCACTCTATGATTTATCCGTAACAATTGACAATGATAAAATAGATCAGTTTTTAGATTTAATTAAAGACAAATAGAAATAAAGTTAATTTTAAAGAGGACAATGCAATTATTACTTTGTACTCTTTAAAATTCTTGTTGAATTTCGTTTTTAAGGAAGCTCAAACCGTATTCAATGCTGTCTATCTTTTTTTCTAATGACTCTTCGTAAATCTTTTTAACTAACTCAATGCTTTTCGCTTCAGGATCCAATTCTTTAGCGGATTGGTTTACCACCATAATAAGTTCTTCTTTAGCATTTTTGATGATTTTCCAAGCTTCATCACTCATATAAACTTGCTGCGATAAATTGTGATTAAACTCCTCCCTTATTTCGTTCAACAATAAGTATTGAAGCTCCGCCACATTCATATCATTTTTCTGAACTCTTTTTATAATTTGGTCAGGCGAAATTCTTTCCAAAAAAAGACTCATTCTTTCATAAGCTTGAAGTCGAATAGGCAAAACGATTTCTTTATTTTTAGCTTTAATTTCAATTATTTTACCCTCATTTTGTTTTTGTAACATAGTTTTAACAGTCAAAAACATGGCGTATAATACAATTCCGGCAGGAATGATGATTTTTGCTAAGTCCCAAATTGGCTCCATATAGTTATTTTTCTGTGATGATGCTCAAATTTAGTTAATTTCGCAGCAAATAAAAGCAAGAGGATATAGCAAACTTTTGTTTTTACTCATTCGTTCTTGAATAAAAATTACAATTTATGATTCCGGTTAAGATTTCAGAAGAAGCAATAAAAGAAGTTAAAAACATAATGGAGAACAAAAACATCCCTGAAGGCTACGGATTGCGTGTGGGCGTACGTGGTGGAGGTGGCTGTAGTGCTGCAGGAATGAATTATATGTTAGGCTTCGATAAATCCAAGGATTCTGATAAAACTTTTGAGGTTGAAGGCATACCAGTTTATATTGACAAAAGCCATGTGATGTACATTATCGGAATGGAAGTCCAGTTTCATGAAGGAAATGATGCAAGAGGTTTTGTTTTTGTTAATCCAGAAACATCAGAACGGTTAAATTAGGTTTATTATTTAGATAATTAATATTCTTTTATTTTCTAATAATAAAACCTCTTTATAAACATTTTTAGTTTCAATATGATAAATATATGACATTTGTAAGAATTATCTTTAAATGTCAGTGAAATTAAGATTAAAATTTTGCCTGTATTAAATCTTTGTTAAGTTTGTTTTCGAGTAAATAAATTTTTTAACCTAAACAAACAGTAATGAAGAAGATTCTATTAACATGTCTCATGTTGGTGTTCGTGCTACACGCATGGGCACAGGATCGCACTGTGAGTGGTACTGTCACTGATGCAGAAAGTGGCGAAAGCTTACCCGGTGTGAATGTTTTAATTAAAGGTACATCAACAGGTGTAAATACTGATTTAGATGGAAATTATAAGATTTCCGTTCCATCAGATGGAGGTACATTGGTATTTACCTTCATTGGTATGGCAAATAAAGAGGTGGAAATCGGTTCACGATCAGTAATTGATGTTTCCATGGAAGCAGATATACAGCAATTATCTGAAGTGGTTGTTACTGCCCTAGGTATTGAAAGGGAGCAAAAATCATTAGGATATTCTGTTCAGGAAGTTGGAGGAGATGAAATTATTAAAGCAGGTGAAACCAACATTGTAAACTCCTTGCAAGGTAAAATTTCAGGTGTTCAAATTGGTGGTAACTCAGGTGCTTTAGGTGGTTCATCTCGTATTTTGATCAGAGGTGCAAACTCTATTGCTGGCAATAACCAACCGCTTTTCGTAGTGGATGGAACTCCAATAGATAACTCTAACTTTAATACAACTGGACAGTCTAGAGGTGCAAGCGGTTACGATTATGGTAATGCTGCTCAGGATATCAATCCTGAAGACATAGAAAGTATGTCAGTATTAAAAGGTGCAAGTGCAGCTGCTCTTTATGGTAACAGAGCATCTAACGGTGTAATTATCATCACTACTAAAAAAGGAAAAAAAGGAAAAGGTATTGGTGTAAATGTTAATTCTGGAATTACATTCGCTAACCCTTTAATATTACCAGATTACCAAAATGAATATGGTGGTGGATTTGGACCTTTTGGAACCAATGGTGATGGTCAGGAGATTGCAAGTTTCGCAGTTGACCAGAGTTGGGGACCAAGATTGGATGGACGTCCTGTTCGTCAGTGGTATAGCTACTATGAAGATCATCCAAATTTTGGAGAAGAAACTCCATGGGAAGCTCATCCAGATAACATCAAAAACTTTTACCAAACTCAAGTAACATTAAATAACAATGTTTCTTTTTCAGGTTCAAATGATAAAGGTTCTTTCAGGATGTCATTTACTAATTTGGATCAAAAAGGTATCATGCCAAATAGTGAGATGAAAAGAAATACTGTGAATTTTAACGGTTCTTATTATTTGACTGAAAAATTAAGTGCAAATGCTTCAGTTAATTACGTTCAATCCAGAGCAGAGGGTAGACCACAACAAGGATATGGTGATTTAATTGTTCAGTTTAACCACTTTGGTCAAAGACAATTAAGTGATGCCGAGCAACAAAATTATATTGTAGAGGCTACAGGAGAGCAAAGATCTTGGAATAGAATAAGCGAGAGTAATTCCTTTCCATTATATGCAGATAATCCATACTGGATAAGAAATCAAAACTTGCAGAATGATGGTAGAGACCGAGTATTTGGTAATATAGGTTTAACTTATGATTTCACTGAAAATCTATCTTTATCGGGAAGGGTTTTAACTGATTTTTACACTGATAGAAGAGAAGGAAGAATAGCAGAAGGTTCAGTTGGTCAATCATTCTATAGTGAAGATGTTAGACAAGTTTCTGAAACCAATATGGATTTAATGTTAAAGTATGATGGTGAAATAAACGATCAAATCTCTTTATCAACATTTGTTGGTGGTAATATCAGAATGGATAAATATGATAGAAACTATGGTCAAACTCAAGGAGGATTAAGTGTACCTGGTTTTTATAATTTAGAAAACTCAATTGATAGAAATGTGCTTTCTGATTTTACTTCTGAAAGACAAATCAATAGCTGGTTTGGTTCATTAACTTTAGGTTATGAGGATTTAGTATTTTTAGATGCTACAATTAGAAATGATGTTTCTTCTACTTTGCCTGATGGTGATAATTCTTATTTCTATCCATCAGTAAGTGGTACATTCATTTTCTCTGAATTAGATGCGCTAGATGGTGGAGATATCTTCACATTTGGTAAATTAAGAGCGAGTGTTGCACAAGTAGGTAACGATACTGATCCTTATAGGATTTCTACAGTTTATGCTCCTCAACAAAACTTTGGGGCTAATCCTGCCTATACCTTACCAGGTACTTTAAACAATCCTAACCTTAGACCGGAACAAACTAATAGTTATGAACTAGGTACTGAGTTAAGATTTTTAAATGACAGATTATCTTTTGATGCAACTTATTACAACAATGTTTCTACAGATCAAATTTTTGAAGTAGATGTATCATCAGCATCTGGTTACACTGCACAAATTATTAATGCAGGTAAAATGGTTAACCAAGGTGTAGAGTTAAGTTTAACTGGTGCTGTAGTTCAAAACCAAGATTTCCAATGGAATGTATTGGTTAACTGGGCAAAAAATGATAACCGAGTTGAAGAATTAGCAGAAGGTATTGATAACTATCGTTTAGCTAATGAATTATTCGGTGTAGTAAGTTTAGATGCTAGAGTTGGGCAGCGTTATGGAACAATCTATGGTGCTGATTTCTTAAGAGATGATAACGGAAGAAAAGTTGTCGGATCAAATGGAAATTATTTATCAACAAGTAGCCCTGTTCCATTAGGTTCAATCTTAGCAGATTTTACAGGTGGTATTAGAAACAGCTTTAATTATAAAGGTATTAACTTAAGCTTCTTGGTTGATTTCCAACAAGGAGGAGCATTACACTCAGTAACAAACCTTTTTGCAAAATATTCAGGTATGACTCAAGAAACTGTTGATGGAAACATTAGACAGGTAGGCTTGGTTGCTGATGGTGTTACAGAAGGTGGTGAAGAAAACTCTACTGTAATAGACCCAATCTCATTCTACCAAGGTCACTTTGGATTAGGTGGGGCACATGTTTATGATGCAAGTTTTGTGAAATTAAGAGAGGTAGTATTAAGTTATTCATTACCAAGTAGCATCATTAATAATACACCATTTACTAAAATTAATTTAGCGGTAGAAGGAAGAAACTTAGCTATTTTATCTAAAAAGATTCCTCATATTGATCCTGAAAACGTAACAAATTCAGGTAATATTCAAGGACTTGAAGGTGGAGCTTTACCAAGTTTAAGATCATATGGTTTTAAAGTAAGTTTAGGATTTTAAAATTGAAATAACTTAAATATGAAAAATTTACATAAGATATATATCTTGTTATTCGCTGTAATCTTCGCAACATCATGTGAAGATATTACGGAGCTTAACGAAGATCCCAACAGGCCAACAGAAGTGCCGGTTGAATATTTATTGACTTCTGCGGAACGTCAATTAGGAAACAGATTATATGGTGGCTTTGATAATGTAGCTTTCGGAATGACAGTTTCTCAGTATTGGGCTCAAAATGAGTACTCTGATGAAACCAGATATCAATTCCGTGCCAATACGAATAACACGTTTTGGTCACAATTTTATACTGCAATCAATGATTTGCAAGAGATAAAAAGGATTAATACAACCATTGAAAAAGGTCAACTAGGAGTAAATCAGGATGCTGTTGCTACCATTTTACAGTCTTGGGCATACCATAGCATGGTAGATATTTATGGTGATATTCCATTTGAAGAGGCATTGCAGGGTACTGATATCCCTTCACCTGCTTATACAGATCAGGAAGAGATTTACACTGCATTAATTGACTCAATTTCAACTGCAGTAGCTTCAATTGATCCTTCTGAACCTGGTTTTTCTGGTGGGGATGTGATTTTTGATGGCGATTTAGAAAAATGGCAAAAATTTGGTAATTCTTTATTATTAAGAATTGGTATCAGATTATCTGATGTGAATCCAGGTTTAGCAGAGGAAACTATTTTCGATGCGGCTGGAGGAGTCATGGAAAGTAATGATGATAACGCTGCAATTCAGTATATTGATGCACAGCCTAACGTTAATCCATTATACGTTTCTTATGTAGTAGATGGTCGTCAGGATTATTGTGGAACTGAGAATTTTATTGATCTTTTAGATGGATTGAATGATCCAAGAATTGGTGAGTATTTTACTCCTGCAGCTAATACAGGAACTTTTGTTGGACTTCCTTATGGAGTTACAAGTGCTGTGGCTGCTGGTATAAGTAGAGATGCAGTTTCTCAATTGAATCCTCAGGTATATGCAGCTGATTTCCCTGGTACATTAATGGATTATGTAGAGACTTCTTTCATTTTGGCAGAAGCAGCTGCTAATGGATGGGTTGGCGGTGCTGCAGCAGATTACTATGAACAAGCTATAACAGCGAGCATGAACTATTGGAATATTACTGATGCTGCTGATATTGATGCATATATTGCCGCAAATCCTTATTCTGAAGAAAATCTTAAAGTTCAGAAATACATTGCAATGTATTACCAAGGATGGCAATCATGGACTGAAATCAGAAGACTTGATTTGGAAGATGTTGCTGCAGCTAATTTAGTTGAAATTGATCCTAATGTTAACTTTGTAAGTGTTTCTAGTATCTTAAAGCGTAGAATTTATCCTCAAGAGGAACAAACATTAAACGGAGAGAACTATTCTGCTGCTTCAAGTAATATTGGATCAGATGAATATAGTACAAACTTATTTTGGGACGTAGATTAATTCTAATAACATGAAAAATTTAAAAAATAATATATTAGCACTACTTTTATTTTTCGCATTTGGCTTAATGTCTTGTGAAAATGAAGAAGAGAACTTTAATTTTACGCCTGGAACAGATTTAATGATTGAAACTAGTACAGCATTAAATTATGTTGATGAGACTGGCGTTTATTATGTTGCAGGTCATACTGTTGATGAAACATATACTTGGAGTGTTTCTGGTGCAGGTTCCTCGGTTACTGAAGTGCCAGATCGATATGGAGAGTTTGTACAAGTGACAGCAACTCAAGAAGGTACTGTTACATTAACAGTTGAGAATGACAATGGATTAAGCGGAAGCTTAGAAATCGATGTTGTGGTTGAGCCTGAGGAATAATCACAATTATTATACATTTTAATTAAAGGCTGTCTAATTCTAGACAGCCTTTTTATTTACTTTCCAGGCATACTTATTTCGTGAGTTGATAAATCCCACATTATCTAAACAAAAAGAAAGATAATAAAAAGGAATAATGTTGTTAGCAACTTCAAGAACTAAAGATAGTGTAGCAAGTATTGGGTTAGAAATATTAGCAGAATAGAGTATTGAGTGTAGGGTTGTTGAAGTAATAAATACGTTTAATAATGTACAAATAAACTTGTATTCAATTTCAATTATGTTGAAGTATAATGTTTAAGAGAAGCCGTGTTTTTTATTCGTAATTCGTAATAATAGTTATATGAGTGCTATGCATATAATTTTCTTTATTCTATGATTCTTTTATTATTCTCCCAAAACCCATCAATCCTCTATAACGACTGTCGTAACATAATAAACGCTTCAATTTTAGTTGAATAATATAAAGTTAAAATTAAACACATATTTGCAGATCGCATTTTTAAACATAGATAGAACTTTTTAGTTATAGTATTTGTTTTGCCTATTCATTTTCTATAACTACCACCTGTCTTCTATTATACTACCATATACTACCAACCACCTATCAAAATAAATTGCATCATGTAATATTTTGTCTTATTTTCGCCAAAATTAGATATTTTATGAGTAAAAAATTATCAATCTATTTTCTTAGCATTTGTATAGGGCTGTTTACAAGCCTATATATTTATACACAAAATACAAGTAATACTAAAAACTTTGAAGCCAAGAATGGAGATATTCAATGGTCCACTAAAAAGGCAAAAATCAAATCTGGTAAAGATGCCTATATGAAACCTGATGGATTTATTGAATATTTTAATGCAATCACAAAATCAATAAATCAATCAAAAAGCGATTACCAATCAGGTTATCAATATAATGAACTTCAGAAATCATTATCAGTTAAAGCTATGGCTCGGTCACAATCGCTTTCAGCTGATTTTCTTTCTCGTGGTCCTAATAATGTTGGGGGGCGTACTAGAGCTATTGCCGTTGACCCAGATGATAATACAAATTGCACATGGTTTGCAGGAGCTGCTAGTGGTGGGATATGGAAAACAACTGATTGTGGTACTTCCTGGGAAAACCTTTCTCCTGATATACCCAATTTATCTACAAATTCAATTTCTCAAAGTCAATCCAATCCTGATGTAATATATGTAGGAACAGGTGAAGTTTTTGCTGGTAATACTGCTTTTGTAAGAGGAAATGGTATCTATAAAAGTACTGACAGAGGTAATAGCTGGGATTTATTGCCGTCTACTATCGAAAATAATGATTATATCTCTGTTAACAGAATTGCAGTTGACCCATCAGATGAAAATATTGTTGTAATTGCTACAAACACAGGTGTTTTTAAATCTATTGATGGCGGTGCAAATTGGAATAAGGTATATGATTCACCAGATGCTTCTGTACAGGATTTACAAGTTGACCCAAGTGATTTTAATATTCAATATGCTGGTGTGAATAGTTTAGGTATTATTAAATCCACTGATGGCGGAGAAAGTTGGGCAGTTTCTTCTTCAGGTATTGCCGAAGGTGTCCGCTATGAGATTGCAGTTTCGCCTAGTAATCCAGATATTGTTTATACCTCTACCTATAAACAGGTGCCTGGACAAGATAATGATGAAACCATTGTGTATTATTCTGAGGATAAAGGTTCTAATTGGGTTCCTGTAATTGTTGAAGATGCTAATACAAGATATTTAGGCGAGCAAGGATGGTATGATAACACCATAGCAGTAAATCCTTTCAATCCTAATGAAGTTTTTGTTGGCGGGGTTAGTATAGGGAAATATAATATTGATTCTGATAATATAGGAGAGTCTGATCGACAATTTAATGGTATTGATTTTGAAGAAAATAAACTAATTGACCTTGTTAGCTTTGAAGCTGAATTTAATAGTGGTACTCTTGAAATCTCAAGCGGAACTGATAGTCCCTCTCAAGACCCTGTTACCATAGAGATTAGATTTGGGGACAATAAACAACAAAAAGCACACCGATATACAGTTCCAACAGGTACTACATCAGGTGTTCCTATATCAGATTATAATTATGAAGATTATATTGATGTCCCTTTTGAAGTTTGGGATATAGAAAATAATAAACAGCTCATGGTTTCTTTTCGAGATCAAGAAAACAATGGAGTTTTTGATTTGAATAAAAGAAGTGAAACTGATGACCAACTGTCTTCTGCTAGAGAGTATATTTATATTCATGATGTGGAATATAATACTTCTCCAGATAACAATATTGCTCAGAATGGAGCAATTGAATACGCTAATATGTATTTCTTCTGGCCAGTATTGGCAGAATCGGCTACTTGGGATGAATCTAACCTCAATAATTCATTAATGAGAATAAATTACGAAAGCATAATGTTTGCTCCAGCTAGTTCTGAGGCTATTTATGATGCTTATGGAGATTTTAATGAACAAAACCAGAGTAATCTTCATCCCGATCATCATCATTTGACTTTAATTAAAACGGATGAGGCAAATGAAAACTTTATGATTGTAAATGGAAATGATGGAGGATTAGGGATATCTACTAATAATGGAGAAAGGATTGATCAAATTACAAACGGTTATATTACCACTCAATTTTATGGTGCTGATAAAAAACCAGGTGAAGAAAAATATATAGGTGGAATGCAAGATAATGGAACTTGGGTTTCAAGTGGTACAACCGTTGATGAAACTAATCTTTATAATCACAAGATAGGCGGAGATGGTTTTGAAGTTATTTGGCATGCAACAGATCCTGATAAGGTAATTGGAGGATATCAGTTTAATGGTATTGCCAGATCTACGGATGGGGGAGATTCCTTTTCACAAGCCACTAGCGGTATTTCAGATGGTCCTTTTATAACCCGTTTGGCAGGTTCGGTGAGTAATCCTGATGTGATATATGCTATTGGCCCTGAAGGTGTATATAAGAGCACTAATTTTGGTGAAACATGGAATATGAAGCAAATTAATGATGAGCGATGGGGAGAGACTGCAAGTGCCAGTGATGTTGAAGTGTCACTAGCTAATGATCAAATCGTTTGGGCTGGAGCAGGAATGGCAGAAAATGCATTGAATTTGTTTGTATCTACTGATGCTGGGGAAACTTATAGTGCTGTAAATAATTATTCTCCTGACCCTGCGGCTTATTATACCGGTATTTATACTCATCCCAAAGATGAAAATATAGCTTATGCATTATTCAGTCAGCCAAATGCCCCTAAGGTTTTGAAAACAACTGATTTGGGGCAATCTTGGGAAGATATATCCGGATTTGCTGGTAATAATGATGGAAGTGATAATGGCTTTCCTGATGTTATAGCACATAGCCTTTTAGTTATGCCTTTTGATACTGATATTATTTGGGTAGGCACTGAAATTGGGATTTTTGAATCCTTGGATGGTGGTCAATCATGGAATATCCGTGATGATTTTCCTTCGGTGTCTGTATGGTCTATGAAAATTGTAGATGAAGAAGTGGTAATTGGTACTCACGGTAGGGGAATCTGGTCAGCAGAACTTGAGGCCTTAACAATTTCTAATATTGAATTAACAGACTTTACTTATTCAGGATACGGTAATGCACAAATGACTTTTAATTTACCTGTTGATTATTCAGAGTTATCACTGATAATAGATGGGGAGGAAGTATCTAGTTTGAATAATGTTGCAGCTGGTGATCAATTATTTGAATTAAGTGATTTTTACAAATTCGATGGGGCTGATGCGAAAATAGTGGCTAACTATAATGGACAAGTTGTTGAGTCTCAAATTTTCACAACACCTAATATAGACGCTAAACCCATTATTATCACCCAAGAAAGCTCTGAGCTAGATGAAGGATATCGTGTAAAGCTTGTTTTGGAGAATAATGAACCTTATGAGAAAGTAGAAATATTATTTAATAGCGAATTGGTTTACACTGATGAACAAACTATTGACATTGAAGACGAAAACCGAATAATTGAATTTGAATACCCTGAGGCATCTAGAAATACTTTAGAAGTTAAAGGTTATTTATTTGATAAGGTTTTTACAGCTATTGGTAGGGAACCTTTGATTACCTCAATTTCTAAAACTGAAGATCAATTTATTCAAGTATATCCAAATCCTGTTCAGGATGTTTTGACGATTGATAATATGAATGCAAATTTTTATAACCTTAACATTTACAATTCACAAGGGGCATTAATAAAGAAATATGATTTAAAATCAGGAGAGAATAGAGTGGATGTAAATTCTTTTGATAAAGGTGTTTATCTTTTGCAATTACAGAATAAGGAAGGAAAATTATTAAGTAAACGAATTATTGTTCAATAATGAAAATATACTGGATAGCAATAGGTGTTATTTTGTTTGGCAGCTGTACCGCACCCAAGCAAAATACCAATAGTTTAGATTTAAATATTTATGAATTGGCTTATTCATCTTTGAATATTGACCCGGTTAAATTCAATTACAATAAAAGCAATGATTTTGTTTTAGGAATTTATAAAGAGGATGAATCCTTAGGAAATCCAACAATAGTGAAATATGTTGTAATTGATGTTGAAAAAAAGGCTGTGGTTGATAAAGGAAATGTGAAAAATGGTAGGGTTAAATGGATTTCAGATTATGAAATCCAAATATCTGATCCACCCGGGGTCATTAAAGAATCCTCCGAAACATCGGATGATTACTCTACAATACTTAATGTAAAGACTGGAAATAAATCTAGTAAAGGGGCTGCTCTCAAATAAACTATTTTAGGGTAATAAGAAATTCATAGTCTTCATCACTATTTTTTTAAAAGTAGGGTTAAGACTTTCTTTTTCCCAAGGATGTGCTGCTCCAAACACATGATTTTCGCCTTCAAAAATAACTAATTCAGTGTCTGGCTTCCATTCTTTTATTTGATGTGCCATTTCAACAGGCAATGTTTCATCATCTGTTCCGTGAAAAGCTAATAGTGGCTGCTTCAATTCCTTTACAGCTTTAGGAATGGATAATCTGTCAGAATTGTTCAATACATCATCATATAATTGAACATATATTGGCATTTGCTGATTAGTTCTTTTATTCTCAATGTACTGAACTCCTTTTTTCCTCCATTCATCCAAAAAGCTCTGTGGCCATCTTTTGCTTAAATCACTAATGGCAGCAAGGGTTATGACTTTATGAATCCGGTCATCTTCTTTCACTTTAAGTAAAATCAATCCACCACCTCGGCTATGCCCCATCAAATTAATATTCTTTAAATTGATTTCATTTGTAGGGATAATACTTGAAGATGAAAATAGATAGTCAATACTGTCTTTTAAATCCCCCAGTTCAATTGTGAAATTATTATTGCCAAAAGCTTCTAAATCAGCAAAATCAGTGAGTTGTTGTGGTGTAGTTCCGTTATGGCTTAAGTTTATCTTCATAAATATGACACCATTCTTAGCGAATTCGTCTGCCATTAGATTAAAAACACCCCAATCTTTAAATCCTTTAAAACCGTGAACAAAAAGAATCAACGGTTTCTTATCTTTGCTAGAAATATATCTTATATCGGCTGTAATAGGCTTATTATGAACCGTACTTGTAATATTTATATTTTCTTTAATCATTTTGATTGATTGCATTGCTTAGATATTCATTTGGTAGTAATATTGCACACGCATGGGGAGTAAAATTAAAGAAATACAATCACCAATAGTCAATGAAATGGCAGAATTTGAAATAAAATTCCGCCAATTTATGAAAAGCAAGGTTTATTTGCTGGATAAAATCATGGGCTACATAGTGAAAAGAAAAGGAAAACAAATGCGTCCCATGTTTGTATTCCTGTCTGCTGGCATTCATGGTCAAATTAATGAAGCCACTCATAGAGGAGCTGCTTTAATTGAATTATTGCACACAGCCACTTTAGTGCACGATGATGTAGTGGATGATGCAAATTATAGAAGAGGCTTTTTCTCTATAAATGCCCTTTGGAAAAATAAGATTGCCATTTTAGTTGGGGATTATTTGCTCTCAAGGGGATTGCTCCTTTCAATTGATAATGAAGATTTTGATTTGTTGAAAATCGTTTCGGAAGCAGTTCGGGAAATGAGCGAGGGAGAATTGCTTCAAATCGAAAAAGCCAGAAAACTTAATATTACAGAGGATATTTACTATGACATTATTCAACAGAAAACGGCTTCTTTAATAGCTTCATGTTGTGCTGTGGGTAGCCGCTCAGTTATTAAGGATGATGATATTAGCAATAAAATGAAGCTTTTTGGTGAGAAGGTAGGAATGGCTTTTCAAATAAAAGATGATTTATTTGATTACGGCACTAATGATATTGGTAAACCACTCGGAATTGATATTAAGGAAAAGAAAATGACCTTACCTTTGATTCATGCATTGAATAATGCCGATAAATCCGAGCAAAAGCATATTATTAAGTTAATAAAGAATAAGAGTGACAAAAACTCTACGGTTAAGACAGTAGTTAATTTTGTCAGGGAGAAGAATGGCATTGCTTATGCAGAAGAGGTAATGCAAAACTATTATGATGAAGCCATGATGATCATCAAAGATTTCCCTGAGTCAGATTATCGGCAGTCCTTAATGGACTTGGTTAAGTATACTATAGAAAGAAAAAAGTAGTTTAGTCAAGTTGAAATCTTTGAATATGCGAGCTAGCAACAGGCTTATCAGAAAATAAGGCTTTGGTGGCTGGCCAAACTTTCCCAAAAGTTTCCGAATGTCTATACTGATTTAGGCAATCTTCATTTTCCCATAAACTATAAGTACTAAAGACATTGGGTTGATCTTTATCTTGCCAGAGCTCTAAATGCTTGCATCCTTCCTGATTACGAATAGCTTCTTTATTCTTTTCAAAAATTTTGATAAAATCCTCAACCTTATCTTTTTGGAAGGTCATCTTTACTATTCGGATTAACATAATCTGAAAAATTTAAGGCCGACAATTTGCCGGCCTTTTACTGTGATTTATTTTCTTTTTACTACTTTTTCTACTGCTGCTACTATGTGATCCGCATCAAGTCCATATTTTTTCATTAATTCATCAGGCTTGCCGCTTTCTCCGAACTGGTCATTAACCGCAACATATTCCTGAGGTGTAGGCTTGTTTTGGGATAATACTTGTGCTACAGCGTCTCCTAGGCCTCCATTTCGCTGATGTTCTTCAGCAGTCACCACACAGCCTGTCTTGCTAACTGATTTTAGGATAGCCTCTTCATCTATAGGTTTTATCGTATGGATATTGATTAACTCCACACTAATTCCCTTTTCTCTCAATATTGCTTCCGCTTCAATGGCTTCCCATACTAAATGGCCTGTAGCAAATATCGTTACATCAGAACCTTCTATCATATTGATAGCTTTACCAATTTCAAATTTTTGGTTCTCAGGGGTGAAAATAGGAACTTTTGGTCTTCCAAATCTTAAATAAACAGGCCCTTCATAGGCTGCAACAGCAAGGGTTGCTGCTTTTGTTTGGTTATAATCGCATGGATTAATGACAGTCATATTTGGCAGCATTTTCATCATGCCTATATCTTCTAATATTTGATGAGTAGCACCATCTTCTCCTAAAGTTACACCTGCATGAGAGGCACAAATTTTAACATTCTTTTCTGAGTAAGCTATAGATTGGCGAATTTGGTCATAAACTCTACCGGTAGAAAAATTGGCAAAAGTACCTGTAAAAGGAATTTTACCACCTATAGTCATTCCTGCTGCCAAGCCCATCATGTTGGCTTCTGCTATACCTGTTTGAAAAAATCTTTCAGGAAATTCTTTCTGGAATGCTCCCATTTTTAATGAACCAATCAAGTCAGCACATAGTCCAACTACTTGATCATTTTTTCTACCTGCTTCTAATAGGCCATCCCCAAAGCCTGAACGTGTATCCTTTTTTTCTGTAAATGTAAATCTAGTTTCTGCCATCTTGCTCTAATTAGTAAATTTTAATATTTAAAGTCTGACCTGACTGTATGTTAAATTCTTTAATTTGTGTGTATTTGCTTCCCATTGCTCTATCTGAGCGGAATACATATTTATATTTTCCCGGCTGAATGCCAAAACTGGATTTTTCGCCTCTTAAATCTTGTTTTTTAATCCAGCTTTGCCTGCCATTTTCATCTATAGAATATAAGCTACCGATTCCTTTGCTACTGTAAATGATATTGACTCTTCCCGGAGCAGGTATATTAATATCTTGAGTTTCCCCTTGCTTTATTTCTATGTTTTCTAATTTGATTTTTGGCAAGGTCAAAATCTCTAAATCATAATTGCCAATAATATATTTTTCTTCCGATTTAATATCCTGAGTATTGATTATTTCAGCTTGAGATGATTTTTTAACTAATACTTGCACATCTCTATCATACTCAAATGAGTTGCTTTGATTAACTTTTAACTTACCTTGTGGAGTTTTTATCTTGATAACATTATGAGTACCGCCCTTTAGAAATACATCTTTTTTCACTACGGGAGGAACGGTATTTACTACCACATCATAACTTAAAACAGGATCAACTTCTACTGTGTCAGGTTTGCCATTTTGATCTCTAAAATGAATAAAATCAAATTCGGATATGCCTGTGAATGTATTAATAAAGGAAACATTCACATCTTTTTCTACTGGCCTTCCATTTTGGTCTAATAATTCGACACTTGCCGTGGTTTTGCTTAATGATTGGCTTAGAATCCCATTTAAGACGGTTTGAAAAGCGTTAATATTTTTTGCGTTGAAATATTCGCCCATGCAATCAAATTCTGAGGCAAATTTTTCCTCCATTCCTAATCCGATTACAAAGGGTCTTAAAAAGATATCTTTTTTCTGTAATTCAAATGAAACTGCACAAGGATCACCATCACATGATTCGATACCGTCTGTAATGATAATGATGATATTTCTGTAATTATCATCTCTTGGGAAATCTTTGGCCGATTGCTCCAATGAATAAGCAATAGGAGTGGTTCCTCTCGGGTAAATACTTTTTAACCTATCAATTATGCGGTCATTATTATTGGGGGCAAAAGGGATTTCTAATTTAGTATCCTTACAGTTTTGCTCTTTTGAAGGTGTTAGATGTCCGTAGGGTCTTAAGGCAATCTCAATTTTATCATTCACCCTTAATGAATCCACTAAATTAGTTAACACTCTCTTAGCCGCATCAATTCGTAATTCATTACCCCATGGAGCCAACATACTACCCGATGCATCAAACAAAAACAGAATCCTTGTTTTTTCGGGAATACTTTGCTCTACTCTTTGCGCATTTGCATAATGCATTGCAAAGAATAACATAAGGGATGATATGATAATTTTATATTTCATTTAATCAAGATAAGCGCCAGAGACATTTCCCTGACGCTTTCTATTATAATTTAGTAATCGCCAAGTGTTTCTTCTAATTGAGACAATGCATCAGCTAATTGTTCGTCATTAGGAGCTACTCCATGCCATTTGTGAGTTCCTTGCATGAAGTCAACACCATAACCCATTTCAGTACTCATTAAATTTAAAACAGGCTTACCTTTTCTGGTTAAACTTTTAGCATGTTCCAGTGATTTCACAATTTCTTCCATATTGTTTCCATTGCTCTCTATCACTTCCCAACCAAAAGCTTGCCATTTTGCCTTTAAATCTTTTAGATCCATCACTTCTGTGATAGGGCCGTCAATTTGCTGACCATTGTAGTCAACAGTAGCCACAATATTATCTACTTTATGATGAGCTCCGTACATTGCGGCTTCCCATATTTGACCTTCCTGCAATTCACCATCTCCCATCAAAACATAAACTAAATTATCTTCTTTATTTAGTTTTTTGGTTTGGGCAGCTCCCAATGCAGCAGATAAACCTTGTCCTAATGAACCTGAGGCAATTCTAATTCCAGGAAGATCTTCTTCTGTAGTTGGGTGACCTTGCAATCTGCTGTCAATTTTCCTGAAGGTGCTTAATTCTGAAGTTTCGAAATAGCCACTTCTAGCTAAAGTGCTGTACCAAACGGGCGAAATATGTCCATTTGATAAGAAAAATAAATCCTCATTTTTAGCATTCATATCGAAATCGACATTGTGCTTTAAAATGTGGAAATATAATGCTACGAAAAAATCTGTGCATCCTAAAGAGCCTCCGGGATGACCGGAATTAACCGCATGAACCATCCTAACGATATCTCTTCTTACTTGAGAAGCTATTTTTTCAAGCTCTTGAATGTTTGCCTGACTTGCCATTGATTATGAATTTAAAATTTGTGCTGTATGTTCTTTTGTCTTTACTTTCTGTATAATATCTTCAATTTTACCTTCCTCATCTATAATAAAGGTAGTTCGCTTGGTTCCCATATAGGTTTTGCCATACATTTTTTTCTCGCCCCAAGTACCATATAAATTATGTACAGTATGATCTTCATCCGAGATAAGCGGAAATGGCAAATTTTGCTTTTCAATAAATTTCTGATGAGATTTTTCTGAATCTTGACTAACGCCCAAAACCACATAGCCTTGTTTTTGAAGCTTTTCGTAATTATCCCTTAAATTACAAGCCTGAGCCGTGCATCCTGGAGTATTGTCTTTAGGATAAAAATAAAGGACTACTTTTTTACCTTTAAAATCGCTCAATTTGATTTCGTTTCCGTCTTGGTCTTTTGCATTAAAATCCGGTGCTTTATCGCCTATATTCAATTCCATAATATTTATAGTTTAGTGATATATTCTGTTTTGTTTCCGGCATTATCTGTAACTGTTAAAACAAATTTACCTGTCTTTTTCATTTCTTTATTTAGCCAATCAATCCAAACCTTTTTGTCCTTAGGTTCATACTTCAATAAAACCCATTCATCATTCAAACGCCCCTCAAAAGATTTGATGCCAGATAATTCATCCTCAATTATAAAACTGTATTTATTCTTTCCATCTTTTATTAAAGGAGGAGTACTGTCAGTTAAAATAGTGTAATCTGCTAATTCCCTAGTGTTAAACTCAATTTTTTCACCTTGCCATTCTCCTCCTTCATAAGAAAAGTCACCTGAGTCATCTGTTTTATACACATGGCTTTTTTCATGATTATAGCTTTTCAATTTAGGTGCCAATGTTATTTCAATAGAACTTTTTAGCGGGGAAGTGATTGGGCCTATAGAAAAAATCTCCAGTGAATCTATAGTTTTAATTTCATAATCTGTTTCTAAATATAATGTATCAAATAATGTATGAGTACTAAATTCCAAATTCATTTCTTCAGTACTAATACTTTTATTCCCCTTTGGGAAAACTTCATGTATTTTCCTCAAATTTAAACCTTTATCGCAATTTAGAATGGATTCTGGAGCTCCGTTTTTTAAATTCCAGAGGTAAACCGCCACATTTTTGAGATAATACTCAGGTTTCAGTGTTTCTATTCTATCCCCAAAGTTTAGGTTCAATTCCTCGGTTTCATCATCACAATTGGATAGCGAGAATACTTTTAAAACATTGTCTTCAATAGTATAATCTATTGCATCCAATTCGATATCTAAAGATTTATTTAAGTATTTTTCTGCCTTTTCTCCTTTGATGGTCAATTCCAATAAGCTTTTGTTACCATAAGGATCATACATATAGATATCTATATCATAAATTTTATTCTTTTCTAATTCCAGGGTCCCGTTATCGGAATGAGTGGTATAAAATTTTAGATTATTGCCATCATCTACATATAGTTTATGGTATCTAGGGCCTTCTGTCATTTTAACATCATAAGGATAGTGTACCAGAATGTGCCTTTGCAAACTAAAGCTCATGACATCTATATCCTGCTTGAAATGAGGTTCACCATTTACATTTACTTCTATTATGCTGATACCGTTTTTATTGGCGGAACCGTTTAGTTTATCGTGCCCCCAGAGTTCTAAGCCTATTTTACCTATTGCCTTAATGGTATCTGTAGCTTTATAATTAAATCCGCTTCTGTTAATTTGAATATCAGTCCTTTTAAATTCATTTTTCACCCTTGAATTTATGTCCATAGGTCTAACTGCAAATCCTTGTAAAATAGGAGGGATGTTGTCTTTCACTTCATCAAAACCATAATGAAGTGGGTTTAAAACCCTTTGTTGTTTGTCCCTTATTTCAAAATGAAGATGTGGGCCTAATGATCCGCCCGTATTACCGGAAAGTCCAATTATTTCTTGGGCTTTAAAAGCAAATTGATATGGCTTAGGGAATAATTCTATCTCAAATGTTTGTTGTTTATATTGTTCTTCCCTTACATAATCTTGAATTTCTTTCTCAAATTCATTTAAATGAGCATAAACAGAAGTGTTTCCATCAGGATGGAGCATATAAAGTGCATTTCCGTATCCTGAGGTAGAGACCTTTATTCTAGTGATATATCCTCTCTTGGTAGCACGAACAGGCTCTCCAATTTTACCCCCGGTTTTAATGTCTATACCTGCATGAAAGTGGGAGGAGCGTAATTCGCCCATTGTACCGGAAAGGAAATTGGTTTTGTTTGGTCGAATTGGAAAAGTATAAGGGTCAGAATTTTGTGCTAGCACCGCAAATGGCAAGCTGTATAGAAATAGAATTAGGATTATTTTAAATTTATTTAACTTCAAAATCCAATAATTTTTGATTTTCAATATAGCCTTCAAGTTTATCTCCTATTGCAACGGGGCCAACGCCTTTTGGAGTTCCCGTAAAGATGATGTCCCCAGTCTTAAGGGTGAAAAATTTTGATAAATAGGAAATAATATAATCAATAGGGAACAACATTAATGCCGAATTCCCTTCTTGTTTGAGTTCACCATTTACTTTTAAAGAGAAATTAATTTTCTGCAGATTATCAAATTGATTCTTATCCAACCAATTCGAAATGGGAGCAGAGCCATTAAAACCTTTGGCAATAGCCCAAGGTAAGCCTTTTTCTTTAGCTTTCGATTGTAAATCCCTAGCTGTGAAATCTATTCCCAACCCTATTTTATCATAATATTTATGGGCATGCTCTTCTTTCACGAATTTGCCTTCTTTACAAATTCTAATGATCAGCTCCACTTCGTGGTGAATATCTTTAGTATATGAAGGATAATAGAAAGGGTCGTTGTTTTTTAATAACGCAGTATCTGGCTTAGTGAAGATTACAGGCTCATCAGGGCGCTCATTTTCAAGCTCTTTAATGTGTTCTCCATAATTTCTACCTATTGCCAATATCTTCATTTCAGAAAATTTTATGCAAAAATATGCTTTCTTTTAACTATAAAAATGAAAGCTACGTTAAATATTAAAAGAAATCTTTTAGATTGTATTTAAGGGGTTTTAAACTGTAATTTTACAATCTATTCCTTTAAAAAAATGATTATGAAAAAAATATTGAGCATAATAATTCTTGTGGCAATTCTTTTCGCTTGCAAGAAGGTTCCGCTGACCGATCGAAAACAATTTAATGTTATTCCCAATAGTCAATTAAACTCCTCTAGTTTTACTTCTTACGACCAAGTCTTAAAAGAAAGTAAACTTTCAAATAATTCAGGTCAAACACAGATGGTGAGAGATGTTGGTAATAAAATAAAAAATGCCGTTGAAGTATATTTAAGGGAAAACAAATTTGAAAATGCAACAGAAGGATTTAAATGGGAATTCAATCTTATTGCTGAAAATGTGGTGAATGCATGGTGTATGCCAGGAGGTAAAGTTGCTTTCTATGAAGGAATATTGCCGGTTTGCCAAGATGAAGCAGGAATAGCTGTGGTGATGGGGCATGAGGTAGCGCATGCTGTAGCCAAACATGGTGGAGAGCGGATGAGTCAGGCTTTAATGCAACAATTAGGTGGTGTGGCTCTGAGTGTAGCTCTTCAACAACAGCCTGAACAAACTCAAGCTTTAGCTATGGCTGCTTATACTGGTGGAAGCACTGTATTGGGCGTTTTGCCATTTAGTCGATTACATGAATCTGAAGCAGATGAATTAGGGCTTAAGTTTATGGCATTGGCAGGATATGATCCGGCTGAGGCTCCTGAATTTTGGACAAGGATGAAAGCCAAATCAGGCAATGCACCACCGGAATTTTTAAGTACTCACCCTAGTAACGAAACAAGAATTGAGGATTTAAATAAATTACTGCCAGAAGCAAAAAAATATTATGCCAAAAGCAGTAAAGCTACCAATAATAAAATCCCTAATTTAGGTAATATTTCCAATGAGGTTAAGTCCGATTCAGACACCAAGACCAAAATTAAGATGAAAATCGGGAATTGATATTATTATCTTTCGAAGTTTTTAATAAATCAATCAGGATTTATTAAGCGTATCGGTTCTGATTGAACAGTGTTACTCTTATTGCCCTCCCTATCTAAGATATAGGCTTCCAAATACATGGGTTGATCCCTAAAAATTGCCCTAAATCCTGCGCTTTTCATCTCGTAAGTTAGAGAGCCATTTAGCGGTCTGTTATAACTTTCAGTATTTAAAATCGGAAATCTCCCATGAAAGCTTTGGTAAAAATTCGGTTCCGTTTCCCATTCAAATTGTACGAAACCATCACTACCTGTGGGTTTATAAAAGAAGGAAACAAATATATTGAAATGGCGCTCATTGAATTGGACAAAAATCGTGTCATTTGACAGGAAAGTATTATTAATAACTGCAGAATCTGGCGTAATGTAATAATCATAAAAATTAAAAGGGGGTAATTCTGGAGAACTCCCGAAAAATATTAACTCCCCATTCTGATTCAACGGGATGTCGAATAAATGATATGGAGGATCTAATTCACTGCTTCTTAGCCCTAAATCACCATTGCCGTCCTCAAAAGAAATGGTCAGGCTGATAACATCTTGGTTTAATGGCTGACCACCTGAAGTAGTATCTGCTCTTTGACTGTAGGCTATATCCTCATATTCTATAGAAGGAGTGTTGTCAAACTCCGGGGGAGTGGGACAAGCTGTAAGTAATAGGGATACAGAAAGAATAAATAGTAAATAAAATATGAGATGAACTGCCTTATTTATAATATTGTATTGCATAATTAATTTTACAAATGTCAGAAAGAGAACGCTTTTTAAAGCAATTTGATGCCCTAAATGTTGAAAATTTTCAGGATTTTGCTTTAGCATTGTTCCGATACCAAAGTAAATACAATTTGGTGTATAAAAAATATATTGATGCCTTAAATATTAACCCTGATACTATAAATGATTTACGGGCAATTCCATTTCTGCCAATAGAATTTTTTAAGCAACATAGGGTCATTACCCATTCGGATGCCTTTTTAAACTTTGATGCTATTTTTGAAAGTAGCGGAACTGGATCAGGAGTAAGCAGCCAACATTTTGTGCCCGATTTAAATCATTATTTAAGCCATGCTCAGAAAATTTTTGAGCATCATTACGGGGATTTGGAAGATTATGTAATCTTAGCTCTTTTACCATCTTATCTCGAAAGAAAAGGATCTTCTTTGGTGGCTATGGTGGATGATTTTATTCAAAAGACAAACTCCCGGCATTCAGGATTTTATTTGTACGAATTAAAGGAATTGGTATATAAAGTAGAGCAGCTAAAGGCAAACAATAATGATAAGAAAATAATAATATGGGGCGTGAGTTTTGCTTTATTGGATTTGGCAGAAAACTATAAGGTTGATTTTTCTAATTGCATTGTAATGGAAACAGGAGGGATGAAAGGAAGAAGGAAGGAAATTACAAGAGAAGAATTACATGGAATTCTTTGTGATGGTTTAAATGTCAATACAATTCATTCGGAGTATGGGATGACGGAACTATTATCACAAAGTTATAGCAAGGGTAATGGAATTTTTCAGCCTTCCCACAGTATGAAAATAATGGTACGGGAAGTTAATGACCCATTTGATATTAAATTTTATGACAAAAGGAGTGGGGGATTGAACGTAATTGATTTAGCCAATATTGATAGTTGCGCTTTTATTGAAACGCAAGATGTAGGCTTGGTAAATGAAGACGGCAGCTTTAAGGTATTAGGTCGATTCGATAATTCAGATATCAGAGGATGCAATTTGATGGTGTACTAAGTACTCAGTATCGAGTAACTAGTATCTAGAAAATTGGTTTCCGGATCTTCATCCATCATCCCTCAATTCCCCCGCAGCTGGCGGGTTTAGGAACTTTACACCACTAATAATTCTTTAGCACTTTGAATAGCAGATTCACTTGGGTTTTCTCCCCCAATCATTTTGGCTATTTCCAAGGAGCGTTCATTTTCATCCAACAATTTAATTTTACTTACTGATTTGTCCGCTGTATTATCCTTGAACACAAAATAATGCTGATGTCCCTTTGCCGCAATTTGAGGAAGATGACTAATAGTAATCACTTGATGGTTTTCGGCCATTTTCTGCATCATATTCACCATTTTAATCGCTACTTCTCCGGAAATTCCTGTATCGATTTCATCGAATATAATAGTCGGCATGGCTATTTTATCAGCCATTACATATTTAATAGCAAACATTAAGCGTGAAAATTCCCCACCTGATGCCACGTTTTTCAAATTTTGTGGGGCTATTCCTTTATTAGCACTGAATAATATCTTGATATCATCAATGCCGTTCTTATCATGGGGTTTTGCTTTATTATCAATTTTAAGCACTGCATCCTCCATTCCCAAACCAGCCAATAATGTGCTTAATTCTTTTTCAAGCTTTTCAAAGTGTTTTTTTCTTTGCTGACTAATTTCCTCAGCCTTTTTATTCATTTTTGAATAGGCCTCATCCACTGCCTTTTGCAGTTTTAATTCGCTTCCTTCTACATCTGCAACAGCTAATAATTTTTCTTCTAATTCTGATTTTATTTGTAGTAAGTTTTCGATGGAATCAACATGATGCTTTTGCTCTAAAGAATAAATCAGGCTAAGCCTTTCTTGTGTTTGCTGCAGTTCTTCTGGTTGATGCTCAAATTCATTGGCTGTTATTTCCAATTCCTTTGCTATATCCTGAATTTCAATAAAACTACTGTTCAATCGCTCTGATAATTCTTGGAAATCCTTTCCATAAGATTGTATGGTTTTAAGGCTTTCACTTGCTTGATGTAAATTATGAATAGCGGCAAATTCCTGGCCGTCAACTAGTTGGTAAGCTTCAGACAATTTAAGCTTAATCAACTCACCATTCTCTAAAATTTCCAGTTTTTCTTCCAGTTCTTCTTGTTCGCCAGCTCTTAACTGTGCTTTTTCCAACTCATCAAAAAGGAATTGATTAAAATCCTTCTCTTGTTGCATTTGAGAAGCATTTTCCTTAAAAGTTTCTAAGCTTTTTTTAGCTTTTGTATATTCAGAATATAAAAATTGGTAAGTTTTTAAGCTTTCCAGAGTACCCGCATAAGCATCAATGATTCGTAACTGAAAATCTTGCTCGCCAATCAATAATGTTTCGTGTTGTGAATGCACATCCATCAAATAATTGCCGAGATTTTTCAAAATATCTAATGTGACAGGCGTATCATTTATAAAGGCTCTTGATTTTCCGCTGGCACTAATTTCCCTTCGGATGACGCACTCTTTATCATAATCTAAATCTTCTGATTCAAAAAAAGAGTTTAAATTATATTCTCTAATATCAAATATTCCTTCAACAACACATTTGGTATCTGTAGAATACAGTACTTTGGTATCAGCTCTTTTGCCTAATAATAAGCCTACTGCACCTAGCATTATGGACTTACCGGCACCTGTTTCACCAGTGATGGTATTTAGGTTTGGGGATGGATTAATGTTAAGTTCTTGAATTAAGGCGTAATTTTTAATCAAAAGCTTTTGAAGCATATTGGCATTAAGTTTTATCGCAGGGCTAATTTACTTAAAAATTATGGATAGTAAATTCTTTCGCTTTCAGCAATCAAGAAAATTATAAAAAATTTTAAAATTGGTCACTTGATGGGGGATTGTTCTCCCTATTTTATCATTACCTCATACTGATCAGAATTTGAAGGAGATATTTCTTTCATGACTTCATAAGCTTTTCTTCTAATGGATAAATCGCCTTCCGAAAAAATTTGAATGATCTCCTCAGATTTAGTTTGAATTAAGAGTGTGACAAATGGTGAATTTGGGTTAAGTTTATTGGATTTTTGGATATTTTCCAATGCTTCTAAAATTGCTTCTCTGGCTTTTTCCGGGTCTTTTTCCATAACGTCTAAACCTTTTCTGTAATAAAGGTAAAGGCTTTTCCGAACTGGCTCTAGTTGTGAATTTAATGCGGATTGAACAAGGGCATATCTGCTTTCCAAGTTTCCAAACTGAGCCCATCCTGAGCCAAACCCTTGTTGATTGGCAGACCTGGCTATATTCAATGCCTCATCATAATATTGTTGTCCCCCTAATTCAGAAAAGCTGTCGAAATCCATCCCAAGAAGAAAATTGGCATAAAATGCTAAAATACTGACAAGATTGTCATTGAAACTATTTTGTTTATAATTAAGTGGTTGTGATTCAGTATAATCAAAATTTAAGTTCCGATCAGCAATGTTGATCATTATAGATTCAAAATTACTGTTATAAATAGGCCTGACGGATTGTACCTGCATTTGAGCTTCATACCTACCTGTCCTGGGAATTTCAGTGATGTTTATGGCCATAATGCCTTTTATCCTTTCAAATAATTCAACATCCTCTTCCATCCATTTTGTTTCATTAACAAATTGCTTGAAAGCATTTTCCATATCCCTAAACACCCTGGTTTCAGAGGTGTTGGCGGCTGATGCATCTACCTTTATTTGAAAAAATAAATCTTGAGCAATAATTGAAGTCAGACTGAAAAGCCATACAAAAAAGGTCAGTAGGAATTTATTCATTATTCACTGCTCAGTTTATAAATTTGATTCAATATTAAATCTGCTACTTTTGATTTAGCTAATAATTCGGACTCTTCTATTAATCCCTTATTACCATAGATCTTTACTTTGTTGGTATTATGACCAAAAGCAGCATTTTTATCTCTTAGACTATTAAGAACGACTAAGTCGAAGTTTTTATTTTTTAATTTCTTTAAAGCATTGGCTTCTTCATTCTCTGTTTCCAAAGCAAATCCAATATTCAATTGATGCTTTTGTTTCTTTTCACCCAGTGTTTTAGCTATATCAATGGTTTTTTCCATTTCTATAGTCATATCTTCTGCTTTCTTTTTTATTTTTTCCTTAGCAATTGACTTTGGTCTGTAATCAGCAACGGCAGCAGCAAAAACTGTGATATCCGCATCAGTATAATTCATTTCTGCTTGAGCATACATTTTTTCGGCTGATTTTACTTCTATGAAATTAGAGATTCCAACAGGTACTTCTAAAGAGGATGGACCTGAAATAAGCGTAACTTGTGCCCCTTCATTTATAAAGGATTGAGCTATTGCATATCCCATTTTTCCTGAAGAATGATTGCCGATAAATCGAACAGGGTCAATTGCTTCATGAGTGGGGCCAGCAGTAATGACTACTTTTTTGTCCTTAAATTTTTTTTTAAAGGAAAGAATTTTCTCAATTTCTTTTACTAAGTCTTCAGGTTCTTGCATTCTGCCCTGACCGTCTAATCCACTTGCTAATTCTCCTGAAGCAGCATGAATTATTGTATTGCCAAAAGATTCGAGTTTCTTAAGGTTTTCTTTTGTGGTAGGATGTTGGTACATGTCCAAATCCATAGCGGGTGCAAAAGCAACAGGGCATTTGGCAGAAAGGAATGTCGCTAGTAAAAGATTGTCGCATATACCATGAGCACACTTTGCTATAGTATTAGCTGAGGCAGGAGCTATTAATACTAAATCAGCCCACAAACCTAACCCAACATGGTTATTCCATTCACCAGCATCATTTTTTGTGAACTTAGATAGTACGGGCTTTTGGCTTAAAGTGCTTAAAGTGAGGGGTGTTATAAATTCTTTAGCATCATCCGTCATGATGATTTGTACTTCAGCCCCTGCTTTAAGCAACAAACGGGTTAATATTGCAGTTTTATAAGCTGCAATACTACCCGTTATGCCTAAAATTATTTTTTTACCTTGGAGCATTTCCCAGGCTTATTTGTCCTCTTCTTCTCTTTTTCGGTAATATACTTTACCTTCTAAGAATTCCTCCATTGCCATAATAGTGGGCTTAGGCATTCTTTCATAGAATTTAGAGATTTCAATTTGCTCTCTATTTTCAAAAATCTCTTCAAGATTATCAACAGTAGAAGCAAATTCGGCTAATTTATTGCTCAACTCCTCTTTCATATTGCTTGAAATTTGTCGAGCTCTTTTTGAAGTCACCACAACGGTTTGATAGATATTGTCCGTATCTTTTACCAGTTCTGAAGTGTCTCTAGTAGTAATTGATGGATTTGCCATATTTATTTATGAATTTAATTTTCTAATTTGTTCTAAACAGTTTTCGTAAATTTTTTCTGCTTTTGTTAAATATTTACTTTCCTCGTAAGTATCAATAAAATTTTCGTAAAAATCTATTGCCTCTAAATATCTTTCTTTTTTTATTGAATAGATGCTTACTTCAGCTAAATTATACATAGCCTCTATTTCAAGATATTGAATTTCCTCTGTATACTGAGAACCCGGGAAGTCATCCTGGAAATTATCAAACTCTACTAAAGCAGCTTTTAGAAACTCCCCTGTCATGTGCTTTTTTAAGTCATAATATAATAAAGCCTTTTCATAAGCTTTTCGTTCCAATTTGGCACGTAATTGACTTAAAGCTGCATCTGCCTTTTGGGTAAACTTCGAATTTGGATATAGGTTAATAAATCCTTGAAGCGCAACTATTGCTTCTTTTGTACTTGTTTGATCCAGATTATAACGAGGGGAATCTTTAAATAGAGAAAAAGCAAACATAAATCTTGCTTCTTCTGCAAATTCACTTCTATTGAAGGTATCATAGAAAGTTTTGAAATAATGTGAAGCTAACAGATATTGTCCTTGGTAATAATAGGTATAACCATAATAGAAATTTGCTATCTCGGCTTTTTCTGAACCTTTTATGATAGGAAGGATTTGTTCCAACAATACATTGGCTTTATAGTATTCCCCCTGCTCATAATAAGAAATGGCAGCATCATATTTCTTTTCCCAATCGTCACTTTTTTGAAGCTTGCGGAAATCACTGCAAGCGGCTAAAGTGATGCTTATAGTCAATATTATTAGTAAATTTTTGTACGAATTTCGCATAAGTTTGCAAATATACATTTGTTTTATGGAATGAGCAATTTTTTAGAACTAACGTATCTTGCCCTTTAAGATTGGATGGTGAATTATTTTTTTACAATTAATTTTCTTGTGGCTAATCCTTCGTCATCTATGGTAAGTGTATAAAAATAAACTCCTGGATTTAAATTTTCAGTACTGATGGTCAATTTGTTTTCATCAGGACTTAGTTCGTAGGTGTCTATTATGGAGCCTAACACGTTTTGAAGCGTGATTTTTGCATCATGTTCAAATGAACTGATGCTATATTCCATGACTGCTGATTTTACTGCCGGATTAGGAAAAAAGCTTTTTACTTGAATGTCTTTTTTGGAATAAAAAAGTTCTTGTGAACGCTCATTGTTAACATTTAATTCTACTTCTTTTTTAATGCCCTTATCAACTTCCATGTCAATAAATTCGAAATAGGCAGTTTCTTTATAATTTGAAAGCCCACCGTTTAATAATATTTTAATGTCCTTGGATAAACTGTTGGCTGGGATATTTATAATCATACCTTCGTAACCTTCATGGCAATTATCCTCATAGCAAATTTGCAAAGTGGTACCACCCTTCATTTCGTCTATATTCGGTTTGATTCTTATTTTTTTATTTAAGTTTGAGTAGTTCTGGATTTGAAATGTTTCAGATTTTGAATTTTGATAATTCGTAGTGATTTCTTGACTTAGATCTTTGATAATAATATCCTGAGCCTTCATGTAAAAGGACATTAAGAATATTATTGATATGGTTAGGACTACTTTCACTACATTTTTTCAATTTGACTAGTAAAAATAGGATTTTTTTATTTAAAAATCTACTTAAAATAAAGAAAAATTCAAGAGTAGTATAATAATTAAAATATTTGAGCGTTAGACCCTGTTTGGTTTGCTTAATCCTTTATTTCAGGGTTTATTTTGGCAGCTTCAGGCTTTTCTGGATCTTCCTTTGACATATTTTCAGTGCTTTTGTTGTAATACTTTCCTAAAACATCAATCATTTTGGGTTTTTTCTCAATTTGCCAATTAAAATCTTTCAACCTTGTTTCAGGCTCAGCTATTTCATGTGGGGGTATAAACCTTCCTTCAGGGTCTTTGTAAAATGTGATGTCATTCATTTCACCGTTTAAAAACTGTATCCTCATAGAACTGCACAAGACTTTGTTCATCCCAATCAACTCCAAAGTTTCATCATCCACTGCAAAATAGATGCTTTCACCATTCCCTTCCACTAATATTTTATCCATCTCATCATTTTTCAAATAAGCCGTCATGTTTCTGCCTTTTATTTGGTTGAAATTCTTGACGGTATCTTGATTGATGGTAAAAGCCTTATTTCGCATATTGAGTTTATCCATCTTACCATTTTTAATTTCCATGAAAATTGTGTCAGCCACTATTTGATTTCCTTCACTCCAAAGAATTGGATCATGGTAAAAGAAAATCATGGAGTCTTGCATCATATAAGCCATGGAATCGGAAACTCCCTGCATGTCTGATTTATAGATTTTCACATTGTTGAAAGCTAATAATCTACTTAAGGAATCATATTCTGAATCAATAGATATCAAGGTGTCTGCAGTAAGATAGAGTGTGTCATTATCCACTGCTTGTTTCAAAACGGGGTTTCCCCAAATTTTAGTAATCCCTTCTTCTTTTTTTGTGGCAGCTTCTTTTCCTAAAATGATAATATCATTTTCTTCTGAGATTACTTTTACATTTCCTTTTGCTTTAGATTCCTGGGTTAAATCATCAAAATAAAGTTCGTCTCCAAAAATTTCATAAGACTCCGTTGTGATTTTTCCTGAGGTATATTGAGCGTTTTTCTCGTCTGTGTAAAATTTACCTCCTTTGTCAGCATCCACTACCTCTCCATTCTTCATAATGGTTTTGGTAGGCCCAAAAGTAGTGGCAATTTTAGTGGTTCGGTGGTAAAAAAGTGTATCCGTTAATAATTGATATTCAGGATTCGTCAAATCCACGTCTTTATAAAATTTGATTAAATCCTCTTCATTTACCACAAATCCTTCTTCAGCTATTAAAGTGGTTTCATCATCCACTAATTTTCCACCATTGAAAAAATGACCATCTTCAGTATTCATGAAATAATCCAGGTAATTGGTGGTCATACGCATTTCACCATCATCATAAACCACATTATTTCTTAATTCTGCTTTATTTTCATCGATGTAATAATTCAATCTTTTTGAAGTGATGTCAATGGTGTCATTTTTAGTAATCACAACATCTCCAAAAACAATCATAATCCCTTTTTTATCATAATAAAGTGCTGAATCTCCCTTTATTTTGACATTTTCTTTTTCAATATCGAACCAAACATTTTTGACCAATCGGGTAAAGCTATCTTTTCCTTTATTGATTGTTTCTGAATATCCATCAGAACCATATTTTACGCCACTCTTTTGCGCTTTTGCGCTTAAAGACAAGATTAGAAAGAAACAAAGGATTAAAATTCGTTGGAAGTTCATACATTTACTTTTGATTGCTTTCATTAGCAAATTCTGTGCAAATCTAAGTAATTTCATAAAGAAATATGTTAAGCGCATCATTTTTAGAATTTATTAAAGCGGAAAATCTTTTTGATAAGAACGAACATTTGCTACTTGCTATTAGTGGTGGGCTCGATTCTGTTGTTTTAGCTCATTTATTGAGTCAAAATAATTTCCAATTTTCGTTGGCGCATATGAACTTCCAGCTGAGGGGAGAAGATTCCAATAAAGATGAAGAATTTGTTAGGAATTTAGCTGAGGAATTAGAGCTTGAAATTTTCGTTAAGAGAGTTGAAATTGATCAAGATGCTGGCTCTACTCAAATTCAAGCCAGGAAATTGCGCTATAGTTGGTTTGATGAGCTGATGGAAAAACATTCAATGGATAAGCTCCTGACCGCTCACCATGCGAATGACTTATTGGAAACGGCTTTACTAAATTTAAGTAGGGGGACAGGCATAAAAGGGCTAAGAAGTATTTTGCCATTACAAAATGGAATTGCTAGACCATTGCTTTTTGCAGAAAAATCAGCATTGAAACTGTTTGCAAAAGAAAATTCGATTGAATGGCGAGAAGATATTTCCAATGCTTCGGATCATTATACAAGAAATAAAATCAGACAGCATGTCATCCCTAAAATGTTAGAGCTTAACCCAAATTTAATATCAGGCTTTCAACAGACTGCATTGAGATTAAGAGCAACAGAAGAAGCTTGGAATGAAAAATTGCAGGAGGTTTCAGCAAACTATTTTCAATTTAAAACACAGCACATTGAAATTGATAAATCTCTTTTAGAGAATCCGCATACTATAGTTTATTTATCTGAATTACTTAGCGATTATGGATTTACTTTATCGCAATTGAAATCCTTTGATTTTAATAGAACTGGGGCTCAGTTGTTGAGTTCTTCATATATTTTGAGCATAGACAGAAACAAAATCTTGATTAATGAATTAAGTGATCAGCATATTATTAAATTCTTCCCAAAGCAAATTGGTATTGATGAAAATTCAATCAAAACACCATTCGGAAACTTGAATTTCGAATTTATTAAGAAGGAAGAATTGAAGTTTGAGAATAATCATAATGTGGCATTTATTGATTATGAAAGATTAAAGGAACCTCTTGAAATTGACCTGTGGAATGCAGGAGATAAAATTCAACCTATTGGGATGCAGGGGAAGAAAAAAATAAGTGATATATTGATTGATCAAAAGGTTCCTTTGCCCCAAAAGAAGAGGGTTATGGTTTTAAAATCGGGTGGAGAAATTGTTTGGGTGATTGGATATAAATTTTCCGACTCATTTAAAGTTAAAGAAGATACTACAAAAATATTACGAATAGAATATGAAAATTCTTAATCCATTTAAAAAGACATATGACCATAAACAAATGGTGCTTTTTCAGTTTTTGAAGGAAATAAAACTGTTTGAGCAGTTAAGCTTTGAACAATTATCTCATTTTATACCCTTTATGCATATGAGGGTGTATAAAAAAGATGAGGTGGTTTTCTTTCGTGACGATCCTAGTCATGCCTTATATCTAATACACAAAGGAGAAATATCATTAACAATTGATATTCAAGATAGGTTTGAAAGTTTGGGTATATTAACTGAGAATAAATCTTTTGGTGATAATGCTTTAATTCCTGATGCAAGAAGAATTTATAATGCGGTAGTGGCTTCTGAAAAAGCTCAAATTTATGTAATTCCTCAAATTAATATTTTTGAAATTTTTGATCATTATCCTAAAATCAAAGCGAAAGTTTTGGAGTCATATACACAGCAACAAAATGATTATATGGCTCGTTTGTTTTCAACCTATAAGACCAATTTCGGCTTTTTCGATTTAGGTCATGTTTACGGGAAAATGTAAATAATGATTCTATATGATTTCTATGCTATTTAAAACGAAGAATACATACTAAACTATTATATTCCTACTTGTGTTGCTATAAAAACCTGTCAGGTTTTTATAAGATTAAAATGGTCGGTGTGCCACCAACCATGGATTCCACCCCGGTCGGTGGCACACCGACCGACCGGAAACTATAAGGAATGATTTAAGTAATCCTGCCAGTTTCTATTAGTTTAGCAATAAATAACGGTGTTTATATCACTAATTGCCAAGAACAAAGCTGACAGGTTTCATCTCAGATATGAACTTGACAAAGTAGGAATAGTCAAAAAGAAAAGTTTTTTTTCACAATTGATTTAATTCATGTGGAGGCCAGCGACCACTTAAATAAACGGGGCGTAACTGAAAAGCCTTACGAGTAGGGAAATTAAATTTTTATAATATGAAGTATACAGTCAGAATATTCACCTTTCTAATCCTAGTTTCAGCTTTGACCGTAATGACATCTTGTAAAAAATATAATAAGTATGACAATAAAGAAGTTGTGGAAGATAGTTATGCTGGAAATATTGAACTTAAAGGAGACCGTGATGAACCCTCTGGAGACTTTAGTGGAAGTAATGATTCCGGAGAATTTTCCTTTGTTTTTGAAAATAGTAAAGAAGTAGCTTCTATAGAATATTCTGCTACTTTCTCATCTGGCTCAGTTAATTTAATTATTAATGACGCCAAAGGAAATGAAGTGTTCAATACCATAATAAATGATAGCAACACCTCCTCTTCTGGAAAAACTTCAGAAGGTAAAGAAGGCAAATGGTTAGTCACCTTTATTTTTACCGATTTTGAAGGAAGTGGAAGTTATGAGATAGAAAATTAGAATAAGGGGAATAACCAGAGATAAAGCATTTTAGAAATTGAGTAGAGTCCTGAAAATGGTAGATACTTTATTTACTAATTATATTGTTTTTATTAAAGCTATCAAGTTCTTTTAGATAAAAGTAATCGATATTCAATTTTTGAAAACAACAAATTCGACCAGTTTTCGAAAATTAATATTTAATAACCCTACTTTATCAAGTTAATTCTTCCGCCCCCGATTTGTGTCTTCACAAATCTATCTAGAGCTATGAAGACACAGCTCTAGACGAGGATTGAGTAATATGACAAAGTAGGAATAATATGTTTTTAAATATATAATGGGTTTGAAGCTTTTTCAAAGCTTTTAATCACCTTATAATTGAACTGAAGAATAGCATATTTTTTTGTACTTTTGTGAGCGAAATCAAGATTGTTTAACTTATAAAATAAATAAAATGAAAGTTACCGTAGTAGGAGCTGGTGCAGTGGGTGCAAGTTGTGCCGAATACATTGCCATCAAAAATTTCGCTGAAGAAGTTGTATTGGTTGATATCAAAGAAGGTTTTGCCGAAGGTAAAGCTATGGATTTGATGCAATGCGCTTCATTAAATGGATTTGATACAAAAATCACTGGTGTTACAAATGACTACAGCAAAACAGCTGATAGTGATGTAGCCGTAATTACTTCTGGTATCCCAAGAAAACCGGGAATGACAAGAGAGGAATTGATCTCTACTAATGCTGGTATCGTAAAGCAAGTAGCTGAAAACTTGATCAAAAATTCGCCAAATGTGACCATCATTGTGGTTTCTAATCCAATGGATACAATGGCTTATTTAGCTCACAAAGCAACTAACTTACCAAAAAACAAAATTATTGGAATGGGTGGAGCATTAGATTCAGCTCGTTTTAAATACAGATTAGCTGAAGCTTTAGGATGTCCTGCTTCAGATGTTGACGGAATGGTAATCGGTGGTCATAGCGATACTGGAATGATTCCTTTAACAAGATTAGCAACGAGAAATAGTGTACCGGTTTCTAAATTCATTTCTAATGATCAATTAGAAAATGTAAAAGAAGAAACTAAAGTAGGTGGAGCTACCTTGACCAAATTATTAGGAACTTCTGCTTGGTATGCGCCAGGTGCTGCTGTTTCTGCAATGGTTCATGCCATCGCCAATGATTCTAAGAAAATGTTCCCTTGTTCATGCTTATTGGATGGAGAATATGGATTGAAAGATATTTCTATAGGCGTTCCTGCTGTCATCGGTAGAAACGGAATTGAAGAAATCGTTGAAATCGAATTAGATGATGCTGAAAAAGCAAAATTGAACGAAAGTGCTGAAGCAGTAAGAAAAACTAATGGTTTATTGTAAGTAGTAATTTGATTTAAGATATATTGAAAGCATCTGTTTTTGTGGCAGGTGCTTTTTTTGTATGTAATTACTTAATCATTATCCTCAATTAATACTTCAGCTTGAAGGTGTTTTCACCTTCAAGTTTCTGTGAGATTTTAGTTCAAGTCCTCGCAGTCTTTCAAGCCAGAGGCTGGTCAGCCTTTGGCTGAAAACTGAACCTCAAGGTAGATAACAGGGTTTTTGCTAAAGTAGAAAATTGTGGTGATTTCATTATTTTCTGCTGATTTAAATCTGTGAAAACTATCCCCTCGAGGGGATTATAGGGGTGTCGGCAGGTAAAATGAAATCTTATTATTTAGTAGAAAAAGTCTGGGTGAAAACACCCAAACGGGGGAGTGAAATATTTATAACGATTACCGAATTAATAAAAACTGATTATTATGCCAGAACAACAACCCAATAATCCACTTCATGGGATAACACTTAAAGCTATTTTAGAGCATTTAGTAGAAGTTTATGGCTGGGAAGAATTAGGAGATAGAATAAAAATCAACAGTTTTAATCATGACCCTTCCATAAAATCTAGTTTGACTTTTTTAAGGAAAACACCTTGGGCTAGAGAAAAAGTTGAACGGCTTTATATTAAGAGTTTGAAGAAATAGGTGTTTTAGAAAGTAGTATTTCGATTATCTCTTGAGGTATAGACTAACTTGCCTCTGGTTGTGTCTCCACAACCAGCTTACAGAATGTTGCTAATCTATCCTTCTTGCATTTGTGAATATTTGCCTGGGCAAACAGGCACAAATGCGTGCGGAAAATTTCCTCAATATTTTATGAATTTTAAAGGTAAATTATCATTTTTGAATCCGAACCATTGTATTCAAAATAATGCCGTTTTCGCCAAAACCTATTTACTCCCTTCTATTATTTCTATTCACTGTATTTAATCTTCAAGCCCAAAATGCATGGATTAATGAATTTCATTATGATAATGATGGAGGGGATGTTGGAGAATTTGTTGAAGTAGTAATTGAAGATACAAGCAACTACGATCTAAGTTTATTCACATTACATCTTTACAATGGAAATAATGGAGAGACCTATGATTCACATACTTTAGATTCTTTCACAGCAGAAGATACTGAAAATGGCTTCACTATTTTTTATAAAGATATTTCAGGGATTCAAAATGGTGCACCCGATGGTTTCTCATTAGATTATGAAGGGAATTTGTTGGAATTTATTAGTTATGAGGGAGCATTCACGGGTGTAGGTGGGCCTGCTGACGGGCAAACCTCAGAAGATGTAGTGGTAGAAGAAACCACTTCAACTCCAATTGGTGAATCTTTACAATTATCAGGAAGCGGAATAGCCTACTCAGATTTTGCATGGGAAGAACCTGCTGCTGAAACCAAAGGACAACTCAATAATGGACAAACTTTTGGTGCTGCTTGTACTGCTCCTTCAAATCAAGCCACATTTTCCACACCTTCTGAAACAGATATAGAAGATAATCAGATCACATTAAGCTGGAGCAGGGGAGATGGTGATGGAGTTGTTATTTTGGCTAGAGAAAGCGCTGCTGTAAATGAAATTCCACAAAATGGAACATCCTATACTTCTGATGCTGATTTTAGCAGTGGGTTGGCTGATGAAATTGGGAGTGGCAATATTGTGGTTTATGATGGCAGTGCTGATTCAGTTGTTTTTACCGGACTAACACTGGGAACCGAATATCATTTTGCCATTTTTGAATATCTTTCTACAGATCAATGCTATTTAACCGAAAGTGAAACAATTTCGGTAAGCACTACAACCTCTTTTGATGAAGATAGTGAAATAAATGCTCCTGCTACTCAAATTCCCTCCGCTGATATTTCTTCTGTTGCCAATAATGAAGAAGATGCAGTAGAGGTTTTTAGCTTTGAGGTTTACGATCAAGGCAGTAGTGATGGAGAGCCTACTTTGCTCAATACTATTGTGATTGAAAAAAGTGCTGAGAATAAAGTGGAAGATTGGTCATCAGTTATTAAAGGAGCAAAATTAAATGACGGTGCTGGCGATTTGACCATTAGCAATTTATCCATCAATCCGGATAATATTGAGTTTGATCTTACAGGAAATGAATATGCCGTAGCTGATGGAAATACTGAAAACCTTACGCTATCATTATGGCTGAATGAATCTCAAACCGATGGAGATACCATAGTATTTGAAATCCCTGAAAATCATGGATTTGGAGCGGATGTCAATGGGTCTTTGTTGACCGATTCCATTTCAGCTGCAATTACTTCTAATCCATTCACTATTCAAGTAGATGCTACTGATTTTGATATCAATACCGTTACTAGCACTCAAGTAAATGATACTTTTAATTTAAGTGTCAGAGCAATTGATATCAATGGAAATACGGATCTAGAAGCTAGGGAGATTAGCTTGGATTTAAATATAGGGAATGGAAATCTAATTTCTCAATCAGTTGGTCTGGGGCCACTTGCAATGAATGACGGATTTTACGAATGGACAGATTTAGAATATGATTTGGAAGAAAGTATTATAATTGAGGTTTCTGATGGGGATGGATTAACGGTCAATTCTCCAGAAATTGATATTATCCCTTTGATTACCACCGTTTTTATTTCAGAATATATAGAAGGAAGTAGCAGTAATAAGGCTTTGGAAGTTTTTAATAATAGTGGGGACTCCATTGACCTGGCTGATTTTTCTTTAGCTATTTATACCAATGGGAGTGAAACCATAAGTTTTGAATACCAGCTTTCGGAAATTCAGGATAGCCTAGCTAAGCAAGAAAACTTAGTGATTGCCAATACGAGTTCAGATTCCATTCTACAGGAAATAGCCGATACCACGCAATTTTCTATTACCAACTTTAATGGAGATGATGCTTTAGCGTTACTTTATAAAGGAAACATCATTGATGTGATAGGGGAAATTGGAACTGATCCGGGTGCCGCTTGGGATGTTTCTGGCATTACAGAAGCCACTCAAGACAAAACCTTAGTAAGAAAGGCTTCTGTTACGGAAGGAAACCCTGATAATTTATCCTCTTTTGGGAATGATCAAATGGATTCCGAATGGATAGTTTATGATACTGATGAGTTTTCTTATTTGGGCAATCATTTTAGATGTAGCAAACCTACTGAGCAAGTTTCTAATATTTCTGTTCAAAATATCGCTGAAAATACTGCTGAAATAAATTGGAATGCACCTACAGCTCTCCATTCGATAGTTTTGATAAAAGAAGGAAGTGAAGTTGATTTTCCACCAATAAGTGGTACTAACTACACTGGCAATCCAGATTTTGGTCTGGCAAATGAATTGGGGGAAGGCAATAAGATTGTATTTGCAGGCAATGGAGAAAACATAAGTGTCTCCAATCTCAATTCAGGAACAACTTATCATATTGCCATTTATGCTTATGATGAGGCTGAAAATTGTTACAATTTGGAGTCTCCGTCAACTGCAAATTTTACTACTGAAAGAGCGGTAGATGAAGATTCAGAGATCAATAATGTAAGCCAGCCAACAGTAAGCAATTTGCTTTCTACCATTGATGAAGAATCAGAAGCAGAAGAGGTTTTTTCATTTCAGATAGCTGATTTGGCAACAAATGATACGGCATCTACTTTTATAAAGGAAATGGTTTTTGAACCTGCTTCTATTAATACATTGGCTTGGGGCAGTGCCCTTAATGCTATTTTAAAAGATGATAATGGGAAAATTAGTAATGCTGAAATTAGCATAGTAGATGATAGTATTAAAATTGATTTTCCGGATAATGAAGAATATGAAATACCTTCGGCCGAATCGGTTGATTTTACATTAGCTATTTGGTTTAACCGATTTGAAGTAAACGATTCCCAGCAATTTGCTTTACAAATTCCAGCAGAACACCAATTTGTGTCCTCTGATTCCGGATCTGTATTGCTCAGCACTTTAAATGATAGTATTGCTTCAAATGAAATTGAGATCATTGAAGCTTTTGATCAAATAAAAGACATCCGGAATGGAATAAATGGAACTACTTATTCAACTACAGGCTATGTGTCATCCAATGATTTTGAATTAGGGAATTCTCAATTCTATATTCAAAAAGATGAATCGACTACTTATGAGCAGGGAATTGCAGTTTTTTATAGTGAAGAGCTCTCCAATGTTAATGCTGGAAATCATGTGAAAGTTTTGGGCAGTAGGGAAGAAGTAAATGGAGCTATTCGATTGAATGCGGATACAGTCATAATTCTTAATAGCGATAAAATTTTACCAGAGACTTATTCAAGTTCACCAACAGATTTTAACTCAAATAATGAACTAATTGGCATTAGAATAAAGCTGGACAGCATGACCTTAAATCAGCCGGAATTATGGGGAGATTTTTCTGAAAATATTTTTCAATTTCATCAAGGAGTAGATACAGTTTTGGTGAAAATAGAGCCTAATAATATTTATTATGATGGAAATGCTCAACTTCCTTTTGGCGCTGTGGATTTAGAAGGAATTATGGAAAGCAGAAATGACAGCATTCAATTAATCGTGTCCTTAGATCATGAAATTACGGATCCTTATGCTCCGGTTTTCACAAAAGAGCCTCAAGTTTTCAATATCCAAAGTGAGGAAGTTGACATGAGTTTTTCTGTAAATGAAATATCGTCTGTTTACTATGCTGTTAAGAAGGTTGAAGATTCAATTCCTGACTTGCAGAGCTTGAAAAATCCGCAATCTGATGAACAAATAATTAGTGCTGCCAACGAGAATATTCAGATTGGAAATGTGGAGGATACTATTTCGGTAAACATCCAAAACCTGTTTTCCAATACAGAATATTCAATTTATATAGCAGCTGAAGATACTTTAGGGAATGCTACGCAAATCCGACAATTGGATTTTTATTCGCTTAATGCGGAAGCTGATGAAGATGTGGAAATAATTTCACCAATGGAACAGGTTTCGGCAACTGAAGTCAATGCTTTTGAAGCCACTCAGAATTTTGAACCAGTTTTTAATTTCACATTAGTTGATGGAGGTACAAGTGATTCATTATCCACCTTTATCAATCAGATGGTTATCCATTCATCGGCTGAAAATGAGGTTGATTTTAATGAAGTACTCAGTGAAGTGGAATTATATGATCTGTCGAATGAAGTGGTGATTAATATTCAAGATTCGATTTTTCGTGATTCAATCGTCTTTGAATTAAATGAGACTTATGAGTTGAATGATGGTGATTCCAATAGCTTTCAATTGAGGATTAAATTGAATGAAACCATAGAGGATGGGCAAAATTTGATATTTGAAATTCCTTATAGCCAATCTGCTTGGGAGGTGGAGCCTTATGGATCCCAATTAGCTGAAAACTTTAATGAGTCGATAGTTTCTTCAGTTCATACAATAAATGTTATTGCCACTCAGCTAAATATTTCTTATCCTGATGAGGTTTATGTGGGGGATTCTTTTGATGTTTTGGTCAGTGCAGAGGATGAAAATGGCAATTTAGATTATGCTGAACGATCCTTGAATATTTTGGACAGTGCTGAAAACGAATTGTCAGGATTATCTGAAATAAATTTAGAAAATGGAGAAGGGATTTTTGAAGATCTAAGTTTAGAAGCTGCTGGATTATATACTTTTGAAATTACCGATAGCATTCTTTCGGAAAGCATTGAAATCAATTTTATCAGACCGGAAATTAATCTGGACACTAGTGAGTTCAATAGCGATTTTGGACTCATTACTTTTCCTGAAAACTCCACTATTCAAACCTACCAACTTTCAGCTGAGCACTTAAAAGATTCAATTTTGATAGTGGCACCAGAAGCCTTTAAATTATCACTAACTCCTGATTTTACTAATCCTTCAGATACCTTGGCAATTGAAAATAATAATTTTACCGGCACTGAAATCTATGTCCAATTCTTCCCTAATGAAGATACTGGCAGATTCTATCAAGGAAACATCCTGCACCTTAGCCAAGATGCTGACACAACTTATTTAGCTGTCAGTGGACAAGAAGGAACTTTAAGCTTAATCTCAATAGCTGCGGCAAGAGACAAATCAATAGGGGAAAGAGTAAAAGTTCAAGGAGTTGTAAGTGGCGGAAATAATCAATTTGATAATAAGCGTATAATTCAAGATGAAACTGCTGGAATAGCAATTCAAGGACTAAATTTAAGTGGGTTTACTTTTGGAGATAGCGTGGAGGTTGAAGGCATTTTAGTTAGTGAAAATAGCTGGTTAAGCATCCTTCCAGAAACAGAAATCAATGTTTTATCTTCTGATTCCATAGTGGTGGGACCTCAGGTAAAAGTAATTAATGAAATTAATGCTGGGGTGGAATCACAAAGAGTGAAAATTGAAAATTCAGAGGTTTTATCTGAAGGTCAATTTAGAGCGGGAGAATATTTTTTTACAGACAGTAATAATGATTCCTTGATTTTTAAATTAAATGGAGATAAGCATCCTCTAGTTGGGAAAGATATTCCAATTGGAAAAGTAAATGTGACAGGCTTCATTGGCAGAGGAAATGATGAATTCCATATTTATCCTGAATTTGAAGAGGATTTGGAAATAATTCCAAGAGATACCATTTTGATAGTTGAAGCCCCTGAAGAAGGCTTGAGTTTTGGTGATATCCTTTTAGATGAGTATTCAGTATCTCAATCTTATAGCGTACAAGCTGAAAATTTACCAGAGAATCTCAGTATTTCAATAAGCGAGAATTTTGAAATCAGTTTATTGGAAAACTCCAATTATACAAATGATTTGGAGTTACCCATTAATGAAAGAGGGGATATACCTGAAATCGAAGTTTTTGTTCGCTTTACCCCTATTGCTGCTAGGGGAGGAGAAATATCAGGAGAGATAGTTCATATTTCTGGTGGACAAGAACAAAGCATAGGATTGAAAGGTGTTGAAGAAATTATCACTGCAAATCAATCAGCTTTTAAAAGTGGATTTTTGATTTACCCGAATCCAGTTGATTCCGAACTTAAAATTGAGTCGATTATATCAGAATATATCCAATATCAATTTATGAATTTAGAAGGTGAAATATTGCTTGAAGGGAAATTTAAAAATAACCATGTATTGACACTTGATGGAATAGAAAATGGGATTTATATTTTGAAATTATCTAACGGTAATGAAGATTATTATCAACGAATAATCAAGAAATAAAAAAAGCCAACTAAAAAGCTGGCATTGGTTAAAATTCCTCTTGTTTTACTCGGTAAAATTTGAGTACTACAATTTTTGATTTAAAGGCACTTTTTTACAGTCTTATGGTGTCTCAGAGAGCATAAATAAGCATTATTTTGTCAATTTTTGTGTTTTATTGATCTTTTAATGCTTCATACTTTTTCCATTGATGAAAAAGTATGCAAAAAATCTAGGTAAAATGATGCTACTACCCGCTATTGCCAACGCCTGCCCGCCATTTTACCCTCCAGCCCGCTTTTCGCTTAAGGCGAAATTGGGGGAGTTAGCCATTAACAAATTGATCAAATAAATTGGCACTTACCAAATCCTTGTTTAAACCCCATTTTCCTGGTTTCTAGTTACGTTTAATTTTTTCGACCATTATATTTATAGTTGAATAACTATGTTATCCTAGCAAAGTAAGCAGGGAAATGGAATTTACCTTTTGAAACTATTAAACGGTAATGAAGATTATTATCAACGAATAATCAAGAAATAGAAAAGCCAACTACAAAGTTGGCATTGGTTAAAATTCCTGTGGAGGATTATATTTCCTGAAATGACCATTCATTTGAATAAGTTCTTTAGATCTTTGAATATCACGCAATTTTGGTAAAATTACTTTCAAATGATCTAGAATGAATCTTTGTCTTTGTCTTTCTTCTGTTAATTGAATGAGTTCATATTCTGCTTCAGTTGAAAGCCCTATTTGATGGGCAATATCAAAAACCTGAAAATCCATGGAAAGTTTTCTGTTATCCACCTCAACCAGGTCATACATTTCCTGAACGGCTTCATAAATTTCCTCTTTTAATAAAACGTCACCATTATTTTTATTCGGAATTTCTTCAATAGCACCAATAGCATATTTTTTATTTCGATATGGGTTTTGCATATCCAAAACTTTTACAATCCTCTTTCCTCTAGTTTTGATGTCAAACTTCCCATCTTCATATTTTTTAGTTACTTCACGGATTTCCATTTCAGTTCCGTATTCCACTCTATTTTTCACATAAGAAGGGATTGCAAAAGTGCTGTTATCTTTAATGCAATCAGCAATCAGTTCTTTATAGCGTGGCTCAAATATATGAAGATTAAGATTTTGATAAGGGAAAGCCACTAATTTTAACGGAAAAAGTGGTATAGTTCGATTCATTTCAAAGTTTAATGTTGGTACAGTTATTTTAAAGGGTTGTTTAATTTTTAGGTTGCGTTTATGAATAAAATAAATTCTATTTAGTAAAATTAGACAATATAATATTAGAATAGTTTAAAAAATATTCAATTACTAACGTTCTATCTTTAGATTTGATATTGTTTAATTACTTTTTTAAGAAAGCATTGATTAGATCAGTTTCTGTTTTCTTAACCGCTATCAGATTCGGGCCCAAAAAGTCCTCGTGTTTAAAATGATATTTTCTGAATTCTACAGTTTTAGGAAAAATTTTACCCAAGAGATAGCCTTTACTTTCAAAATAATTGTAGAAGTCAATTAGCAATTTCTTACTGGTAATATTTATGTATCCGTATTCAAATTGAATCACTTTAATTTTACCAGCGGAAATGTGTTCCTCAAAACCAACAATTGCATCATATTCTGCGCCTTCAATATCAAGTTTTAAGAAATCAACTTCATTTATATTGTTTTCATTTAAAAAATCATCACCATTGATTAGTTCAATTTCTTGTTTCCCGGTTGATTCATAAGATAAACCTTCAATATCAATCAGTGAACTGTGGGTATTGGATGGAAATATGTTGATTTCTTTTACACAATTTTTTTTATAAAGTCCTTTATTATGGAGTGTGATATTTTCAATGTGACCAACATTCTCTTTTAATTTCAAGAATGTGTTTTTTACGGGCTCGAAAGAATGAATTTTGGTATTTGGAAGTACTTTCGTCAGAATGCGTGAGTATCCACCAATGTTAGCTCCTCCATCAATAACAACTGAGGGATTAAATTTGGCTAGTTTTTTTAAGATCGTTAACTCTCCATTGCTATATATATCATGATTTCGGTTTTCATACAATCTATTTAAGGCTCTGCCAAACCCAGCAAGTGCTTTAAAGAAGGAATTATGAGTGTTTCTTTTAAAAAATCTTTTTACCAATGACATTTTTGGAGGTGTTAATTTTTTTCTGTTCTATAATGATGAATAATCCTTAAGTTTTTTGCACTCCAAGATTAATACGCAATCTAAAAGATTTTTATTGTTTTGAGATAATCAAATCGGATGCAAATTTAAAGGATTTTAAAATGAGCTTATTCTCCATCCAATTCAGGCAAGTTAAACTGTCCAAAAGCACTCTTTTCTTTCATTAATTCCTCAATCTCATTGCTTTTTCTTGGCGCATCATCAGACAGCAATTCAATCCCGTCTTTTTTGATCAAATAATCATCTTCAATTCTAACTGGAATGTCCCACCATTTTTCATCACAAGGGCTACCCTCAGGAATATAAATTCCTGGCTCAATGGTGATGACCATGTTTTCTTCCAGAGTGCCATATTCTCCTAAATCGTGCACATCCAAGCCGATGTGGTGGCAACAACCGTGAGGATAATAGCGATGTCTCCCAGTACTCGGGTCTATTAAATCTTCTTCATTCAAGCTTTCGATTATTCCCAATTCCAATAAACCTTTATTGATAACTGCTTGAGTGGTGTCAAGCAAATCGGAAAAGGGTATTCCTGCTTTGGCTATGGACATTGCAGCTTCCTGTGCTTCATAAACCAAATCATAAATCGCCTTTTGCTCTTTGGTGAATTTTCCATTTACAGGCAGAGTCCGGGTTACATCAGCTGTATAGCCATGGTATTCGGCACCTAAATCCATCAAAATTAATTCTCCATCCTCAATTTCTGGTTTGTAGTTGTCGATATAATGCAATACACAGCCATTATGACCTGCTCCCACTATACTAGGATAGCCTTCATATTCTGCTTTATACTTTTTGTAGATAAATTCATGCATGCCCTGCACTTCTAATTCTGACATGCCGGGTTCCATTGCACGCATTACTTCTGCTTGCCCCAAGGCAGAAATTTTTACTGCTTTTCTCAATAACTCCAGCTCTTCTTCAGTTTTGATTCCTCGCATAGGACGCAATAATTCATCCAAAAGAGTGGTGTTTAAATTATTTTCCTGAGGTTCGGGTGTAATATCCAAATTACTATCATCAGGATAATTCACCTTTTCTTTAAATTGAGAAATTAAATCATACAAATCTCCTTCTTCTTGGGTTTCTCTCACATCATCCTCAAAATCATGAAATAGGACCTGATCGTATTTTGAAAAATCTATTGGGAAATTTTTGAATTCAGGTGTTTCAAATGCTACGTCTAGTTTTAAATCTTTAATTGCTTCTGAAGTGCTTATTCTTCCGCCATCATAAAGCTCTGCCAAAGCATTTCTACCTCTTACAAATACAATTTCATCAAAACTATTTCCATTGATGTTCTGCTCTTCTGAAAATATCATTAATAAGGCATGTGGCTGACGGTGACCGGTCAGATAATAAAAGTTAGGGTCTTGATGATATTTGTAATTTACATCATTGGCACGATTGCGAACAGGGTTTGAAAAAAATACGGCAACTGAATTTTTCGGCATTTTTGACCTTAATATATCTCTTCTTTCTTTGTGGAAGTCACTGGATAAAAAGTCCTGTGGTTTTTGTTCTTGACCAAAAACAGGGCTTGAAATAAGAAGCGTAATTATAAGTGCTTTTAAAATTTTCATAATTAATGATTTTTGGAAAATTAGCTAAATTCTAAATTTTAAGAGATGATTTTTATATCAATGGTTATCAATTTTAAAAATACTGATAATCTATATTTCGACTATAAAATAATTTATCTCATAATATATAAACTTTTTATTATTTAAATTACGTTTGATGTTATTGAATGACAATCTATATTTTATTTAGTACTTTATAATGCGATTTAGCCTATACTCTCTTTTTCTCTTTTTATTTATCAGCTGGGGCTGCGATCCTAAGGAAGAGGAATTTAAGCCTAATGAAGATTTTGAATTGACTGCCCCGTCTTATTTTGGCAGTTTTAACGAGCGTATCCCCGAAGATAACCCCATCACAGCCAAAGGTTTTGAACTGGGTAGAATGCTTTTTTATGAAAAGAAATTATCAGGAGACAACAGTATGTCTTGCGGGAGTTGCCATGAACAAAGTAAGGCTTTTACAGATGGTAAAGCCTTCAGCCCGGGAATTGAGGGTCAAAATGGAGAGGTAAGCACCATGTCATTAGTGAATTTGCTTTGGGCTGAGAAGTTTACTTGGAATGGTAAAATGGAAACAGTTGAAGACCAATCAACCGAGCCAATTCGTAATCCAATTGAGATGCATGAGAATTTTGATAATGCCATTCAAAAATTAGAGGATGCAGGTTATAATACATTATTTCAAGAAGCTTTTGATACCGATCAAATCACAGAAGATTTAATTGGAAAAGCTTTGGCTCAATTCCAAAGGGCACTGATTTCATCTAATTCTAAATATGACCAATATTTAAGAGGTGAATATGAACCCACAGAGTCTGAAAGAAGGGGCGAAAAATTATTTTTTACGCATCCAATTCCTGGTCAGCTAAGAGGTGGTAACTGTGGAGATTGTCATTTAGGACCACTTACCTCTGGTGCTATAGATGAGTTTCAAGGTTTCCATAATAATGGTTTGGACACTGAAGAAAATATGGATGAAGGTTTAATGAGTGTGACTGGAGACCCTGCCGATAAAGGTAGGTTCAAAACTCCTAGCTTGAGAAATATTGCTTTAACTGCGCCATATATGCATGATGGAAGATTCGAGACTTTGGAGGAAGTGATAGAGCATTATGATAATGGAATTCATCAAAGTAATACTTTGGATATATTAATTATTGAAGGTAGCAATGAAAATCAGGCTTCAGGAGAAAGACCTCAATTATTTCTTACTGAACAGGAAAAAGAAGATATACTGGCATTTCTAAATATGTTAACTGATGAGGAATTTATCAATAACACAAAATTCTCAAACCCATTTGAAAATGAAGGCAATTAAAATCTTTTTATTCATAGTCCCATTCGCTTTACTTTCTTGTAAGGATAATGATTTTGAAGTTGCACCGCTGGAAATTAATTTTTATCACAAAGCGGGAATTGCAGATTTTCAATATAATACCTTATATCAAAATGCTGCTGGTAATGAGTTTTCACTGAGATTATGGAGAACCTATATCAGTGAGATTCAATTGGTAAATTCAGAGGGTGCAATTACGGTTTTTTCTAATAGTTATCATTTGATTGAGCCTGAAGAGGGTAATAAGTATACATTACAGCTACCGCCTGTTAAGCAAGATAGCTATACAGAAATCAGGTTTAATATAGGCATTCGTGAAAACACCAATCTTTCCGAATCCCTTTCGGGAGATTTGGACCCAAGCAATAACATGGCATGGAATTGGACTACTGGCTATAAATTTATCAGAATGGACGGTGAATTTGAGGATAATGCTGGAAATAGAAGAGGAGTAGTGGTTCATGTGGGCACTGAAAATAATTTCAAACCCCAATCATTTACTTTTCAAGCCCCTGTAACGGTTGGTCCTTCCGGAGCTGAAATGAATTTTCAATTGGATTTACTGGAAGTATTTCAAAATCCTAATACCATAGATTTTGAAGTTTTAAGCGATTTCCAATTCAATGATGAAGCAGATTTGATAGGGGAAAATTATGCTGAGGGCTTTGTGAAATTAATTGAATAAGCTTAACTTAGTTTAAGAAATCAATATCGAAATATAGTATAATATATTATTGATTGTATTTAAAAATTAAACTAAGCTTTATGATTACTTTAAGAAAAATATTATTATTTCTTCCGATTTTATTTTTGGCTTTCTCCTGTCAAGATGATATGGAAGATGTTGTGAATGATGATGACGATAACCAAGATGACAGTGACGTTAATATTGTAGAAATGACAGTGGGTAATTCTGGTTCAACTGCATATTTTGTCAGTGAAGTTATTGGTAATGAAGATGTAACAACTTTGAATGAAGAAAATAGTACTTGGGAATTGACCGTAGGAACACGCTATGAGTTAACGGTAACAGGAGCAAGTGCACATCCTTTTGCTTTGCGGGATAGTGAGAACAATATTTTATTAAGCATGAACGATATTGATGGGAGCTTTGAAGCCGATAGTGAAGTTGATTTCCAAACCAGTGGTACAAGCTTTAACTTTACCTTAACACAAGATTTAGCAGATGAAATCAATAATTATATTTGTACAGTTCACCCTTCTATGACTGGAAGAATAACGGTTAATTAAAAATATAAAAAAGCCTCCAGTACTTTTAAATCTAATATTGGAGGCTTTTTTTACAATTTCATTCAATTAGTTAACCCAAAGCAATTTCACCCCAATCCGAATGCATTTCATCAAACCTCTTCATTACTTTTTCCTGCTTTCTTAGCTCGTGCACCATTATTATTTAAAGTGAAAAATAATTATAGTCAAATAAATTAAAAGGTATCTAAAAAGGATATGATAAGACGAAATTTATTTGATGAATTTATTGATGGATAACACCCCCACTTTCGCAAAGCGAAAAAGCGGGTTGGAGGGTTCCCGAAAGCGTTCGGGAGGCGGGCAGGCGTTGGCATTAGCGGGTAGTAGCATCATTTTACCTAGTCCCGATGGCTATCGGGATTGCATACTTTTTCATCAATGGAAAAAGTATGAAGCATCAAAAGAGCATTTAAAAAATAAAAACTGGTAATTTAATGCTTGTTTCTGCTCTCTGGGTCACCCTAAAACAATAAAAATACCTTTATATCATTAAAACACCGTATTTTAGATTTATAAGGGAAATAGAAGGTTTTTTTTTACAATTTCATTCAATTAGTTAACCCAAAGCAATTTCACCCCAATCTGAATGCATTTCATCAAACCTCTTCATCACTTTTTTAATAAAATCTTCGGAAATTAGGTTTTTCAATTCTTCTACATCTGCCACCTCATATTCATCAATTTTGAAGGTTTGTTCATATAAGCCTAATTCAAATTTCACCAAGTATTTCTCATTCCATTGAAATAAACTGATTTTACAAAAATCATTCGGAAGCTCACCTATTACTCTCATTTTCTACATTTTTAATTTTTGTAAAGTTAAGTCTTCAAAATTGAACAGCAGCAAGTGCTCTCCAGAATAACTTCCTAAAACTAATTGAATTACGGTATTCGCCATATAGACGCCCAAAATTCCCGGTATGGTTCCCAAAACACCATTGGCATCACAATTTGGAACATCTTCAGGATTGGGTGGTTCAGGATAGATATCTCTCAGGTTTTTGCCTCCTTTATAATTAAAAACAGCCAATTGCGCTTCGAATTTTAAAATAGAACCATAAACAAGTGGTTTTTTAAGTTTCACACAACTATCATTCACCAGATAGCGCGTTAAGAAATTATCAGAACCATCCACTATAATATCAAAATGAGAAATGATTTTTTCAGCATTTTCTTCCGTGATCATTTCATTAAATACCTGATAAGAAATTTCTGGATTAAGTGCTTTTAATTTCTCTGCAGCAGCCATTGCTTTTGCTTTGCCAATATCTTCTGTAGTGAATAGAATCTGTCTTTGCAGATTATGTAGCTCTACTTTGTCAAAATCCATTATGCCAATATGACCCACACCAGCGGCTGCTAAATATTGCAGGGCAGGACAACCCAAACCTCCTGCCCCGATCATAAGTACTTTCGCTTCTTTCAGTTTTTTCTGTCCCTTAAAACCTACTTCAGCTAACATTAGCTGTCGGCTGTAGCGCCCTATTTCTGTTTTTGTAATCTCTATCATTATTTACTGAAATGTTCTGTCCCAATCTTTCCAGACAGGCTCATAACTATTATTGCTAATAAGTTCAGCAATCTGTATTGCGGTGCGTTCATCTGATATTTCAAACTGCTCCAAGGATTCTTCTTCCACGCTATAGCCTCCGGGATTGGTTTTGGATCCAGCACTCATGCTTGTAATGCCCAATTTGAAAATGTTATTACGGAAGCTCTCCGATTCGCGTGTACTAATGGATAGTTCCACTTCTTCATTCAGCAGGCGATAAGCACAGATCAATTGTACTAACTCTTTATCTGTAATGCTTTGTTCTTCCGGCACCACGCCTTCTGCCGGACGTATTCTTGGGAAAGAAAGAGAGTATTTAGTTTGCCAATAAGTTTGCTCCAAATACTGAAGATGCATGGCACAAAAGAAAGAATCTGTACGCCAATCTTCCAAACCCAAAAGCACACCCAATCCAATTTTATGCATGCCTGCTCTGCCAATCCTGTCCGGGGTTTCCAATCGATAATCAAAGTTTGATTTTTTACCTTTGGGATGGTAGTCTTTATATTTTGCTCTATGATAGGTTTCTTGATAGACCAAGACCGCATTCAAGCCTGCTTGCTGCAATTCTTGGTATTCATCCTCATCTAAAGGCTGCACTTCAATAGAAATATTGGAAAAATGAGGCTTTATGACCTCCATTGCCTTAATAAAATAATCCACATGGACAGTATGATTAGCCTCACCTGTAACCAATAAAATATGGTCAAATCCCTGTTTCTTAATTTCGGTTACCTCTTCTAAAATTTCAGCCTTTGTCAAGGTTTTACGCTTGATCTTATTATTAAAGCTAAAACCACAATAAGTACAGATATTATGACATTCATTGCTTAAATACATGGGCACAAAAAGCTGCACCGTTTTTCCAAAACGCTTTTGAGTGATCTGACGGCTTATTTGCGCCATTTCTTCTAAATAAGGTGCCGCTGCAGGTGAAATTAAGGCTTTAAAATCCTCTAATGTCCTGTGCTTAGTGGAAAGCGCTTTTTCAACATCTGCTGAAGTTTTATGGTAAATGGAATCTTTCGTTTCATCCCAATTTTGGGCATCAAAAATATTCTTAAAACTCATAGGTTGATTTTAATATTTAATCTAAAAATGCTGTTAACGGACTACTTGCTTTGGCTGTATTTTGCATTTTTCCAAGTTTAGCTTCAAAAGCCATTCTTCCTGCTTCCACCGCTAGTTTAAAAGCCTTTGCCATCTCTACAGGATTTTCTGAAACTGCTATGGCGGTATTGACCAAGACTGCATCAGCTCCAATTTCCATGGCTTGTGCCGCATCGGATGGAGCTCCAATTCCGGCATCGATGACTACAGGTACCTTGCTTTGCTCGATAATAATTTCCAGAAAATCACTTGTTTTTAAGCCTTTGTTGCTGCCGATCGGGGAACCAAGGGGCATTACAGCAGCAGTGCCGGCATCTTCCAATCTTTTGCACAAAACAGGATCAGCATGAATATAAGGCATCACGATAAATCCCAATTTTGCTAATTCTTCCGTGGCTTTTAAGGTTTCAATAGGATCAGGCATCAAATGCTTTGGATCGGGATGGATTTCAAGTTTTACCCAATTGGTTTCCATAGCCTCTCTTGCCAGCTGAGCCGCAAATACTGCCTCTTTTGCGTTGCGAGCACCTGAGGTGTTAGGCAACAAATTGATTTGCGGATGATGTAGGTGTTCAAGTAAATTATCTGTTTGAGTTTCAAAATCAATGCGCTTAAGCGCAACAGTTACTAGTTCAGAACCTGAAGCCAATATGGCATCCTCCATGATTTTTGGGGTTCCAAACTTACCTGTCCCTAAAAATAGGCGAGATTGAAATTCCTTTTCAGCTATGATTAATTTGTTCATTGAATAATTGATTATAGTTTTCTAATAATTCTTTTTTATTCGGGTGCATGGTGATTTCACCAGACAAGGCTATCCCGGCAACTCCCGTATCCATAATTTTTTCTACATCGCTAAATGTAATTCCTCCGATGGCATAAACTGGTATTTGAATTGACTGGGAAGCCAGTTCCTGCATAATTTTATTAATCCCCTCAACACCTAAGATGGGGCTTAATTTTTTCTTAGTAGAGGTAAATCGAAATGGACCTAAACCAATATAATCACACTCTTCTTTGACTCTTCTTAGCACATCTTCTAATGAATTGGCAGTGCCCCCTATGATTTTATCATTACCTAGAATATGTCTTGCCTGCCTAATGGGCATATCCTGAAGACCTAAATGTACTCCGCAAGCATCTACCTTATGTACTATGTCCACTTGATCGTTTATGATTAGCTTTGCATTATAACTATCGCATATTTTTTTAACTTCAGTAGCTACCTCTTCAAAATCCTTTTTATTGGCATTTTTGAAGCGTAATTGCACCCATTCACAGCCTGCATCCAATGATTTGTGAATGTTGGTGATTTGCTCCCAAACTGTTTCGCCTTGTGAGATATATTGCAGTTTATTTACCATTGTGAGTTCCTAATAATGTGGTATTGCTTGATAAAAATAGTTCTGTGTATTTTTTTGCCTTAAAGCATGCATCTAATATTTTTTCACCTTTTGCTAATTGACTAGCTATTGCTGACGACAAAACACATCCAGAACCATGTTTGGGACTTGCATCAAATCCATAAGGCTTTAATTGCTCGATTTTGTCATCCATAAACAAATAATCTGTTCCCAGCTCTTTTTTACTGTGCCCACCTTTTAATAATACTGGGCAATAGTTTGTCAATTCTTTTGCAGCTTCCATCTCATTGTCCATTCCGGTTAAAATTTTGGCTTCTTCTGTATTGGGTGTTATTAGAAAAAAATTCTTTAGAAGTTTGAAAAGCCTACTGTGGTTAATATTTTTATGAAATTCAAAGCCTGCACTTGCCTTCAGAATAGGATCCCATATAAATCGGCATTCGGAAGTTGTGGCTTTTATATATGCCAAAATAGCCTCTAAAACTTCAAAACTTTCCACCAAGCCAATTTTGACTACAGAAAATTTAAATCTTCTTTTGAGCATATCGTACTGTTGAAGTATTTCGTCTATGGTTACCCACTGTACTCGGTCAAATTCTTTATCATTTTGGAAAGTTAGGGCGGTTACTACTCCCATTCCCTGCACTTTGTTGGCTTCGAATGTTTTGACATCAGCCAATACACCAGCTCCTCCACTTGGATCGAAGCCTGCTATGCTCAATACATTGTTTTTCACTTCATCCATTTTTCTTTGATTTTCTTATATTTTCCAATAGAATCTTCATTATGCCATATTGCCCCCAGCAAAGCAATTCCAGAGAAACCTGCTTCTTTAACCTTTTCAATTTTATCCTCATCAATTCCACCTAAAGCAATAATTTTTCCATTTTTCCCTTTCAAAACTTCTCTTAATTCCATTAAATCAAAAGCGCTTTTATATCCCTTTTTGGAAATACTATTGAAAATTGGAGATAAGAATGCATACTCATAATCCACCGAACATTCCTCAAGCTCCTGTAAATTATGGAATTTCAAATGATCGGAATGTATGCTGACTTTGTCTCGGTATTTCTCAGGTATTTTGGCCCAATAGGCTTCAATTTCTCTGTTTGAAAAGCTAGGCTTATAGAGATGGAAGAATTCCAGTCCTGCATCAAACAATTGATGCAGGATTCGGAATTCCCCCTCTATTGGTGTAGGATGAGAAATGACTACTATCATCTTACAGATATAACTGCTTTCCTTTTTCTTTAAACTCCTCCGATTTCTCTTTCATTCCTTTTTCCAATGCTTCTTGTTCCGATAATTCCTTTTTAGCAGCAAAATCCCGTACTTCCTGCGTAATCTTCATTGAACAGAAATTTGGGCCACACATAGAGCAGAAGTGAGCCACTTTTGCACCATCTGCAGGCAAGGTTTCATCATGGAATTCCCTTGCTGTATCCGGATCGAGGGCAAGATTAAATTGATCTTCCCAACGGAATTCAAATCGGGCTTTGCTTAATGCATTGTCTCTGTATTGCGCCCCGGGATGTCCTTTGGCTAAATCAGCAGCATGAGCCGCTATTTTATAAGTAATCACACCGTCTTTTACATCTTTCTTATTAGGCAATCCTAAATGTTCTTTTGGTGTAACATAGCAAAGCATAGCAGTACCATACCAGCCGATCATGGCAGCTCCAATAGCGGAAGTAATATGATCATAGCCTGGAGCTATATCAGTAGTTAATGGGCCTAAAGTATAGAATGGAGCCTCATTGCAATATTCTAATTGCTTCTCCATATTATCCTTGATCATGTGCATCGGAACATGACCCGGGCCTTCGTTCATTACCTGAACATCATGCTTCCAGGCAATTTTATTGAGTTCGCCTTGAGTTTTCAGTTCGTTATATTGAGCTTCATCATTGGCATCTGCTATACTTCCAGGGCGTAAACCATCTCCCAAAGAAAATGCAACATCATAAGCTTTCATAATCTCGCAAATTTCCTCAAAGTGAGTGTATAAGAAATTCTCTTTATGATGGGCTAAACACCATTTTGCCATAATAGAACCTCCACGAGAAACAATACCGGTTACTCGCTTGGCGGTTAAGGGTACATAGCGCAATAAAGCCGCAGCATGAATAGTGAAATAATCCACACCTTGCTCGGCTTGCTCAATTAAAGTATCGCGGAATAATTCCCAGGTTAAATCTTCTGCCTTGCCGTTTACTTTTTCCAATGCCTGATAAATAGGAACTGTTCCTACCGGCACAGGACAGTTGCGGATAATCCATTCCCTGGTTTCATGAATATTCTTTCCGGTGGATAAATCCATCAAGGTATCTCCGCCCCAACGACAACTCCAAACGGCTTTTTCCACTTCCTCTTCTATACTGGAAGTGACTGCGCTATTGCCAATATTGGTATTGATTTTCACCAGGAAATTCCTACCAATAATCATCGGTTCGCTTTCAGGATGGTTGATATTTGATGGGATGATTGCTCTTCCGGCAGCTACTTCATCTCTAACAAATTCGGGCGTAATGAAACTCTTTGGAGTATTGGCCCCGAAACTTTCACCTGGATGTTGCTCGGTCAAGTAACTTTGCTTACCGCTATGTTGCTCTTTCATCAAATCAATCCTCTGATTTTCACGAATAGCAATATATTCCATCTCAGGAGTGATAATTCCCTTTTTAGCGTAATGAAGTTGAGTGACATTCGCTCCTTCTTTGGCTTTTAAAGGCTTTTTAAGGTGCTCAAAGCGTAAATGATCTAATTTTTTATCCGCTAATCTTTCGCTAAAGTATTCAGAAGAAAAATTATCAAGTTGTTCAACATCACCTCTTTTTAAAACCCATTCCTCTCTTATTCGGGGTAAACCTTTTTTCAGGTCTATTTCATAGTTAGGGTCTGTGTAGGGGCCGCTTGTATCATAAATTACTGCTGATGGATTCTCTTCAATTTTACCGGTTGAGAGTTTTGTGGGAGAGAGCATAATCTCTCGCATGGCAACATTAATATCATGAAGTTCTCCTTTTACATAAATTTTGCGTGAACCTGGCAGTGGGTCTCGGCTGATTCCATTTTCCTGTGGGGCATGTTCCTTTTTCATAATGTTTTGTTTTTTTGATTCTTAGTTAATTATCCACCTTGAGTGGCTCTAATGATTAGGACATCATCATGGGAATGTAGAAAATGCTCTTGCCAATTTGCTTTGGGAATTACAGTTTGATTGACAGCAATGGCAATGCCTTTTTGCTTTTGAGGCATAAATTCATCCATTAATTGCTGCAGCGAACATTTTTCCTGTAAAATCTGAGTCTGATTGTTAAGCTTGATTTCCATTCCTGAGTCCTTTTTGTGATTAAACTTCAGGAATGCACGCACTACACGCATGTGTACAACATGAGTGTAATAACTCTTTTCCCTACGGCAGCATTAACTGCATCAGGTTTTGAGGGTATAATCTCAGCCCGAGCGGGCACCCCTAAAGTTTGATTCAAATGTAAGTAAAATATAAAGGGAATGTCAAACTACATTCGATAAATCTTTTTCAAATAGTTTATTTTTTGTGTCGGTATAAAGTAATTACTGCTATAGAAAGAATAAAAATTTATAGTTTTGGATGTCTAAGTCCAGAGAATTATGCCTGAGTTAAAGGAAAGATTTTATGATTTTTTAATTGAAGAAGATGAGCCTCGGGCATGCAAAGCCATTCCAGAGGAAGCCTGCACTAATGTTCCCAAGAATTTCACCCTTAATATTGCCAATGGGACATTGACCAAATTGGCAGAGAAAATCATCAGTCCTAATTTAACGCTTGCATGGATAATGGATTTTTTTGGGGCTTCTTCCGCCATGATTGGTGCTTTGGTTCCTGTAAAAGATGCAGGTTCTTTATTGCCTCAGCTAGCAGTTTCAGGTAAAATCCGTTCTTTCTCTATACGGAAAAATTTCTGGGCCATCAGTGCTTTGGTTCAAGGATTATGCTGGTTGGCTGCCGCAGGTCATATTTTCTTCGGGGATGAAAAAACAATTCCAATTGCTATGCTAGTGCTTTTAGCTGTTTTTAGTGTGGCGAGTGGCGTAGCTTCTGTTGCCTATAAAGATGTGATAGGTAAAACCATTCCGAAAAACACCAGAGGGCAAATGCTGAGCTATCGTTCTACCTTTGGCGGAATATTGAGTTTGATTGCGGGTGTTGTTTTAGTCTTTTTTATTCAAGAAGAAGCTGATAAATCCATTTACGGATTTATGTTTTTGTTTGCTGCTGCCTTGTGGTTTATAGCTTCTACTCTATTTTTCATGATTCAAGAAGAAAAAGGAGCCACCAATGGAGGTAGAAATCCTTTACAAGAAGTTAAAGCCGGAATAAAATTTATAAAAGAAGAAACGAATTTCAGGAATTTCCTTTTTACCAGAGCATTGTTAATGGCTGTTCCACTCTTACAGCCTTTCTATGTTTTAGTAGCCAAAGATATAGGGAATCCTGACTGGAGTTTGCTGGGATATTTAATCATAGTAAATGGATTGGCTAATGTATTGAGCAGCCCCTTTTGGGGTAAAATTGCAGATCAATCGGCAACACGTTTGATGCGAATCTCTTCGTTTATTGCAATAGGAGGAGGGGTTTTTGCCTTATTGTTTTATTATGCCTCTGATTGGGATTTAGGTTTTTATGCATTCTTGCCAGTCTTTTTCATCAATGGAATTGCCTATAGTGGAGCAAGATTAAGCCGTAAAACCTACTTGGTTGATTATGCTCCAGATGATGAGCGACCAACTTATGTTTCGGTGGCGAATACTTTTATAGGATTGTTTACTTTGGTTACGGCTGGTTTTGGAGTAATTGCTGAGCTCTTCGGTTTACCTGCGCAGATTATCTTTTTTATGAGTTTGTTGGTATTGGCAATTGTTTTGAGCTTTAGGTTGAAGAGGGTTTGAGAATTTTGAAAGCTTTTTGAGAATGGTCGCTCCTACGGAGCTTGGGCTGCTTTTTACTTTTTTGGTTACCATAAGGTCATGCCTACGGCACTTATGAATAAAATCTTCCATGGTCATGTGAAACCACGACCATTTCACTTTTATTTATTTTAATATTTCCAATCTTTTGTGCCCTTTCCCGATGAATACGGGACAAGTTGTGAAATCTTAGCGAATCTTCGTGGTTAAAGTCAAACAGCCTTAGGCTGTCCTTTTGTTTTCTTTTGAATCTATTGTGGTTAAAAAATTGACATTTCAGTATGCGTGGTAAATAATTCAAGTGCATGCATACCTTTAGCAGAATTTCCTTTTTCATTTAATTTTGGGCTCCACACGGCTATGCTGAATTCTCCTGGCAATACAGCAGCAATGCCTCCGCCAACCCCACTTTTTCCTGGCAAACCAACACGAAAGGCAAATTCACCTGATTCATCATAAAAACCACAAGTCAACATCAGTGCATTAATCCTTTTGATTTGATTGGGTTCTAAAAATAAAGTGCCATCCGGAGCGCACTTTCCATGCTGAGCAAATAACTGGAAAGACCAAGCCAATTCAACACAGCTCATATCTATAGAGCAGGTATAAAAATAGAAATCCAGTACATCTTCCGGATTGTTATGGATGTTTTTAAAACTTTTGATGAAGTTAGCCATGGCTACATTTCTATAGCCCATACTTTTTTCAGATGTAAATACTTCTTCATTGTACTGGATTTTATCTGTCCCTTGCAAATCATGCATAAACAGCAAGTAATCATCCTTTGGATTCTCCAGTTCTGAAAGTAAAATATCGCATATTACAATAGCACCGGAGTTAATGAATGGATTTCTGGGAATACCTTCTTCATGTTCCAATTGCACAAGTGAATTAAATGGATCGCCAGATGGTTCTACATCCACTCGATCCCAAACTTTATCACCTATGCATTGAATGGCCATGCTTAAGGTAAAGACTTTGGAAATACTCTGAATGGAAAATCGCTCATCATAATCTCCTGCATTGTAGGTTTCCCCATTTGCAAATTGCAATGATACTCCGAATTTATAAGGGTCAATTTTTGCCAATTCAGGAATGTAGGTAGCTACTTTTCCTGGAGTGTCTACCGAATTAACGGTATGTAAAATATCATCGAGTATTCTGTTGTAGTCTTCCAAATTATTGTTTTTATTTCTTTTCTAATACGGCAGGAATGAATATGAGATGCAGAAAAGGGGAATTTATGAATTAGTGACTTGCTAATCTCTTCCTTAATAAAGTTTGAATTTAACTTCGATAATGTCTTAAGCTTTTACATTGTGATGTATTAAATATTCTTCTAGCCCCATTTAGGTGTTTTCACCTAAAACCTATGGAATGCTGATTATCTTTCATCAATGTAGTTTTGGTGAAAACACCAAAACGGGGCATGATTTCGGAGGAAAATAAATTGAATGGTTATCACAAATTCCTTAATTTAAAAATGAACCACTCCCTTGGTTATTCTTTTTAAAAGCAGAAGGAGAGAGCCCTTCCTCTTTCTTAAAGGCACTTGTAAAATGAGAAAGGTTTTCAAAACCAGAATTATAACAAGCCTCAGAAATACTACAATTGGGTTTCTTTAACCACTTTTTAGCCAATTTTATTCTTTCAGAAAGCACATATTGTCCTGGAGTAAAACCAAATGCTTCTTTGAATTTCTTAAAAAAAGTAGCTCTGCTCATGCAAGCAGCATTAGCTAAACGGTCAAAATCAATTTTCTCATTAATTTTATTTTGAATAATGTGAATGGCATAAGCCAAAGGATGATGTGAGGCTAGAGTTTTAGGAGAGGAAGTAAATACATGTCTGGCTTGTGTTTGCATCAAGCGAATAATCATTTCCTTCATTGCCAAATCCACATATAAATCCTTGGTGGTGCTATCTTCGGTTCTGGAAATTTTGATGATTCTATCCACTGTATTGATTAACTCCTGATTATTAATGATATGATGTATGCTCGGATCAATTTCCCATTGCTCTTGCTCCATCACTTTCGGGTGTTTTTCATTGAGCATCTCTAAAGTGAAATCAATCAATTGTTGTGAAATAGCTAAGGCAATACATTGAGTAGGTTGTCCTTTTTTGGCTTCAGGAAAATCTATCTCCATCACTTCATTTGGGCCTACTATTACGGATTCACCAGGTAAATAATCAAATGCCTCCTTGTTTTCTAAGTGCATGACTTTTTTACCCCTGAGCATAGAAGTGAATACAAAATCATTAAAGACTAGCTTTACATCTTTTGCCTGCTGATGCGTTTCGAAAACATTCAATTCGCAACTATCATAAGTATAGGCAGTTCGGTTCTCCACTAATGTGAAAAGCGAATTCTCATTTCCTAGAGGTACTTGGTATGGTCGGATGGCATTGTTCATAGCTGGTTATTTTTCTACTTTCTATTACAGACCTGTCAGGTTTTCAAAACCTGACAGGTCTCCTCGCATAATGCTAAAAAAGCAGTCCTACAATTTAGTGATTTTTATGATATTCTAAAAATCAGATGGAAAGCAAAATGAATCATACGCATAACAAAACAATAAGGAATTTAAAGTAGGAAATTACAAGAAATTAGAAATAAAAATATATTACTATGGAAACTTTAGAAAAAACTCAAGAAACGGTAGAACGCCCTACCTTTAAGGCGCAATACGACCATTTTATTGGTGGTGAATGGGTGAAGCCCGCAAAAGGAGAATATTTCGATAACATTAGCCCAGTTGATGGAAAAGCTTTCACTAAAGCTGCAAGAGGAACCAAAGAAGATGTAGATAGGGCAATCGAAGCAGCACATAAGGCATTTCAAACCTGGTCAAAAACTTCTGCGGCAGCACGAGCAAATGTACTATTGAAGATTGCAGATGTTATCGAGGAAAACCTGGAAATGCTCGCCAGAGTAGAAACCATTGACAATGGTAAAGCACTTAGAGAATGTAGAGCAGCGGACTTACCACTTTGTGTGGATCACTTCCGTTATTTTGCAGGCGCAATCAGAGCAGATGAAAGTAGTATTTCTGAGCATGATGAGCATACTGTAAGCATTAATTTACAAGAGCCTTTAGGAGTAGTAGGACAAATTATTCCATGGAACTTCCCATTATTAATGGCGACTTGGAAAATTGCTCCAGCTTTAGCAGCAGGTTGCTGTACGGTAGTAAAACCAGCTGAGCAAACGCCAACTTCTCTTATGGTTTTAATGGAATTGATTCAGGATGTAGTGCCAGCTGGTGTATTGAATGTGGTGACTGGTTTCGGTCCTGAAGCGGGTAAGCCATTGGCTCAATCTGAAAGAATTTCAAAAGTAGCCTTCACAGGGGAAACTACTACGGGTCGTTTGATTATGCAATATGCTTCCGAAAACCTTATTCCAGTGACCATGGAATTAGGAGGTAAATCACCAAACATCTTCATGAAATCTGTAATGGATAAAGATGATGAATTTCTGGATAAATGTATTGAAGGAGCCGTTATGTTTGCCTTAAACCAAGGAGAGGTTTGTACTTGTCCTTCCAGAATATTGGTTCATGAGGATATAGCAGATGAATTTATGAAAAGAGTGGTAGAAAGAACAAAAGCCATCAAAATGGGACATCCTTTAGCAGAAGATACCATGATGGGAGCACAAGCTTCTAATGACCAATTCGAAAAGATTCTTTCTTATCTGGATATCGGAAAACAAGAAGGAGCAGAGGTGCTTTGCGGAGGTGTAAAAGCAAGCTTGAATTCTGGCTTGGAAAATGGCTATTACATTGAGCCTACGATTTTTAAAGGTCACAATAAAATGAGAGTCTTCCAGGAAGAAATTTTCGGTCCTGTTACCTCGGTTTGTACGTTTAAAACTACAGAAGAAGCTATTGAAATAGCCAATGATACAATGTATGGATTAGGTGCTGGATTATGGAGTAGAGATGCTCACGAGTTATATCAAGTGCCAAGAGCTGTAAAAGCAGGTCGAGTTTGGGTAAATAACTACCATGCTTATCCTGCACATGCGCCATTTGGTGGCTATAAGAAATCTGGTTTCGGTAGAGAAAACCACAAAATGATGTTGGATCACTACAGACAAACCAAAAATATGTTGATTTCTTATGACAAGAATAAATTAGGTTTCTTTTAGTAGATTGTTTTAAGTAAGATAGTATAGGTTGTATGTAGGGAGACGTACTTACAGCCTATATTTTATAATAGAAAATAAGGTCGTTCCTACGGAACTTTTGCTTTTGCAATGGCTAGAGTTACCATAAGTTCGTCCCTCTGGGACTTAAAATATTATGTTTATGTCTTGTGACTAGAATGTTAAATAACTTCATATCATATTCTTATTTGCATATTAGGATAGAACCAATCAATTTATAGTGATTGGCCCCTTAGGGGTCAAATTATGGTAATTACAAACTTAAATTACCCATTCAAACTCCGTAGGAGTGACCTTATTTATAACCAGAAATTAAAACCGAATAGTAATGGAAAGAGTAACAATAAGCGACAGAGCAATAGAAGTAATAGATAAACTGCGAGATAGATTTGGTGATTTGATGTTTCACCAAAGTGGAGGCTGTTGTGATGGATCTTCGCCCATGTGCTTTGAAAAAGGTGATTTTAAAGTTGGAGAGGGAGATATCTGGATTGGACAGGTTTACGGCTGCGATTTCTTTATGAGCAAAGACCAATTTGAATACTGGAAGCACACTCATCTTACCTTAGATGTGACAGAAGGCCGAGGCTCAAGCTTTTCATTGGAAATCCCTATGGGGATTCGTTTCATCATCCGCTCCCGTATCTTCACTATGGAAGAAATGGAAAATTTAGAGCCCACAATGACGGGAGAGGAATATCTGGAAGCGGATTCAGCCAGATAGTAAAGTAACAATTCCTTTTTATATTGGTTGTATTATGTAAATCCATTAAAGAAATGGCGAAAAAGAATGACATACCAACCGTAAAAAATGAAGAGCAATATGAAGCCTTAAGAGATAAAGGCATGAGCAAAGAAAAAGCTGCCCGCATTGCCAATACACCAGATTCAGGCAAAAAAGGCGGAAAAGCATCTCCCTATGAAGAATGGACAGTAGAAGAGCTGCAGGAACAAGCTCAAAAAATAGGCATAGAAGGGCGTTCTAAAATGAATAAAGCAGAATTGATTGAAGCACTTCGGAATAATTGACAGTTGACAATAGACAGTCTACAAAAACCACAGATTGAATATTTTTGTTGTGAAGACTTAATATTTACAAAATTTTTAGTTACACACTTTTTGGGATAGTATCTATATCTTCTTTGCTCAGTGTCTATAAATTTTAAACTTTTCTATAATCTTAGTTTTCCAATTGATGTATTAATTAAAATAGTTCACATCACTTATGAGTATAGTTGATTATCCGATGGTTAAGCTTTTTTGAAATTAAAGCTTTAAGAGTTTCTTGGTGTTCTCAATCATTTCTCTTTACTTTAAATATCTAAATAAATTTTTAACTAAAACCTAAAGATTATGAAAAGAGTAATTTCACTTCATTAGTAAGCTTATCTTTAATCATGATAAGCAGTTTAAGTACCTATTCACAAGTAGAAGAAGAAGAAACCTTAAAAGAGGGTGATCCCTGCTATGTAATATCAGAGGCAGGTGAGAAAGGCACTTGGTTAGAGGGTTCTTGTTTCACTGGAGGTGATTCTTGTGGATCAGTGAATATCTGTATTTAAGCTATTGATTAGGCTCCGGTAATTTCTGGAGCCTAATCTTCATTTTTCCTTTTCCTTTAAATATCAGTTTTAAAATGTGTAAGTATTTCTACTTTGCAGTTTTCCTATTGCTTTTATCTTGCGGTCCGAAGGATAAAAGTTTGAATTATCAGTATAATTTAGTCAAGGATGAACCTTTGACATTCACCTTAGATAAACAATCGACTTATAGTCCGTTTACATTACAGTATTTGATTCATGATCATAAGGAATATTTATTTTGCAGTAATAATTATACCAATACTATAGATATGTATTCTATAGATGGGGGTAAACTTATCAGAAGAATACCAATAAATACTAAAGACCGTCAATATTTAGATCAGATTCATGGATTTTATCTAGAAAATGAAAACTCCTTGTGGGTCTACAAAAGAATGTCAGGGGCACCAGCTATAGAAGTGAAATTAGAAAACTTTCAGCCTGTTTCGAGAAAGAGTTTCCGAATTAGTAATCCTAAAAATGGTACCAGCTTTATGAACCATGCTTCAATGACTGCCTCACCTAGTCTCGTGAAAGATGGAAACATTTATTTTAGTTTATTACCTTTAAAGGTAGATGCAAAAGATATTAGTCGTTTTTCAAGTGGGAGCTCATTAGAGTTAATGTATAATATAGATGAAGATAGTTCTATTCTGCTTAATACTACCTATCCATCCGTTTATCATAACAGAGATTGGCGTGGTGTTATGGAGTTTTATTGCAAAACTAAGAATTGGAATAATGAAATAGTTTATTCATGGCAAGCCAGTGATAGCTTATTTGTAAGAGATAGTGCTGGCTCATTAAAATCATATTATGCAGGCAGTTCATTTTTCGATGAAAAACCTGAAGTCGATATTACTAATTTAACCTCAGAAGGGGTTTTGAAATCGAAAAGGGAAAGTAATAGCTATTCGTTGATTTTGGCGGATACTTTCAGAAAAGTATATTATAGGTTTGGTCAGAAAGGAATTCCATATTTCAATGAAAATGGAATTAAGAATACACCTTATGACCAATCCATTACATTAACCGTATTAAATAAGGACTTTGAAATTATTGCCGAAGAACTGTTGCCTGCGAGAAGATACTTATATAAAGATGCTTTTGTTGGTAAAAAAGGCTTGTATATATCTACTCAAAATGCGAAAAATGAAAATATATCAGAAGATGTCATGCAATTTGACTTATTTACATTGGAGAAAAAGTAATCTACTTATAATATCATTAGTTTTTCTTTTTGCTTGCTCCTCAGGTAATAAGAGAGATGAAAATACGAAAGAAGATGCTTATCAAATAAATTTCCGCAAATTCATTGAAAAGCATAATCAGTATTATGAGAAGTATGTGGTCCTTGATTATGGTAGATGCCATTATTGTGACAATAAGGTAAAGCAAGCATTATTAAATATGGATTGCTTAACTGCAAGAGAAGGAATAGCCTTTATATTATACTCGCAGAAAAGGTTGCCAGATGAATTGGAAATTTTACTTGATAACAAAAATATGTTTCACTATAATGATGTTAATAAACCAATTATGATGGATTTTCCACGGGTTTATTCGGTAGCGAAATCTAAAAATGATCAAATTAAAATCAATTTTAATTGGTATGATGCTCAATCCTTCGCCAATGAATTAGAGAGCCTTTGCGCTAGAAGAGTAAGTGAGGTTTATATATCAACTTTTCGTACTAAAAGTAAGGGTATACCTATTGCAGGTAGTCCAGACTTTATGATTTTATCAGAAGAAAATGGATACTCTTACGAGGAAGTAGAAGGGGTTTCAAATGCATACCTACTGCAAAAGAATAAATTCAATTTGCCATGAAATTTTTAATGCTAAATTGTATTTGGTTCATCTTTCTACTGTCATGCAATACGAAAGTTCATCAAGAACTTGCTATTTCTAAAGATTTGAAGAAATGGCCTAGTCCTTTTTTTGGAAAATTGATCTCTACTGATACAAGCCATAATTTACTTTACTATAATAAGTTTTCATCTGAAATTCAATTGATAACTGATAAACATAAGCTAATTAACAGCTATTCTTATGAATTTAATCATGTAGATATACACCAAATGACATTCTATCAGCATACTTATGATAGTTTGTTTGTATTTCAAAAGTACTTGAGTGACATTATTTTGTTTGATAGTGAGGGAGTTATTAGAAATCATTTTTGGCTACCAAATCGCTTACTTAATCATTATTCAAATTTTAGAAATCGACCTGCTTATTATGATGAGAAAGTTTTTCTCACTGAAATACAGACTAAGTCGGCCATAGATTCAAATGCTTGCTATTTAAAAGAAATAATTCTTGATATATCGAAACAAGTTAAAGATTCAATTATTATTAATTTACCATCAGATATTAAGTGTGAAGTGGGTCTAAATGCTTTTCAATTTCTGCCATTAAAGCTTCAAATTGAAAATAAATTATTTTTTCTATTTCCTACATCTAATTATGTCATTGAATTAGATTTAATGGATTACTCTATAAGTGAGTACATGCTTAAGTGGAATGATGTAGAGGAAACAACTCCTTTTAAAATGAATTATACTTATGCCGATGGAATGAATCATTATAAGAAAAATGAAAAGTCTATTCATTTTTCTTATAATAACAAATCAAAGGAGTTTCTTATTATTAGAGAAGATAAAGAGGGGAGAAACAATTGTTTTATCTTAAATTCTAGATTTGAAGAGATAGAATCATATCCTTTGAACAGTAGTTGCTATTTCCAATCTATTCTACCTTTTAAAGAAGGATTTGTAGCTCTTAGTTTAGTTGACCAAGCTTCTGATAGTTTGGTACATTTTCAAGATTTAAAAAGTTTTAGTGAATGAGTAAAATATTTCTTTTTTCATCTTTACTTCTTGTGACTTCTTATATTCCTTTAAATGGTCAAACAATTAAGATGGGTCCAATTGCATCAGAAAATAAAATAGAATTTTCAAAGGGGCCTTCTTATGCAGACGAATATATTGATATTGAAAATTATCTAAGTGGTATAGGGTATTCAATTGCGGATTACGAATATCTTTTAATATATCCATGGAACAAGCAACTTTACACAGATAATCATTGGGAAAGTATGTTTACCACTGATTACCACTTTAGAGATATATTGGTTATTTATGTTTTCGATATATATTTTCAGAGATATGAGAAACGTTTGAAGGTTAATAGGAAAAAGTATATTGCAATAGATAAGAATAATCGCTTTGCAGATCAAGCATTTTATAGCTACTCACCGATTTTGTATAAAATAAGTGATAAGAAAATAATCGAAAAGTATTTTTTAGGATGGACATACGGCTATCAAAAAAAAGCAGATCTTTTTTATCAGTTAAAGGCTAATCCCTAATGTTTTTTTAAAATTAGTGTATAGAGTATTGGCACAAAATACAAAGCCGTAAAAGTACCTATAGTCAAACCACCCATAACTGCTAATACTAATGGTTTTTGTAATTCTGCTCCCAAGCCACCAGATAGTAATACAGGGCTTAATGCCAAAAGCGTTGTGATTGAAGTCATTAAAATAGGCTTCAATCTGATTTTTCCGGCTGTAAAAATGGCTTCATAAACGCTTTCTTTATCCTTCTTCTCCAAGGCTTTAATATTTCGGTTCATGGTATCTACTTTCAAGATGGCATCATTCACCATAATTCCCAGCATCACGACCATGCCTATAGCCGACATAATATTGATACTGCTTCCGCCTAGCCAAAGCACTATCATAGCGCCCATAATTCCGAATGGTAAGGTGAAAATCACTATCAATGGTTGCCAGAAGCTTTCAAACTGAGCCGATAAAATGAAATATAATAGCACCACAGAAATTAAGAGTATGAAAGCCAATTCTTTCAGGTTCTCTTGGTCAGTGAAATATCTCCCCGAAATCTTTTGAATCAGGCTGTTGTCACTTGCCCATTGATTGATTTCTTCAGTAAGTTTTTCAGGATTCTTTTCTAAAACTGCATCTTGACTTAAGTTAACTGAAAAATAAGTCCCTGAAACATCAGCCGTAATTTTCTTTAATCGGTTTCCCCATTCGTAATCCACAAAATTTCGCAAGGCATAACTTTTACCTTCTCTGTTTCTTACTTTGGCGGTTTTCAATAAATCGGCAAAAGCTTTTTCATCTGTCTCTAAAACTACTGGTGTGATAATGGCAAATTGCTTTAATTCGGAAATCTTATAATTGCCCAATACACGCTCCAATTGACTGATAATTTGCTCAGGAGCAATGCCGTAGCGCAATAATTCTTTTTGTTTTATGGTCAGGATCATGCTGCTTTCTTCTTCCAAAGAAGGGCCGGCTTGAAAATTATCGGTAGGAAAGCTTTCCAACACAGGTTTCACACTTTCCGGATTAGCATTTTTTAAATTCGGATCTTGCCATTGTACTCTGAAATAAGGTTCTTCACTGGCAAATAGCATATCAAATGCATTTTTGGCATTTTCTTTTTCATAAGAAGCTTTTGGATAAGACTTCCTGATCTGATTTTCAAGGAAATTTAATTGTTCTTCTTTCGCTTCTTCATTTTCAAATTGCAGATAAATTAAGCTTTCCTGCAATTCTGCATTTTCCAAACTCAAGAGATATTGAGGAATGCCCGCATCGGTTTCGCTAAATTCAAGTTGCTTATTCAAATTATCCAATAATTCCTGACTGCGATTTGCATTTTCCATAACATCTATCGGCTCGTTCCAATTGATTTTGACCACCGCATCCGTTCTGGTGATTTCGGGCAATCCTTTTTGCTCCATGTTCCAAAAAGCCCATAAGCCTAAAGGAATAATGAGAATAATAAGAAAAAAACTTAAGCCTTTATTTCGAAATGCCCAATGATGTGATTTTTCAAATCCCCTTACTATACTTTTGAAAATTCGACTGTCTTCTTTCTTAAAATCCTTTTTCTTTTCAAAGAATAAGCGATAGAGTAGGGGCAGCAGTACAAAGGAAACACCCAAAGAAACTGATAGGATAATTCCCACAGAAACTGCTTGATCGAAAAACAGCACTCCACTAACGCCACTCAAGAAAATTAAAGGAACAAAAACTGCCAAGGTCGTGAGCACAGAACTGATCAAAGCTCCACGAACTTCCCCAACCCCGGCCACACAAGCATCCAGAAGATTCAAACCTTCCATCCGTTTTCGGCTGATGTTTTCCAAAACAATAATGGCATTATCAATCAGCATTCCCAAACCTAAAGCCAAACCGCTTAGTGAAATGATATTGATGCTTAAATCAAATATCTCAAAAAACAGAAAGGATAAAATAAGCGATAGGGGCAAACTAATTCCCATAATGACAGGCAAACGGATAGATCCCATAAAAAGGAAGAGTACTCCAAAAGCGAACAATCCACCGAAAAGCAAACTGCCTTGAAGATTATTGATACCTGCTTTCAGGAAGATGGATTGATCTTGGGTAATGGCAATATCCAAAGTCGGATAATCCTTAGTAAATTGTGCAATAGACTTTTCAATTTCAGGCATCAATTCCGTCATCACCGCTTGCGGTTGCTTGTGAATATTCATCACAATCCCTCTGTTCTGATTGAAAAAATGAAAACCACTGACTTTCTCCTCTGCAGTTTTTATTTCTGCTAAATCATGAATTGGGATGTATTTTTCTTCATTAATTTTAACGGGAATTTGGGCTATGTCTTTGGCATTATTCAACCTTCCCGCCATTCGCATATAGTATTGATATTGCCCATCTTTCACTTCCACTCCGCCCAGTTCCTGATTGGCAGATTGAATTGCTTGGGAAATGGCTTCAATTTCCAACCCTGCTCTTTCCAATGCTTTTAAGTTGGGAATGATTTTGATTTGTTCATCCACCGTTCCGTTTAAATCGACCAGGGAAATGCCTTCTATCTGCTCAATTCTCTTTTTAATCACATTTTCTGCCAGCCTGGAGCTTTCTACCATATTGGAAGCATCTTTGGGGATCAACTGAATTTTTGCAATCGGAATATCAGTATAATTGACCCGAATTACCCTAGGTCGGGACATGTCTGCAGGAAATTGGTCAGTCAGCCGGTCAATTTTCTCATTGACTTCCACAAAAGCCAAATCCATTCTTTGTCCATAGTTAAACCGCAAGCGCAACAAACCATTTTCATTGGAAGCGGTAGATTGTAAATCAGACAAGCCTTGCATAGTAGCCAAAGATTCCCGCATGGGTTTGAGGATGTTGTTTTCAATGGCTTCGGGTGAGGCATTGGCATAATCCACTCGAATGGCCATTTCAGGCACATCAATATCCGGAAGGAGGGAAACAGGTCGGTTCAGCCATGCCAAAACGCTCAATCCAATGAGCGCAACAAAAGTCATGATGACGGCTATGGGTCTTTGGATGAAATAGCGGGTCATTAGTTATCCGAATTTTGGATGCTGATAGGCGCATCATGTGCCAATTGCAAATTATTATTGGTAATCACCAAGGTTCCGGCTTTCAAGCCATCCGTGATTTCCACCATTTTGCCGTTATCATATCCGAATTCCACATAATTCCATTTGGCTAAATCCTTTTCTATGGAAAAAACCACTGGCTTACCGGAGCGCAATACCAAACTGCTTTTGGGCACTTGCAATCTTTCTCCTTTCGGGATTTTAATCTCAACTTCCACGTTCATGCCCGGCCAAAGGGCATTTTCGCCTTTTAATAAAATATGCGTTTGCACCAATCCGTTTTCATCCACTTTAGGATTGATACTGAAAACTTCCCCTGTGAAACTGGCATCCATAGCAGGATTGCGAATTTCGGCCGGCATGCCTTCTTTTAGGTTTAAGGCTTCGGATTCTAATAAATCCACTTCAACCAATAATCGGTGGTTAAATTCAGAAAATAATTCATCTCCTGAATTAATATGTTTACCTCTAAAAGCTTTTACATCATATAAAGTGCCTGAAAAAGGTGCTCGTATCACGGTTTTTTGCAATGCTATTTTGGCTTCTTTCAGTTGGATACTGCTTTCTTGCAACCCGCTACCAATTTTCAGTTTTTGATATAGACTGTCCTGCTTGGGATTTTCCTGAGCCAATAATTCAGGGAAACCTATAAGGCTATTTTCAAATTCCAATTTGGCTTTTTTATAATTGATTTCTGCAGATTCCAATTTCAATTGCGCATCTTCAGGATTCAAGCGGACTAAAACCTCACCCTCTCTAACTTTCTGTCCTGATTTGATATTCGCTTGTTGAATAGTACCGGAAGTTTCGGCTAAAACTTGCGCATCCTTATGAGCTTTTACTTTTCCGGAACTTTGGATTAATAAATAGAAAGGAGCTGAAATAGCCGTATCCACCTTTACCATGGTATTGGGAGCTGTATTTTTAACGTTCTCAGTGGCCGTTTTTTCATCTATTTTTTCATCGCTTTCACAAGCCCAGAAAACAACCGAAAAAAGGAATAAGAATAATTTTTTTGACATATCGATTTTGGTTCAAGCTTAAAACTACTACATTGGTAGTTTAGAATCAAAGAAATTTGGATTAAAACTAATGAAAAATTATCTACTAATAGCTTTCCTGTTAATTTTAACTGTTTCATGTTATCAAGAAAGTAAAGATAAAGAACACTTAGATATAGAGTTAATTGAAAAAGCTTTAGAAATACCCCTCAATAATAAAACCTCAAATATCAGCAGAGGACTGCAAGCCTATTCGGATAATGATAATGAGCTTTTATTCAATATCAATTGGGGACAAAATAGTTTGCAGATTTATGATATTGCCAGTGGCGATTTTATTAAAGAAATCTTTTTTCAAAGCGAGGGGGATAAAGCAGTAGGCAGAATTTTCGGTTTCCATATCCATAATTTAGATAGCATATTTCTTTTCAATCAGCAGTCATCCGAGATTGTAATGATGGATACCGCTAACACAATTAAAAGCAGAATTGAATATAATCCTCCCGAAGGTTATAGCAATGCCTTTGTACATAATGCTTATTTCATTAGCCATCCTATATTGAAAGGAAATGAATTGATAGTAAAAACGCATCTTCAAGGGGATTATCAGAAAATGACGGATGAGGAATTAGAGCAAAAGCTCATTACTTATTCTATAAATTTGGAAAATGGAAGTGTAGAATTATTGCCTCAAAAATATCCCGAAGATTATTTAAATAAAGGTTTGAAGTTTTACGAGTACAGTATGGCAGCTAATGCTAATCAAATTGTGTTTTCTCTTTTAGGGGATCATCGATTGTTTTATAGCTCTATTAATGATGAAAAGGAATTGCAAGCTTCTTTAGTAAAGACATTTACTTTAGATAATTTGTTATTTGTCGCTAGGACAATTTTTCCAAATAGAAATATAACTACTTTTGGATCTATTGATCTACAGAATATTATTCCAAATAATTCTATTGATGATGTTTCTTTGTTAAGATTTGGAGCTAAATATAATCTATTGGAAGATAATTCTGCTTTTCAGAATTTAGCAGACATGAACATCGTAAATCAACTTTCCAGAAGTAATTTAGGTCCAGATGAACCGCCAAGATTAGGAGGTCAACCATGCGCTTTAGCAGTTTCTAATTGTCATAATGGGAGTGACACTCGCACTAATTGTCAGGCATTTGGACCTGGATGCGTAGCTCCTCCAAATTGTTCATATTCAGCAACAACATCTAGTTTACAGATGTTTAACATGAATTCGGAATATAATACATTTACTTCCTATTTACCAACCCATCAATTATACAGCTTTCGAAATTGGTTAGAAACCAAGCCAAAAGGTCAATTTTATAGTGATGCATTTTATTCAATGGCATCACATTTTCAAGCATCACTTGATACAGATTTGTTAATTGATATTGTTTCATCTTCAAATAAGATGAGTAATTTTGTTAATGCTCTAAACAATAACGACACTAATTATACACTTAACCAAACAGACTTTAATTCTTTTGTGTCAATCGCAAATAAATCTAAGTCAAATTCAAATAGTCAAATATATATTGATTTATTAAATACTTTAATTGATGACGTTCAAGTATATAAATCAAAAAATGTAGCTCAAATAAAAAGTATAGCTAGTGAACCTATGACAATTTATTAAAATGAAAGCCATAAATATCTTAATTCAGATTTTTACTTTAATTATTATTGTTGAGCTGATTCATACTGCTACTTTTGATTTAATACTGTATAATTCAAAGACTCTAGGGACACCCCTAGAGTTTTTGTTTTATATTTCTCCGTCATTAGTTTCAATTTTTTTGGCCATTGGTATAAGTTTATGGGGCAACCGCCTTCCAAGTTTTCTGCTAAATTTCTTTTTTGTTATAATTAATATTTATTTGGCGACATCATTTCTTGCTGTCTTTTTAACTAGCTGTGATGAAACAAAAAACTTGAATGTTTTTTATACTGTTCTAGTAGTCATATTAGATATGGTTACGATTGGGTTATTGTTCTTTAAAATTATACCCCGTATAGGAAAGCTAAATATTCTGATTATAGCAATTAGTACATTTGTATTAATGTTGGACTTTTTTGTCTTTTTAATTGGCTATGAAATGTTGTATCCTATTTTTTGAAATATTCCCCGTAAATTAAATAGGGATTTAAATTTCACTCCTTCATACATATTAAAACCCTAGTTTTCTCCTTCCCAATCCCCCAATAATTCCTATCTTTACCCCATGACCCCATTTCGAATTATAATTGCTTTTTTTAATTGTCATGTTAATGTCATATGATTTTTAAGAGTATAAATATCTTTGTACTCTACACCACACAGAAAATGATCTTTTTATCAAGTATGCTTAAACTAAACTCCCTAATTATTGTTTTTTTGATATTAACTTCATGTAATAATGAAAAGAATACCACAGAGGTTAAAAAAGGAACGCCTCAGGAATATAAAGAGTTGTTTAGTTTTCAGCCAACAAAGCAGTTGAAGATTGAAATCGATGAATTTTCGCCTTACCGTACTTTTAATTCACAGCTGATCAATGAAGATTCTAATGACCCAATACTGATTTGGGAAAATGAACCGCTTAATGCATTGGAGTTTTACAGTCTAAATGATCAAAAACTGGTCAAAAGAATGAAAATTAAAAGGAGAGGGCCAAACGGCATTAATGGTCCAATTAGGGGCTTTGAATACCTGGCGAAAGATTCAATTTTGGTATCTAATGGACGGAGATATGAATTTTATTTGATTGATGAAAAAGGATTACCTTATGAGAAATATGAGGTATATCCTGAGGGAAGTGAAAGGGTTTCTTCTATACCTATTGTATATGATAACAAACCAATCATGTATTCATTCCCCTATGTATATATAGCAAGTAAACCAGATAATGATTATAATTCAGAGGGTTGGTGGGATGGTAATTTATTGCTAAAAATAAACCTGCAAAATAAAAAGTTTGAGTATTTGTTAAATGGTCCAGAAAAATATTTTGATAAAATACACGGAGCTTTTTTTTCCCATAATTCTACAGTAATGAATGAAGATAAAGAAATAGTTATTTCGTATCCAATAGATTCTGATGTAGCCATTTTTAATCCTAAAAATCAAAATGTTGAGTGGAAATATGGAGGCTCTAAACATTTTCACGAAATACCTGATTGGAATAAGCCTGCATCTGGTCAATCTGAAAAATTTTACATTGAGTCAGATTCATATCGGGAGATTATTTATGATAAATGGCGTGATGTCTATTATAGATTTGCCTATCGTAAAGTAGATTACACAGATAAAAATGGTGCAAAAGTAAATTGGAATTATAAATTCCCTTCCATCATTATTTTAGATAAAGAGTTAAAGAAAATAGGTGAATATGACTTACCTAAAGACACCTATTACACCAGAAATACTTTTGTTGGTGAAAAGGGGCTATACATATCCATTAATCATGAGGAAAACTTGGAAGCAGATGAAAACTATCTTAGTTTTCAATTATTAGAGCCAATAGTTGATATTTAATCATAAAACCTATAAATATAGTTTATTTGTTCCTCATCCCCCAATAATTCCTATCTTTACCGCATGACCCCATTTCGCATAATAATTGCTTTTTTAGTCGTCAGTTTAATGGGATTGGCACTTATTCCCAAACTGTCGGTCAACCTGAACCCTATTGAGCAGACGCCCGAGATCAGTCTGCAATTTAATGTGCGCAATGCAGACCCTACGCAGGTGGAGAAACTGGCTACTGCTCCATTGGAAAATATTTTATCCCAACTTCGGGACTTAGATGAGCTTAATTCCCAGTCGCGCTATGGCAGTGGTAACATTACCCTTCGATTTTCCAAAAATGCTGATTTAGCATATAAGCGTTTTGAAGTAGCTACTTTAATCCGACAGATTTATCCGCAACTGGATGAAAAAGTGAGTTACCCCATTTTACAAAGCAGTGGGGGAGATGATGAGGAAGAGGAAAACAAAACGATTCTAAGATATACGGTCAGAGGGCCTTTTGCTTCTTATCGGATTAAAGAAATTGCGCAGGAGTCCATTGTAAAGCCCTTGCAAAATATTGCAGGCATTGAAGCTTTGCCCGTTTATGGTGCCAATAATTTGCAAATCAGCATCAATTTCCATCCTAAAAAATTGGAAGCTTATGGTTTAAGTCCATCCGATTTAAGAAGCGTTTTACAGCAAAGCGGTCAATTGCGCTATCCAGGCTTGGCTCAAAGTACGGGCAACGAAAAATATGTTTTGGTGCTTGATCAGAGGTTTACGGATATCCAACAAATCGGTGAATTAAAAATAACCCAAAAAGAATCAGGCAAGAGTTACAGGCTGAAAGATTTGACGGATATTAATTTGGAGGAACAAGAGCCCAATAGTTACTACAGAATCAATGGCGAAAATTTTGTAACACTGGTAGTGGAGGCTAGAAAAGGTGTAAACCGCATTAATTTGGCGAGGGAAGTAAAGTCCAGGTTAAGTCAAATTGAAGATAATTTGGCAGAAGGTGTTGCATTACGATTGGTTTATGATGATACCGAATATTTGGAAAAAGAATTGGATAAACTCTATGAGAGATCAATTTTGTCCATCAGCATATTGATTCTTTTCATCTTTCTGATCAACCGCAATTGGCGCTATCTTTTGGTGCTTTTTGCAGGCATCTTGGTCAACGTTTCACTGGCCATTATTGGAGTTTGGGCTTTGGATATTGAAATCCACCTCTATTCATTAGCAGGCTTAACGATTTCTTTTGGGTTAATAGTGGATAATGCCATTGTAATGATCGACCATATCCATAAATACAAAAATCGGCATTTATTCCTGGCACTTTTGGCGGCTTCTTTAACTACTATTGCCGCTTTATTATTAGTTTTCCTTTTACCTGAGGAGCAAAAAATGAATCTGGTGGATTTCTCCAAAGTGGTGGCTTTGCTCTTGGGGGTATCTTTATTGGTGGCCTTGTTTTTTACTCCATCGCTTTACAGTCTTTTATTTAGCAATCAAAATCGAAAAAGAAAAGGCAATACTTTAAAGCAATTGCGCAGGAAAGTGCGTTGGTTTAACAGATATTCCAAAGCCATACATTGGTCTGCTAAATACCGCAAAGCCTTTTTCATCTTGCTTTTGTTGGCTTTTGGCTTACCTATTTTTATGCTGCCTGCCAAATGGGAAGATCATGAATGGTACAATAAAGTCATCGGTTCCGATATTTACCAAGATGATATCCGACCTATTTCCGATAAATGGTTGGGCGGAAGTTTACGCCTTTTTGTGCGCAATGTCTATGAGCGTTCCAGCTACAGACAAAATGAAAAAACAAGGCTTTATATCACGGGAAGATTGCCTTATGGCAATACGTTGGAGCAGATGAATACCATTATGCAGGATTTTGAAGACTTTCTCCTCAAGCAAGAAGGGATTGATATTTTTACCACTCAAATTAATTCAGGACAATACGGAAGAATCGAAATTATTTTTAAAGAAGAATATGAAAAATCAGCTTTTCCTTATCAACTCAAGGCCCGACTTTCTTCCAGAAGTACCAATTGGAGCGGGGTCAATTGGAGCGTATACGGAGTAGGGCAGGGCTTCTCCACTGGTTCCAGTGATAGAATTCCTTCCTTTAGAGTGGCTTTGAAAGGCTATAATTATTTCGAACTGGAAAATCAAGCCGACAAATTAGCCGAGATGCTTTTGGAACATCCCAGAATTCAGGAAGTGAATACCAATGAAAGAATGAGCTGGCGTGATCAGAAAAGCAAGGAATACATTATCCGTCCGGATTTAAAAGAATTGGCTTTTCATAATATCAGTCTTTCGGATTTTACCAATGCCATTCGAATGCATGCTCCTGCGAATGGTGCAACCGCATATTTACCTATTGGTGGAGAGCAATTTCCAGTTGTTCTGGCTTCAGCCCAAGCGGATAATTTTAATAAATTTGCCTTAGAGCAATACAGCTTGGATTATGCAGGGAAAAGAATCCCCACAGGAAATTTGAGCAAATTGCAATTGGAGAGCACGGTCAATGCAATTTACAAAGAAAACAGAAGCTATATAAGGGTTTTGAGCTTTGAATATTACGGTTCCTCTCGCTTCGGAAGTAAATATTTGGATGAGGTTTTGGGCACTTATGACCAGGTTAAGCCTTTGGGTTATAGTGCAGAAAAACAAAGCTATAGCTGGGGCTCTGATGATGCCAAAAAGCAATATTCTTTATTGTTATTGTTGATAGTGGCCATTTTCTTTATCTGCAGTATTTTATTTGAGAGCTTTAAACTTCCATTCTATATTTTACTTTTGATTCCGCTCTCTTTTATTGGTTTGTTCCTCACTTTCGGTTGGTTCGAATTTTATTTTGATCAAGGTGGATATGCTGCTTTCGTGATGTTGGGCGGCTTAACCGTAAATGCAGGCATTTATATTTTATACGATTTTAAAAATAGAAAAATTCAAAATAGTAGAGGTTTCCTAAAATCAGTAAGCACCAAAGCTGCTCCGATTCTTTTAACTATTTTTTCGACTTGCTTTGGATTAATTCCATTCGTAATGAGCGGACAAAATGAGGTTTTCTGGTTCTCATTAGCAGTTGGCACCATAGGAGGATTGATATTCTCCATGATAGGGGTGTTTTTCTTTTTTCCACTCTTGGCAGTGAAGGTTTCAAAGGAAAAAGAAATTGGATAGTAAAGTTTAATTGCAAAAGAGCGATTAGGTCAGTGAAAGATAATTAATATAGATTTTTGCAAATCAAATATTGCCAGTTATTAATATCTTTCCTATGCCCAAGTTTTTCGATTAAAGGTATAATTTCTATATCTATTAAAACAATCAGTCCATCAGCAACCTAAACCTATTTTTCTCACTTTTTTCTAAAAAAGCTGGTGGTAGAATCTAAATAATGATAACTTATATGTCATTATCCAATGATTTACGGTTATGAAAAACCACATACTGAACAAAATGAAAAGCCCCAACTTTAAAACAAGTCTTACTTCAAATCTTGAGGTAAAAGCCTTTAACGACTTCATTAATGGAAAATTTGGGGTCTTTAGAAGATTAAACTAATTCTACTTTGTCAAGTAGGACCAAGAGTTTAAACCTGTCAGGTTTCTAATGATCAATTAAAGTGAAAAAAAATGCTATTTTCATCAATAATGTCAAACACAAACCTGACAGGTTTGGGCAAAAGAATCAAATCTAAAAATGTAGGACTAATGAAAATTTTAAACTTATAGCCATGAAACAAATATTAAACTTACCCAAGCTGAATTATAAAGGAAATGAAGATAAGAAAATGACCCTTCATTTGTTCCTGCAGGTGATGGGCAAAATTCGCTTGAAAATGACACCAAGAAAAAATCACTGGTGGTACGTGACCCAATATGTGAATACTCAGGGAATCACAACGGGTTCTATTCCCTACAATTCAGGTCTCGATAAATTCAGTATTACTCTAAATGTTATTCAGCATAAATTGGAAGTCTATACAAGCAAAGGAGAGTTTGAAAGTTTTCCTTTACATGAAAACCTAACAGTGGCAGATTTTTACAAAAAGCTGAGCAGCATTATTCAGAAGCTCGATATTCAAGTTTCTATTTTAGATGTTCCTTATGATTTGGGAATCGATAAGTCTTTTGGAGAGATTACCGAGTACCACCATTATGATAAGGAATATACACAAAATTTATGGCGGAGTTTGCTTTGGGTAGATGATGTATTTACAGAATTTAGTGGTCGCTTTTATGGCAAAACCTGTCCCGTACACCTTTATTGGCATTCGATGGATTTAGCGGTAACACGTTTCTCTGGCAGAGAAGCGCCCCCTATGGGAAAGGATGCACGACTATCAGACAAGGATGCCTATACACATGAATGCATAAGTTTTGGTTTCTGGGCAGGCGATGAAAATGTAACCGAACCAGCATTTTATTCCTATACTTATCCCTCTCCTGCAGGCTTAGACCAAGAAAATTTATCTCCTTCTTCAGCGGAATGGGTGAATAGCAACGGAAGTCCTATGGCGATTTTGAAATATAATAGCATGTTAGCAGAAGATGACCCAAGAAAGGCATTGCTGGATTTTATGGAATCAGCCTATCAAGCAGGAGCCAAAAGAGCCAATTGGGATCTTGAAAAATTGACAGTCCCAGCATTAGAAAATCTTTAAACATTAAAAACATAAATTTTTGAATAATAGAAAACAAGATCAAAACTTCATTTCAGTCTTGATGAATCGGGATTATTTTTTCAAATCTTCACAGTCTTTCTAACCAGAGGCTGCTCAGGTTTGACTGAGAACCGAACTTCAAAAAAGATAAAAAAATCCTTTGCGAAAACTTTGCGGCATTGCGACCCTGTCTGCCGCCAGGCAGGTTTGCGGTTAACAATTAAGCGTCTCAGACGCCCTTTTTAACTTAAATTCACTTAAAAGAACTACTTATGATATCCAAAGAATATTCAAACGGAGAAACCACCATTTTATGGAAGCCAGAGAAATGTATCCATGCTGGTATATGTGTTAAAACTTTGCCCAAAGTTTACAATCCAAAAGCAAGACCTTGGATTACCCCTGAAAACGCCACTTCCCAAGAAATAATTGCCCAAGTAGCAAAATGCCCTTCAGGCGCATTGAGCATCAAAGGAGCGCAAGATATCATCAAAATAGAACGTGAAGACAATGGTAAAAAAGGACGTTATGTGATTTACTACAAGGATGAATTTGCGGGAGAAATGACCTTCACCTGGGCAGGAAAAACGCAGTTTATTATTGACCATACAGGGGTAGAGGAAAAATTTGCTGGAAAAGGACTAGGCAAGAAGTTAGTGATGAAATCAGTTGAATATGCTAGAGAAAACAATGTAAAAATCATACCACTTTGCCCTTTTGCCAAAAAAGTATTTGACACCACTAAAGAAATTCAAGATGTGAAGAGTTGAGAAGTTGTTTAGAATTTAGTTTCGAATGAAGTACAAACTTTTCGACTAAAAGTATAATTCATGGGGTGGGAATAAAATTTATTCTTTTATATTTAAGCTATTAGTTCATTAGTGACCAAAACCAACATTTTACTTTTCACATTTGCAATACATTAAGGTTTTTAAACTTTGAAAATATAAGTGAAATAAGTGTCCTAAGTCGCAAGTTAGCGGCAATGTTTGGACGACAGTGCAGACTTCAAACTGATAGACATTAAACAAACAAAAAGTATATGACGACAGAAAAGAAAGGAAAGTATGAAACTTTGGCTTGGGTTCTAATTTTCGTTGGACTTGTATTTACTGCTATCACAACAATTCTCTTTTTAATAAACCGTTCTTATTCCAAAGACCAACCAATTGATAGTGCAGTTTTCGGACAATATGGGGACATAATTGGTGGGCTGGTCGGAACGGTAGTTGCATTAGTAAGTTTCTTACTTCTTTATGAAACACTTAATGAGCAAAGGAGACAATTCTCAAAACAACAAACTGACACACAAACAGCTCTTAATGAACAACGACTTCAATTCAAAAAGCAAAGTGAAGACGAAATATTTTATCGTGTATTAGACAAGCAGCAAAACAGAGTAATAAACAGCAGCTTTAATGAAGTTACAATAACGTATTCAGGTTACCAGATTTTCACTCTACTTACAGATAAACTCAAAGATAGACTATTGGATGAGTGTCATTTACTTGCACGTCATATCATTTGTAACGACCCCGAAAATATTGGAGACCTGTTTCTTCACAAATTGTTTGTAGCACATGACGGCAAATACGACTCAAGCCAAATGAAGGCTAAAAAAGAAAAATTTGTTACCGAATTGTTGAAAAGAGATAAAAACGATAGGTGGGAATACATAAAGTATTATTTCGGTTCATTTGGAGATGAACCACCCAACATGCGAAGGGTTTTGTTGGACATTGGAAGCGTTAAGTTTTACAAGATTGACTTTCAAGAAAGACACCATCTTTATCAAAAAGTATTCTCGTCTTTAACCCATGACTATGGCTTCTTCCTTGACGGATATTTGAGAGAGATTGAGTTTATCTCAAGATTAGTTAACAAGACAATCAACGAAAAAACGTATCAGAGCTATTTCGCTTCTCATGTGACAAAGTATGAATGTATTATTATTTTTTATTACTTGCTTTCTGGACAAGCTACTAAAGAGTTTAATACATTTATTTCTGCTTGTGGACTTTTTAGTGATTTACCAAAGTATAGTTCTCTAATAATTGACATGCCATCCGACACTGAAATTAAAAGAGAAATTCAGAATATTGAACAACTATTTGAAACCTAACGAGGATAGCCCAGCCGCTAACATTGTAGAGCATAATGCAGGCTAAAACGCAAAAATTGATTATTTTGGCATTTATTAAAGTTTCGTGCGAGCGGACAGTGTATCACACTGAAACCTGCACTGCACTAATACTTAACGTTAGGTGCAAGATGAATACAGAATGAGAATTAATATAAATTTAATTGATTTTTGATTTGTCGACCGGAAAATAAAATGAAAAAGCCAACGCGCATTTGGCACATTTTCAAGTCCCAACACAGAAGCCAATGCATCTTTTGCTTAAGAGCCTAATTTTTACCAACTCTTTAATAGAAATTTTAAAATTATTTAAGAAAAAGAGAATTATATACACTATTATACTTACCTTTGACCATAATTAGTCAAGTCCAAAATTGGTAAAATGACACTGGGGCAAAAAATAAGAGAATTAAGAGAAGCATCTGGGATGTTTCAAAGACAACTAGCATCAATACTGGAGATGGGCGATGGTTTCTTAAGTAAAATTGAAAGTGATAGGAAACCATTAAAAAGAGAACATCTAAAGACTTTGAGCGAAACATTTAATTGCTCTTATACAGAATTAGAAGCTTTATGGATCGGAACAAAAATCTATGATTTAATCAAGGACGAGAATGAAGCATTAAATGCAATAAAAGTTGCAGAAGAGCAGGTTAAATATCATAAAAAGTAAGAATGAAGTATTGTCTATACAAAAAGGAAAAAAAAGAAATTGTTCCTGTAACTGATAGCGAACAAATAATGCTTGCTAAGCAGAGATTACAGGAATTATTTGAACAAAGAAATAAGCTGAGAATCCCAAGTAGATTTGTCGAAGCTTGGGAGAATGTTGCTTTATTTCAAACTAATGGTGATGTTAAGAAAGCAAATGCAATAATATTCCCAGAAGAAAAATCTGCATTTTCTTTGAACAACTCTCTTAATGATTTAACAGCAAAAGAATGGTTGCCAGAGACTGTCACTGTGTTCAGTCAAAAGGGGCTAGGTGCAGGAAATAAAGATGCGCAAATTGAAAAACAGCATCCAGCACCTTATTCTTTTCAAGATGTTGCAAGATTAATTCAATTCTACTCTAAGGAGAGGGATAGAGTTTTAGACCCGTTTTCAGGGGTTGCATCAACGGTCAAAGCTTGCGCTTTTAACAATAGAGAAGGCTATGGCATAGAGTTAAATCCTAAATATCATGATTTAGGTGTTTTAAGAATTGAAACAGAAGTCCCCGATAGCACTGAGGGAAAGATGAAACAAACACTTTTAAATGGAAATAGTGTAACTGAGATTAAAAAATTTAAAAAAGATTTTTTTGACTTTATTGTAACTAGCCCTCCTTATTGGAATATTTTAGAAACAATCGACCACAAGGGGAAAGAGAGAATTGAAAATGAATTAGACCACAAATACAGTGAAAATAATGAGGACTTAGCAAATATAAAAGACTATAATGAGTTTCTGAAAATTCTTTCTGGGTTCTTTAATTCATGTTCTAAAGTTCTTAAACAAGGAAAGTATATGTGTGTAGTTGTTAGTGATTTTAGAAAAAAAGATAAATACTATACATTTCACGCAGACCTAGCAAATGCAATTGAGAAGAAAGGCAATTTTGTACTAAAAGGAGTAAGGATTTTATATCAACGTCATAAGGGTATTTATCCTTATGGATATCCCTTTTCATTCGTTCCCAATATGCACCATCAAAATGTTTTAATTTTCCAAAACACGAAAAAGTAATGGTAGACTTTAATAAAATACATGCAGGCGATTGCATTGAGAAGATGCAAGAAATTGAAAATGAATCTGTAGATTTGATTATTGCTGATCCACCGTATAATCTAAAAAAAGATTTTGGAAATTCTTCCGATAAATGGAGTGATGTAAATGAATGGGTACAATGGTCAAAAAAATGGATTGATGTTGCGATAAGTAAACTAAAGCCAACTGGTTCTATTTTTATTTATGGTATTCACCATTACCTTTGTTACCTACAAGTTCACTTATATGAACGTAATCTCAAATATCGAAGACAAATAATTTGGCATTACGAGAATAGTTTCTCAGGTTATAAAAACGCCCCTTCAGCAAACTATGAGCCATTATTATGGTTTTCAAAATCTGATGTTTATACGTATCATCAAATCAGAGAACCCTATAAAAGTACTGAACGCCTGAAAAATAAAATAACAAAAAATGGTAAGGTATGGACTCCTCACCCTGATGGCAAACATGCAGGAGATGTATGGAATATTCCTGTACTAGCTGGCAAAAGGTTTGCTGATGAAAAAGTTGACCATCCTACCCAAAAGCCATTGGCTATTTGTGATAGGTTAATAAATCATTTTTCGAATGAAGGAGATTCTGTACTTATTCCTTTTGCGGGTTCAGGTAGCGAATGCGTAAGTGCATTTAAGAATAATAGATGTTTTATTGCATTTGAGAAAAATAGAGATTATATAAAAATTGCTAACAAGCGATTATCAGAACTTAATAAGCAATCTGAATCTGCGAATAATAATTTAACAAATAGTATATTTGTCGAAATTTAAGTCGAGAAATATTCTATGAAAAACTTCTCACATCAATTTAATGACCTAACAAAATTATATAATGCTTTAGTTGCGATAAAAGAGCTTATTGAAGAAGAAATTGCGTTAAAAGATGAAAATTTTGGAGAATTATTGACTCGTAAAGGTATTTATACTTATCGTGATAAAACTCTATCAATTGATGAATTTTTAGCTTCCGAAGAGCGAAAACCTAAAGCAAGTCGTGGTTACCTTACAGTGGCAAGAGATATTCGTAGGCTTTTTCAATTGCTGGGTTTTCTCACCGTTTACGATGATAAGTCAGGAGAATTGAGTCCACAAGCTATACAGTTAATTTCAGCCTCTACAGAAGCCATAAAAGAGGAATTATGGAAGAATTCATTTGTACAACTGGGTCTTGAGGGTACTGATGGAGAAATCAGTCATCCATACCGTATTTTATTAAAAATAGTCCAAGAGAAACCTGGAATTGAGACAAAGAAATTAATGCTTGCCCTTGAGGCTGAAAATGATTCATATGAAGAATACCAAAGAATATTGGAACTTTCAGGTTTAGCTTATGAAAAAATACTTGAGGCTACAGGAACTTCTGAATCAATGGCAAAAAATTCTGTGAAGATTTTACCAGGAATTGCAGAGCAACTAAAAGATATTAAAAGGGAAGGGAATTATTCTTTTCCTGTTGGTACTATAATAATTACCGAAGATGAAATTTCAACGGAAATTCCTGAAGAATCAACGAATCAAGATGGTGTTCCATATTCTCAATTTAGACAAGTAACATCTGGGGATATTGCAAAAGACCCCATATTTAATAATGTATCATCTGTAAGTATTGACCTGGTAGAATCTATTAGAATTCGACAAATCCGCCTAGCTCATCATCAAGAAATAGTTAGACAACTAGGATTGTTATGCGAACAGAAAGGCTTTAGTTTATATGAAGGGAAATTTGATTGTTTATCTACAATTGATAATAACGCAGTTGTTTTTGAAGTTAAAACCATCCTAGCCTCAATGTCTGACCAAGAGAAGCAAACTATAAAAGGGGTTGGGCAATTAAAATATTATAGTTATTCAATTGTGCATAAACAAATGGGATATAATAATATAAGAGAAGTCTTAGTCTATTCTCAAAAGCCAAAGGACAGTTTAATTGAGTTTTGTTCTAATGAGAATATCTTAATATTGTGGTTAGAGAATGATGTTTTTAAATTATTTGATGCTGATAATAATACAGATATTAATTTTGAGCCAAATAATATCATTTAATAATCTTTCTCTTCGTACATATACAAATTGCCAGTTCTGTCAAAAGTGCCGAAACACAAACTCAAACTTATCAAATGGTATGGTCGTCCAAACACAAAGCGCATATACCAACCTTAATCAAAAGTGCGTAAGTAAATTGTAAGTGCCTGAGAATAAATAAAGCCTTGTACCTAATAATTTGTCATAAGTAATGCGGGGAATTAATTTTATTTAACTGAAATAGAAATTAATAAATGGCAACTTTGATAGTTTGGTGCTTGGAAATGCTGCCCGCACTGATCAAACACTAGTCCGTTAATTTTATTAAATCATAAAATCACCAACTACCCCATGAAAACGTCCCACAAACTCCTCTTCCTAATTCCAGTCCTCTAGGCGAGTATTTTTGATAAACACTACCCAACAAAATTAGAATTACTTTAAATACCTATTAAATCATCAAATAAGCTCATTTTGTGATGCATAGGAAATAGCTTCACTTATGTTACTCACCTCTAATTTTTCGTATAATTTTCGCCTATGAAACTTAACGGTATCGGAAGAAATAAATAGTTTTTCGGAAATCTCATTTATACTATATCCTCTAATTGAATATCGTAGTATTTCCTTTTCTCTATCCGATAACTCTATTTTTTCTATTCTCTTCCAGCAGCAAGTACTTAAATCATATTTATACGTTTCATTATATCTATTCCGCTGTATTATAATATTGCCAGAGTGCTGTTCCGTTGACAAGGAGACTAAACAAATCGCTTTCCATATTTTACCTTCTTTCGTTAAAAATATGGGTGTTAACTTTTGATTGATCAGAATCAATTTCCCTTCATTATTAGTCAAATGGAAATCATAAGATATAGAGTAGTCTTTTCTGTCTTCTAAGGGAAGGGTTTCATAAAAATCAAAACCAACCGTATTTATTTTTAATAGCAATTCTAAATCATCTGCCGGGACATATTTGAAATAAAACTCATAGCCCATTTTACAAACTTCTTCGGCAGTATGACCGCTTTAACAAACCTGTTTAGTCTTAATTTTTTGTAGAAAATGACCATACCAACACAAATCATACGGGTCGAAGCCTAAATTAACTTCAAACTGTCCGCTGACGAAATTACGAGAACAGTTAAGTATGTTTTTGGAAGGATGATGTACGAATCATAACCGATAAATTTATGCTGGAATACATTCCCGTATGAAATTTATGTCTCCCGGGCTATTCGGAATGCTTCCCGGGAGGATTTAAGTCTTTCCCGGCTTCCGGGAGATAATTAAAATCACCCGGGAAGGGTACATATTCATTCGGGAGAGCTGCTAATTCACCCGGGACTTGTAAAATTGCCCCGGGAAGCGTAATAAGTTATCCGGGAAGCAATAATATTTTGTCAGGAAAGTTGAAAATTCATCAGTACGAAATAATATTTGGATTTAGTCTTTTCATATTCTTTAACACGGTTTTATAGTGTTTAATAGAGGATTATGTGAATAAGAAAGAAGCTGGGAGGAGGGTTGTAGTGGATTGATTTATCGAATACAATCATTACTATTATCCAAAGCAATAACTCTCCCTAGTTCAAGCGTTCGTGGCTGTTGGGGTACGGTAAAAATACATCTATCTCTCTCGGTAATTATTTTAACCAATTTGTACATGGACAAGTTTCAGAAGGACGCTGTAAGAATGTGAGAGAAGTTATTAGGGCTGGGCTTAGAATTCCAGAAAATGAAGAAAGCAAAACTATAGCCTTAAAAAAAGCTATCCAAGAAGGACTTGATAGTGGAACCACCCACTATTTTGACCAGCTATAGAATTTGCAGGAATTAGAAGCTAATAAAAACGAATGATTAAAAGCTGTAGAAGATCTAAATCGAATTTGGATTTAGTATTTAACCATCCTTAAATTTATTCTCCAGTTTAGTCCTTGTTCACTTTTATACTTTTTGTAGAACCATCCTCATTCATTATTACAAGAAAATATATACCTTTTGATGTTCGGCTAAAATCAACTTTGATCAGTTTTTCATCAATAAAATACGTAGGATTTTGTTGTCTGCCATATAAATCCACAAGTACTAAACTTTTTATGTTTTTTATTAATACGTCCTTTATAAATAAGAAATCAGTTACTGGATTCGGATAGTATATTAAATTTTCTAAAGCTGCCTCATTATTAGAAGTTACAGTTTCATCTTTTGACAATATCGATACTTTGAATTTAACTGAGTCTATGGCATCATAAGTATCGCTGGCAACTAACAATAGGTTAGTTACTCCCACGATATCCTTTTCCTCTATGGTTAAATAATTGTGAGTTATTGAAGCGTTTAATAATGAATTATCATCAATAAACACTTCATAGGAAATACTATCTCCTTCTGGATCATTTGTAAAATCCTCTAAGTCGAATCCGTAGCTTTCAAACCCTTCAATAAGTTCAATATCCTCTACTAAACCAATATTGGGTGCACCATTTATTTTAATACTGAATTTAATTTCATCACTCAAATCGTATGGATCTGTACCAACTAGGGTAAAATGAATAACTCCGATATTTCCTAGTTCTTTAATAATTAGCATATCTTCAAAAAGATATGCTTCCAAGTAATCTGAATCTTCTAGAGACAATTGATCTAGTTTATAGGTTAATTCATTATCGTCTTCAAACAAGGGATTTAAATCAATTGAATCAGCTACAAAACCTTCATTATAAATAACGCTGATTGAGTCGCTATTTGTGAAGATCGGCTTCTTATTAACATTTACTTCGAAAGGGATTTTTGCTTTCGCACCGTAAATATCTTTTGCAATTACGGTAAAAGTGCAGGATCCAAATTCGCCTTTTTCAGATATAACCAATTGATTGTTTGTAACATCTAGAGAAACAATAGAATTATCTTCGTCAACTAACTCAAAAACAAGACTATCACTATCATCAGTCTGTGAGAAATAAGCGTTCAAATTAATTTCATGTTTTATAAAGCCCTCATTTAATAACAGAAATTCTGCATCTTTTAAAGCTTCAGGTATGTCATTAATGAGCACATCAAAATTGATTTCAGATTTAGCTTCCATATCATCGATTGCAACTATTGATAATTTACTCCATCCTATACTTTGCGGATCTAAGGAAAAACCTAAGTCGTCTTTGTCTATCAATACATTGTTATTATCACTCGTAACTGAATACTGTAAACTATCTTCCTCTGGATCTGCAAAGTGATCAGCAAATGTAAACTTCAATAATGATGTATCATTATTTACTACTTGATTCTCGATTGAACCTGTGATATAAGGTCTACCATTAGCTTCTACCCAAAAACCGGCAGTTGTTGAAAGGTTATAGGGATCTTCTGCAACAATTTCAATATAACTACGCCCGTAAGATGTTGCGAATAGGCTAAGATAAGAGCTTTCCTGATCAACCTTTACAATACTTGTATCTGAGGAATTAATGGAATAAAAGATTTCGTCCACATCGTTAAAATAGTCATTGAGATTGATATGGTTCATCAGAGAATCTTCTTCATTAATTTTTAGAGTATCAAGGGTAGTAGTTAGCTTTGGTTTTTCATTTACCCTCACTGAAAATATAAATTGATTACCTCCCCCTATGGAGTCATACGCTGTTAGATTATAATAAATAACATCTGTAGTCGATGTTTCTTCGATACTGAGAATGTCTCCCTCTATTTCTGCCGGTAGACCCCCATTGCCTTGTGTTAAATCATAATATAAACTGTCGTCTTCAAGATCAGTAAAAATAGAATCTAAACTGATTTGATAGGATTCAAAGCCTTGGTTTAATACAAGACTACTCCAATCTGCTACTATTCGAGGATAGTCATTTACATATACCTGTATACTGTCCTGTGCTTTAAGGCCTCCGTCATCAAAAGCCTCAAAGGTAACTGTCGCTACACCAAATGATTGAGCGTTCAAAGTATACCTATCATTATATTCATAACTGCTTTTTACTATGTTGGTATCTGAGGAGTGTAAATAATAATCAAAGTCGTAGTAAGAATCTACATCTGCGAAATAATCCATGAGATCAAATCTCTTGGATTGATAATCTCTTAAAACAATATCTTCAAATTTCTTTTTAAGATAAGGAGCGCCATTGACTCTAATATACATATGTTCAGACCAGCTAGCCCCATATGAGTCGGTGGCATCTACACGATACCTATCACGTCCATATAGCGTATCTGCTCGAACAACAAGCAAGGAATCATTCACAATATCAACATGACTCGCAGAATCATTACTTGAAGAGCTTGTTAACGCTACGCTAAAACCGAGTTGTTCACCTTCAAAATCAGTGAAATATTCATTCAAGTTAAGTGTATCCTTACCGTCACTAATATTCACTAGAATGTTTGGTAAATCCTTAATCGATTGAGGTCTTTTATTCACTATTATTTCAAAACTTGCACTATCCACACCACCCTGACCATCATCAATAATAAATTTAATAGGCACAGAACCTGAAGAGTCTTTAGAACTAATGTCTAATCTAGACCATCTAAATGTTGGGTCATTGTAGTAGTCAATAGTGACAAGATCGTTAGATTCCATAATGACCTTGGAATCAAGATAAGTACCATCTACATCCTTAAATAATTGATATCCATAAAGACGAATATCATCATATGTACCCATAATGAATGCACTACTATCGACAATAATTTTCGGGGCTTTATTATTTTTTATGGAATAGTCTAGTGAAACAGTTTTACCAACCTCATCTGTTGCTGTGATAGTATTTTGGCTAGTCCCCGGACCAAGTTCTTCAATAGTTAGCATACTGGCAGACAAAGAAGTGCTAACCGCGCTATCAGCTAAATGATTTAATGAATAGGTCAAAGTCTCACCATAGTAATCACCAAAAATGGAATCTAGGTTTATCTGGTAGGTTCCGAATCCTTCATTTTTTACGATTGAGCCAATTTCTTGCTTAATGTATGGTGGATTGTTTGTTTGCGGAATATAAAATATGTCATATTCTTGATCGGCACTATCAAGACTGATTCCTGTAAATTCTAGATTTCCATCTTTATCCGGATCAAAAGCAGCTAAGATTTGAGCATTTGGGATCTCAGTCAAAATTGGCTTAGACTCAAAGCTTAAGTCACCATTATTTTTATACCATTTTAGTGAATCTGCTTTGAAACTTCCTACAACAATATCCTTGTAATCATCACCATCAACATCTATTATTTGTAAATGGCTGGAATTGCTTGTTAATACCTCTAATCTGTGTTTTGTGAATTGATAGCTTCCTATATTTTCGAAGATCGTAACGACTGAATCACTGACAGCTATGGAAAGTATATCTAAGTCATTGTCACCATCAATATCCGCCAATTCCAGTGCATCAGCATTAAAATCATTATCAACTAAGCGCTCTGTAAACCTTTTATTACTCTTGTACAGAATTGTTAATTTATTAGAACTGGCATGATTTACTAAAAGGTCTAATTGATGGTCATTGTCTAAATCTCCTTTAATAAATTCCAGACCACCAACGCTATTAGGAGGAAATAACATACGCATACGCTCAGATCCGGTGGATGAGAAGTTATCATAAACTGAAAATGAATAAAACTGATCACTATTGGATAAGACGGGTGCTTCATAGCCATCAAAGTCCAAATCATAAAAAGCGGGAATTCTTGTTTTGCTACTTTTTACTCCTATTTCACTAAAAGAATTTGTGCCTGAATTGATTTTTACATGAGAATCGTAAGAATCTGTTGATAAAAAATCAAGTGCGCCATCATTGTTAAAATCATGAAATACTGCTCGGCCATTAAAACCGTTGTAAATACGATTTACACTAATTGAATCTGTTTCAATAAAATCTAGATAGTAGGTTTCGCCAGTGTTCATAAAAGCCATTTGATCCTTTTCTTGTCCGTTCATATCAATTCGCTGCGTATATCTAAAATTATCTTTGGCATCGAATTCACCGTAATTTGTAATACTTTTAAGAATTATGGCATCGTATTGGAGTTCATCCATGGAATTGCCACCCTTAATAGAAAAACTAAAGTTGAGGGGTAAGCTAAAGTGGCTGTTGCACAACTCAAACATAGCGTAATTTAGACTTATTATATATTCATAAAAAACTATATAATCAACTGATTATCAGTTGTATAAGTCTATTTT
>JBNJFX010000002.1:0-171041 GCA_051747245.1 Bacteroidota bacterium
TTTCTCTTTTAAAGCTTTTTTTTCTTGGTTACTCATGTCTAATACTTATTAAATTTTTAACAATTTTCAAAGTTTAGACAGAGTTGAGATTACAGTCTCATAAGTGGTGCGGAATGCTATTAAATTAAGCCTTGAAGGCTTATTAACTAATACAATCCTGAAAAATAACTTTAGTTATTTTTTTCTTTTGCGTTCTTTTGCCTCTTTTGTGTTTAATAAAATACTTTATTAAACAATACTAATGTTAGTAAATTCCACCACAAAAGATTTAAAAGAAAACAAAAGGTTTTTCGCTTAAGCGAAAAACTCGTCCTCGCCTATGGTTGTGTCTCCACAATCATTTAGAGAGGCAGATTCATCTGAATATTTCTAAGCATCTTTCCATGCATTTGTGGAGACCTGTCTGCTCAGGCAGGCAGAAATGCGGGCAGAAATTCAATAACTGCACCATTGATCTTGGGCTATTAATGTTGATTGAGCCCTCATGGTTTTTGGAAAACAGAACTATAGCACATCCTCCAAAGGAATTCCAATTAATGATTCCAAAAGTAATTTTGCATTTTGCAGGTCATTAGCCGCTTGAATTTTGCTGATTTTCTTTTGATTTATCTGGTTATTACTAGCACTGTATTTGTCATAAGTTTCTTCGCCTTGTTTAAAGCTTTCTTCAATTATGCTATGGTTCATTTCACTGTCCTCCAATGCTATAGATTGAATTTTATAAATTTCATCAAACATTAAATAATTATTATAGGCAGATAAAACTTCCTTGCGGAGGTTAATTTTTACAGTGTTTACTCTGCTTTCAGCCATATCAACTTTTATATAATTTTTTTTAGTTACCATAGGATCGGTAAAAAGCTGACCCAGTGGAAAAGAAACGCTAAAATTGTATCGTGGGAAAAATATAGAACGACCAATTATGTCCCTTGAGGGATCAATATTAAACTCATTTAAGTTTCCCGTCATTTTAAATCCGTCTAGCCAATCTATTTTGCCAATTTTAAGATCGTATTTTGCCAAAGCGACAGATTTTTTCACATCATCATTGGCTGGGTGGTTTTGCCAAGCTAGCTGCACTAGTTTTTCTGCAAATCCTATGTCCGAAATACCTTCGGGTAGGATAATTTTATTGTAGTCTATTGATTGAGAATTAGCATTAAAGCTAATCATAATCAAGATTGCGAGTGTTAGGATAGTTTTTTTCATGATTTGTTGTTTAAGTGTTTGGTTCTTAATCTTTTATAAGTACTTCATAAAAAGAATTGAACTAATTATTAATTTAATTTTATTGTTTTTCATTATCTAAATCTGGAAGTTTAATCATAACCGCATAAGTTGCAATCACCAGTATATTGATTGGTTTTTGGAACAATGCATCTTGAGTAAAATGGGCTACTGTCAATCCTAAAAAAGGGATGACGTACATCAGGTTATAAGTTTTTAGAAGCTGGCTCTTCAATCGGAAATGATTTAATATTCCTTTTATCACAATAGCAGCATTCAAACATATTACAAGGAATACTCCAATCCAGCCCATTTCAAGCGCAGTCCGCAAATAACCGCTGTCAGGATCGTAGGTTCCGGCTAATGGATGACTTCTTGAATAACGCAATCCTGAATTTCCAACCGTATTGATTCCACCTCCAATTGGATTTTGTTTCACATATTTTTGCAGGCGAATTCTTTTAGCATCACGAACATTCATGGAGGCATCCTCCGAGAAGTTTAAGGTTGATCGCATTCGGTTGATCGGCCCATTATAAAAAGGGCCTACCATCAAAATAGTAAACATCATAATAATGAATACGCTTACGCCCAATATTTTAGGTTTGTGTAAGTTCATCAATACAAACAATACAACTCCAACAGCTACCATGGCATAAGCTGTTCTTGTTCCGGCAAAGGACATTGCAAAAAACATAAATAAGGTCATAAAAATTAAGCCTAGTTTTTTGGGTGTTGAATATGGACCGAAAACCATCATCATTGTTGATAAACCACTAAACCCTAAGAATAGTCCATAGGCAGAAGGATCAGATAAAAAGGAGAATTTCCTCATATTTCCCCATATAAAATATAAATCATATCGGTTTGGAACAGCTCTGATCCACCTCCATTCAAATTCCCTTAGTCCAAAATATTCCTGAAAAACCCCATAGCCTGCCACCAGCATGGCAATAGTGAGCCATGCTACATTAAATATTTTAATTTGATGTTTGCTGTTGAAAAAATGGATCATCACGTAGAAGAGCACGAAAATGGCTAAGAATCTAGCCGAAGCCATCCAAGCTGAAACACTAACTGCATTAGGATTTGCTATTTGCAGTATAAAGTAAGCATAGAATACAAACTGTATGATTACGATGGGCTCGTTAAATTTCCATTGAAAGGGTTCTTTGCCTTTTTGCTGTATTAATTGTGCAATAAAAATCAATATAATAAGGACATCAAAAGCTATTCCGTAGGGGATTTCAACCATTAAAATTCGGTCAATAAGAAATAGAGATGAGCCGTAAATTAACAATACAAAAATGCCATATCTAAAATTCCAGAAGGTAAAACCCAGAACGAAAGCAGCTAAAATGGAAAGAATTAAAAAAGGTGCTATCACATAAGTGGTTTCAACCATTAAATAGGGAATAAGGATAGCTAATAGAAGAAGAATGACAACTTTTAGAACCTGAGGAGCATTGATATTTTTCATCATTGATTTCATTCTATCAATACTATTTTAAGAAAAATCACAAGATAAATGGCAACCACATAAGCGATGCATAAAAATCGAATGATGTTCTTTTTAGTACTTCCTTCTTCTTTATGATCTTCTTTCATTTTAAGCTTGGGTTTTGATGATGTCTAATATCTGTTGAGTTCTATTTTCCCAATTATTTGCCGCAACAAAAGCGGTTCTGTCATTGATTAATTTTTCGCTATTTTCAGTAATTGCTGTGTGAATATGCTGAACAAATTCTTCCTCATTTTCGCTTAAATAGATCACATCACTGAAGCTTTTGATGTCTTCTGAGAAATTAGTGGTGATCACTGGAAGTCCTGCCGCCAAGTATTCATTTATTTTTAAGGGATAAATACTTTTTGTCAACTCATTTTTAATGAATGGAATAATGGAACAGTCCATTTTTCTTAAGTAGGGGATTAATTCTGTTGGTTTTTTTGAGCCCGTAAAAAATACATTATCGTATTTTTTGAGTTTTTGAAAAGCCGGTTGATTGTTATTTATGGGGCCGACCATCAAGAGTAAATATTCAGGATATTGATCTACTACCTTTAAAAGCAATTCATAATCAATTCTGTTGCATATATTGCCCACATAACCGATTACAGCTTTATAATCTTTTAAAATTGATTCTGTCTCTTTTATATCTCCATTTTGGTCTAAAGCCTTATTAAACAACTTAACATTAGCGGCATTAGCCACTAAATGGGTGTTTTGATTGTATTGGCTTAATTTCTTTTTCAGATGGGAAGAGGTAGTCAAAATCAAATCAGCGGTTTGAGCATACTTTTCCTCAAGATAAGCCCCATGTTTTTTAATGTATTCTGATTGGCTAATATCATCTACTGATTGATAAATGGATAGTTTTGAAGGCACTGAACAGGAATAGAAACTATAAAAAGGGTTAAATGAATTGTAGACGATATAATTTTTGAGATTATCCTTTTTTATAATTTTATGGATAGACTTTCTGAATAGGTAGTTATTAAATTTGCTTAATTGATTATACAAATTGCCTTTTGACATCCAATTGATAGGCAAAACTGCTGCGGGAGTGACTGCAATTAAATTTTCTTTGATCTCATGAGTGCTTTTTATCCCTAAAAATAGGGCAGGAAGTCTCCTCAATATCTCATATTGATAAATATTTAGGAAAATATCCTTTAAGGTTAAGGGGTTTTCCAAATAATAAACCTTCTTTTTCTGATTCGAAAATTCCTCGGCAATTGAAAATGCAGTTGATGCATATTGTCCGTCCCATTTGGCTAATGCTATATAAATAATATACGTAAACTCCATTCTATAACAGTAATAATTTAATACAGGGAAAAAATTAGAGATGTGTAGATTAATAACGTAAATTTATAGAATAAGATTTAGGCGTATTTTATTGATTTTCAGAATAATAGCTATATTATGTGAAGCCTTTAGTTATTGCAAAATTTTGCAGTAGCTCATTTAATCTGAAGTCCGATTTTAAAGTGCTTTTAAGTGTGATGATGCGCTAATTTCAGAATTAATTTTTTAAACTATTGAAGTATATGAATTCTAAAACGAACCTACCAAATTTCCTCATTATTGGAGCCGGAAAATCAGGAACCACCAGTGTGGATAATTATTTAAAGCAGCATCCTGATATATTCATTAGTGCGGTTAAGGAACCAAACTTTTTTGGCTATGAATTAAATTCAGCCAAGGATTTTAAAGGAAGTCCTCAATTGAACCATTACAATAGTTCCGTGACTAATTTTGATGATTATGTGAAACTATTTGAAAATGCTTCTGAAAATCAGTTGAAGGGAGAGACTTCCAATACTTATATGTATCATGAAAATGCAGCTGATCGAATAAAGCACTATATGCCGGATGCCAAGTTGATAGCCATTTTAAGGCAACCTGCGGAAAGGCTATTTTCAAGATATCTGCACCTTGCAAGAGAAAATAAATTACCCACTCAAAATTTTGAAGATTGCCTGGATAAAAGCTCAATTTGGTGGCAGCGAAATGATTTAATAAAGGAAGGCTTTTACGGTCAATATTTAGAAAAGTATTTTAAGCATTTTGATAAATCTCAAATTAAGGTATTCTTATTCGAGGAATTAAAAGGCAATCCTGAGAAACTTCATAAAGAGATTTTTCAATTTTTAGGGGTTGATGATCAATTTGAAATAGATTTTTCAATTACCTACAATCAATCTGGCTTTATTAAAAACCCGATGGTGGATAAATTAATTGGTCCCAGCAGTTTTTTATTCAAAGGAATAAAGAAAATTATACCTCAAAAAAGCATTGAAAAGATTAAGGATAATAAATTCCTTTTCAAAAAGGTGAATGACATGAGAAGTAAAAATCTCACTAAACCTAAATTAAGCAAGGAATTAAAACATAAGATCTCAAATGATATCTATAAAGAAGATATTCATTTACTAGAAAAACTCATCAATAAAGATCTCAGCCATTGGCTGAATTAATGCCCCTTATTTTACATTACATTAGGTATTCACTATTACAGGAGTTGACAGTTAACAATTGACAAAATACAATAGACAAAGTGTCCTAATTTCGGGTGTAAGCGAGGAGTCAAACAGCCTTTGGCTGTCTTTTGTTTTCTTCCATTTCTTTGTGGTTAAGTATCCAGCTTTAGCTGGTTTTCGATACCAGATTAGAGGAACATTAAATTCGCTTATTGGGAATTTTAGATAGTGTCCTGAAAGTACTAAACATTTAAATTCTCATACCCCACTTGATTAAGAATAGCGCCAGAGAGCTTCTTTTTCTGTTTTTTCAGATACGTGATCGAATCTTTATCCATTTGCTTAATGCTTTCATTTGCAGAAAATACCGGAATAATTTTATCCACATATTTCACCAACTCCTTGGAATCAGAATAGTCATTTAAAGCAGGACCTTCCAATAAAATATAATCGAATTTATTGGATAATTCTTCAATTAGGCTTTTGAAATCTTTGTTAAAAAATATCTCTTCGGGAGATTCATTGCTGCTTCCATTTCCTATTATGAAAATGTTTTTATGCTTGGTTGGCTGAACAAGATCAACATCTGGCTTTTCTTTATTTTCTGCTTTTTCAGCTTTAGAATATATCTTTAATTCCGTCTTGTCGGTTTTGCCTTCATCCAGATATTTCGGTTTTTTCTTTGTGGAGATCAGCCATTTTGAAAGGGCGTTGTTTTTGAAGTTAGTATCTATAATCAATACTCTTTTTTTGACCATGCTTAATACATAAGCCAAAGAGAAAATGACAAAAGTTTTTCCTGTACCAACCTTGGCACTGGTTATAAGGAATGTTTTGGCATTATCATTTTCAATTTCATACCTTATTTTTCTAAGAAAATGTTTAAATAATTCTAACTCAGGTTCCTCTTGCTTTTTGATAAATAAATTAGTGTAATTCAGTTTTTTAGTATCAACCTTCACCAAGGTTCCAGATAATTGTAAACCTGTTAGCCTTTCAAATTGCGCCTGGGTTTTAATGCTGTTGTCCATTACTTCCACTACAATTATGGCAAATATGCAAAGGCCGAATGTGGCGAATCCAGCTAGTGCAATTATTATTAATCTTTTGGAATCCTCTGGACTTGCTGGAGTAACGGCTTTATAAACTTGCCTGATTGAACCTGCAGATGCCCGTAATTTATTCTGGGATTCATTGTACTTTTCAGAAGCTGCCAAATACTCATCAGATGCAACTTGAGCATCTCTTTCCAATGAGTTTAAAATCGATTCATTATTGGCATAACTTGATAAGTTCCCTCTAATGTCATTGATGTTATAATTGACATCATTTCGTCTTGATTCTTGAACTCTTAACTCAATTGCAGTGCTTTTAATTAAATCACTGATTTCCCCAGCTCCCAATCCTTGCGTATTTTGTTGTGCATTCCCTCTTTCCATTAAGGTTAATTCTACCTTATATTGTTGTCTTAATAGATTAAGCGAGTCCAAAAGCCCAGAATTATTAGAACCAGAGCTAATAAATCGTTCGTTAAGTCGGTCTATTTTTTTCTTGATTTCCAAAACCCTTTCGTTTGAATTGGTAATTACGGAATTTCCATTGCCGCCTGTTTTTTCTGCTAGAGTAGATTTGTAGCCTGCAAGCTGCAATCTCAAGCCATAAATATTATTATTAATTTGGTCTCTTTGCGATTCCAAATCATATAATTGAGCTGATCGGTTATCTCCCTCAGTACTGCTGCCAATTAAGTTGTTGTTCGATTTAAATACTTTAAGAGCTTGATTTTTATCTTCTAATTCTTCTTTCTTGCGGTTCTTTAACTCTTCATAAAAAGTTACTGATTCGCTGCTCGATTCCCTTTTTGAAGTAGCATAGTAACGTAAAAATTGATCGCAATAAATATTTACAGCATCAGAAGATATGTCAGGATCACCAGATACAAAAGCGATCTGGATAAAATCAGTATTCGGTATTCTTTTGATGTCAAAACCATTTTGGAAGAAGTTAAAGGTATATTTAAATTCGTTTAAGACATCCCTCAATAATCTTGAATTTTCATCTTCAATAGAGAATGTTTCTTGTTTCCTTAAGTAGCTTTGAAATATAGTTTCTGCCAATAGCAATTCGTCCTTACTATGCTTAGAATTAATCTTGTCCAATTCTAATAGTTCGTTAATCTTATTCACCGCCATTTTATAGGAAACCATATTGAAAATGGTTCCAGATTGCATGGTAGCCATTAAATTGCTGAATTTTGTGTCGGCACCTCGGAGATTAAACTTTTCATCCGAAACGTTAACGCCTTCATTTGTAGTGAAGCCTGTCGCCATTTGTGAATTGGCTCGGTAGCTGGGTTTCAGGTTCATGGTAAAAAAATAAGCTGCAGCCATCGAAATCAAAGGAATAATTATTATTATCCATTTCTTTCTCCACAGCACATTTAAGAGATACATTATATCCATAAGGAAAAAATTTCATATTTAAGTAAGGTGAACGTAATACTTTGGTACTTAGACGTAATTAATGATAATTTATGCGGTAATCGGTTTTTTTAATTCGCGGTCTGCCAGTTTTCGAGCTTTTATTCTGTCATCAAATTTTTCGAAAAAGAACAGTATTACATATACTAATAGTATAAAACTTAAGGGAGCTAATAAATTAAAACTCAGATGATCGATTCTTAAAAAGATCAGGTTAAGAATAATATTACCAATTGTAAATGCACTTAGGGAATTTCGCCCAAACAACAATAAATGCTTTGTCCAAGGTTTTAATTTGGAACCTAAAGGGATTATTGCTGAAAAAATAATAATATGAATTATGGCTAATGACAAGGCAACCGTATAGTAAATAGGATGATTTTCTTGTCTATAAATGTTATTGAAATATTTATCTGTAAATGTTTCCCAAGGTGTTGTCAATAAAAAGATTCCTGTGATTGTTAACAATGCAAATAACAGAATAGCATTGTATTTTGGGAATTTCCACTTGTCTTTAAAATCAATAAAACTTGCGGACAACATGCCTATGCTTACTATGCTGAGCGAATGCAATACACTTGGTCCTCCGGATTTTCCAATTCCCACCATGGAGGACATAAAAATGGCAATACTTCCATTCGTAATATCAATAGAATCGAAAATAGGATAGAAGCACCAGATAAATAAGGTGATTCCAATTATACTCCAAACCCCATATTTTTTTCGAATTAACAAGAGTGGAATAGCCAATATGATAAGGACAGCATAAATCTTCAGTATATTACCATAGTGTGTGTTAGCGGCAAAAAAAGTAGTGGCAAATGCACTTTTAAATGTTAAGTAACCTCCAATTAAGCCAGCTAGAGCAGTTAAAATAAATCCGAGATAGCATTGAAAGCTTCTTTTAAATAAATGCGGTTTTATGGCGGATAAGCCTTTTTCTTTTAATCTTCTTAAATAGATGAGTTCCAACATCATCCCAAATAGGAAAAGGAAAGTGGGAGTAGCAGATGTAGTGAGTATCTTCAAAAAAGCATAGTTGTTGAAGGTATAGTTCGACCATATGTTGAAATCATTAAAGGAATGATCGAACAATGCCAGAAAGATCGCATAGCTTCTAGCGAAATCAACAAAATGTACTCTTTTACTCATTATTGCAAATTAATTAATGCAAGTACAGGTAATTTCACAACAAATCCTTGTCAGAACGTATAAACATTATGAGATGTAGAAATATAATTTTTTTAATGAGAAAGTTTTAGTAGATTTAGTATAATATCTAGAACCAATTATACTTCTCTCCCTCCCTTTTTTAAGTGAAATTTTTTATCAACTATCTTAAGCTTAACAGCACCGCCAGTGAAAATATTAGGGATATCAGCTTTTTATCATGATTCTGCAGCAGCCATTATTGAAAATGGAGAAATCATAGCAGCAGCCCAGGAAGAACGTTTTACTCGTAAAAAGCAAGATGCTTCCTTTCCAACGAATGCGGTAAAATATTGCCTGCAAGAATGCGCTACCACTATAGATAAACTGGATGCCATTGTTTTTTATGATAAGCCTTTTTTAAAATTCGAAAGACTTCTGGAAACCTATTACAGTTTTGCTCCCAAGGGAATAAAATCATTCATAACTGCAATCCCAGTCTGGCTAAAAGAGAAGATTTTCTTAAAGAAATTAATTTTTGATGAGCTGAAGAAAATAGAAGCTTTTGATAAGAAAAAATTAAAACTGTTGTTTCCTGAGCATCATTTGTCGCATGCCGCAAGTGCTTTTTTTCCATCTAATTTTAAGGATGCAGCTATTTTAACTATTGATGGAGTAGGGGAATGGGCAACAGCCTCTATATGTCACGGAAAAGATAATAATATCAGTATTTTGAAGGAATTGAAATTTCCTCATTCATTGGGTTTGTTGTATTCTGCCTTTACCTATTTCTTAGGATTTAGAGTTAATTCAGGCGAATATAAGTTGATGGGATTAGCGCCCTATGGCAGAAAAGATCATGAAGAGATTAAAAAATATGAGGAAATCATCAAGTCTGAATTGATTCATATATATGATGATGGCTCAATTTGGCTAAACCAAAAATATTTTAATTATGCGACTGGGCTCAAAATGGTAAAACATAAAGCATGGGAGCAACTTTTCGGAATTCAAAAGCGAGAAGCAGAAGCTGAGCTAGAGCAAAAACACTGTGATTTGGGCTTGGCAATTCAGAATGTGACAGAAGAAATTGTCATTAAAATGGCTCGTCATGCAAAGGAAATTACCAAAAGTGATTATTTGTGCCTGGCTGGCGGAGTTGCTTTAAATTGTGTGGCTAATGGCAAATTAGTAAATGAGGAAATATTTAAAGATATCTTCATTCAGCCGGCAGCAGGAGATGCAGGTGGTGCTTTGGGCGCTGCACTGATTGCCCATTATATTTATTATAAAAATGAGCGTCATATTACTGATGGTGTTGATCAGCTTAAGGGCTCGTATTTAGGCCCGGCTTATCTGGACAGGGATATTGAACATGTGGCGAAAAGTTATGACGCACACTATTCCTTAATCAAGGATGAGGATACTTTTTATTCCTCAGTTGCAGATTTATTGGCAAATGGTTCAGCAGTAGGCTGGTTTCAAGGGCGTATGGAATTTGGTCCCAGGGCATTAGGGGCAAGAAGCATCTTGGGAGATCCACGTAATGCGGAAATGCAACAAAAGCTGAACCTGAAAATTAAGTATAGAGAATCCTTCAGACCCTTTGCTCCTTCCATCTTAGAAGAAGATTCTTGCGATTTCTTCGTTGAAAAAGTTTTTTCCCCGTATATGTTATTAGTACAACCCATTAAAGAGTCCAGGAGGAAGAAGCTGCCCGAAAATTACTTGTCACTTCCTATCCGCGATAAATTATACGGGCTGAGGTCGGATGTTCCGGCTGTTACTCATGTGGATTTTACCGCTAGAATTCAGACGGTGTCTAAAAAGACAAATCCTGAATATTGGAATTTGATTAATGCTTTCAAATCCAAAACTGGTTATGGAATGCTGGTGAATACGAGTTTTAATGTGAGGGGAGAACCGATAGTCTGCACTCCGAATGATGCTTATCGTTGTTTTATGCGTACTGAATTGGATTATTTGGTGATGGGACGATTTATTTTTGATAAATCAGAACAGCCATTATGGGAAAAAACCGACAACTGGAAAGCGGAGTACGTTTTGGACTAAAATATTATATTTTTTAAATGGATAGTGATGGAGTTTTTGACAGATATATGGCAATTTATTAAAGCCAGAAAGAAATGGTGGTTGGCACCCGTAATTATGCTCTTGATTTTGATTGGGGCTTTACTTGTTTTGGGAGGTAGTTCGGCTATTGCACCATTTATCTATACGCTGTTTTAGACATGGAGAATTCCGAAAAATTTAGAAATGTATTGGTCATAACAGCGGGTTTTCTGTTGTTCTACCTATTCTTTGAGCTTAAACTCTTGCTCTACATTGCAGTAGCCATAGCGGTTTTTGGTGCCCTTTCTCAGAAAATAGCGCAGGCTATCAATTGGTTGTGGATGAAACTTGCCCATATTCTGGGCTGGATTAATACAAGAATATTATTAAGCCTGATCTTCTACTTATTTTTAACGCCCATCGCGCTTTTCTCAAGATTATTCACAAAAGACCCTTTGCGATTGAAGCAGCCCAAAGATTCAAACTTTGAAGAGCGAAATCATTTGTACAAGCAGGAAGAATTGGAGAACATTTGGTGATGCTGGCTTTTATAAAATTGCTTCGCCCCAGCCATTGGATAAAAAATGCTTTTGTTTTTCTGCCCGTTTTCTTTGCAGGAGAATTATTTACCAATGATAAGTTTTTCCATGCTTTGGCAGGTTTCATCATATTTTCCATGGCAGCAAGTGCAGTTTATGCACTGAATGATATTTTTGATGTGGAAGAGGATCGCCAACATCTGGAAAAAAGACATCGACCAATAGCTTCAGGAAAAATTAGTATAAAAGCGGCTATTTTTATATCCCTATGTTTATTTATTGTGGCTTTGGGGGCAGCTTTTTATGTTCACTTTATATTTTTTATCTGCATCTTAATCTATATAATATTGAACATAGCCTATTCATTTGGCTTAAAAAATATTGCAATTTTAGACCTTTTCATTGTGGCTTTTGGCTTTATCCTGAGGGTGATTGGAGGAGGAGAGTTGTCTGCAGTTCCAGTTTCACATTGGTTATTGATTATGGTTTTACTCTTGTCATTATTTTTGGTATTGGCTAAACGAAGGGATGATTTGATTTGCGTTGAAAATGGAAGTAAAAGCATTCGAAAAGCATCCTCAGCTTATAATTTAGATTTTGTAAATGCTTGCTTAACCATGCTTTCAGCTGTGATGATTGTTTCTTATATCATGTACACGGTTTCAGAGGAAGTGGAGGCAAGGTACGATTCTGAATATCTTTTTCTAACCTGCATATTTGTGATAGCCGGGCTGATGCGATACCTTCAAATCACCATGGTGGAGAAAAAAAGTGGATCGCCCATCAAGATTTTATATAAAGATTATTTCATATTGGCAGTTTTAGTAGCTTGGATTCTGTCCTTTTATTTACTGTTATATGCTTAAAACTGAAGCAAAACCCTCCATAGCATTTTTTGATTTTGATGGTACTATCACTCGAAAGGACAGTCTATGGCTTTTTTTAAAATTCTTCTCCGGAACAGGCACTTTTTATATGAAAATCATACCGCTAATTCCTGCTTTAGTTTTTTTCACAATGGGAATGATCAGCAGCAAAAAAGTGAAGGAGAAAATTTTCAAGAAATTTTTCAAAGATTGTGATATTGCTGAATTTGAAGAGCGTTGTAAAAAATTCACACAGCAAATTCTAATAAATCACTTTAGACCAGAAATTTTGAATAAAATTAGTTGGCATAGAGATAATGGACATCAAATAGTGGTGGTTTCCGCTTCCCCCAAGAACTGGATTAACTATTGGTGTCAAGATCAAGGCATAGATTTAATAGCCACAGAATTGGAAGTTCAAAATGGCAAATTAACCGGGCAAATAGCAGGCAAAAACTGCAAAGGAAAGCAAAAAGTCATCCGTATAAAGCAAAAATATAATTTAGAGGAATTTGATACGGTTTATGCTTACGGAGATTCCCAAGGCGATAAAGAAATGCTATCCATGGCGGATCGGGCTTTTTATCGAGGGTTTAATTGAAATAGAGTCGTTTTAAAAGTTAGAGGAATTGGTTAGATTGCGGATAAAACTATAAAGGATATAGTGACAACTTTTATGTTGCTATTGAAATGTTGGCAACAATAACAACCCTTGCAATTGATTCGTATTTGGTGTATATTTACATCAAATTATTAATTATGGCACGTCAAAGTATATCATTTACCAAACCAAATGACGAGTGGCTAAAATCACAAGTCGACAGTCAAGAGTATTCTAGTAAAAGCGAATTAGTTAATGACTTAATCCGACAAGCAAGAAACCAACAGAAGGAAATTGACTGGATTAAAGCAAAACTCGAGAAAGCTGAGAAAAGTGGTTTTACAAATGCTACTAAAGAGCAGATTTTAGCACAATCAAGGTCTGATTTACATGGCTGAATATAGACTGAGCAACGAAGCCAAAAATGACCTTATCAGAATACATCAATACGGAGTTGAAAAATTTGGAGAAATACAAGCTGATAACTATTTCAATACCTTTTTTGAACACTTTGAAATGATAGCCGAGAGACCTTTTTCATACCAGTCGGTCGACTACATAAAAGAAGGATATAGACGTTGTGTTTGCGGGGCTGATAGCATCTACTTTAGAGTAAATGATAAGGTTGTTGAGATTATGGCAATCATTGGTCGACAGGATATTACTGGAATAATATAAAGTTGCCAACATTTGCTAAAAATGCATTTGCTTACTGCTTCTAGCAAAGTGAAGAGGTAAATCGCCACAAAGCCAAACTGATGATTTCAATTAGATTTAGGACAAGTAGTCAACTTAGGTTTCTTCTTTTCTCTTTCAATAATTGTGGATATGGTTTGGCTTCGCTTCTTTAGTATTTCATCAGCGAAGTGTAGCAAACGCATTTTAGCTTCGCATTAGAGAGCATAAGTTAAGAATTGCACTTCATGAATAATAAGATAGGAGGTTTTTGGTCAGGTCAGTATTCCATAAACTATGGGACAGAAGAGACCCCTGACATTCAATATTTCTCATTTCAAATCAAGATCAAAGCGGAAGATGATTCGTTCAAGGGGGAATTCATTGATCAAACTATTAAAAGTGAAAAATCAGAAATTAGTGGCTTTGTCCAAGATGACTTCATCAGTTTTGTAAGAATAACACTACAGAATAATGAGTTTCGTGAATTCCTGAATTTTGAACTGAAAAATGAAAACAAACCTTTAGAGTTTGTATTCAACGGAAATTGGGATTCAGAAGAAAATTCATTTGAAGGAGTCTGGGAATTAGAAATTGGAGAGGAAGCGCAAGGATATCAGGAGGAATTTATAACAGAGTACAGAACCGGGGCTTGGTATCTTTTAAGAGAATAAAACTCTCAAACGTTATAAATTTGCCCCCCCTGTAGCAAATTGATTGCTAAATAGCCCGTAATTTATGCATGCTTTGAAAAGAAGTTAATCTAACTCAGGAAGAATTTGCAGAACGTGCAGGAGTTGCGCTTACTGTAATACGTAAAATAGAACAAGGAAAAACCAATATGAATCTGGATAAAGTTAACCTGGTTCTTCGCATTTTTGGACATGAGTTGGCACCTGTTAATAGTAAAGATATCACTCCCAAAAAAACTTAGCGCCTATCCTCACTTTTTGCTGGTCTCCTGCTAATTCGCTGTTTTTCATTTCAATTCCATCATACATTAGGTTAGAACGGTTCACCCCTTCTGAGATCAATAAAGTAAATATTTCCGTCATTATTTTGTTGGATTGATATACTAATACATCTGATGGAATATTGGCTAGTGGAACAATCTCAAATGCTACTTTTAATTTTGGGTTAGCTTTTAGTTTCTCACCTAACTGATCTAGTTGCTTTTTTATCGTGCTGATTCCGTTTACAGATTCGTTTACATACATCTCAAAAGAAAGATTTTTGAGACTATTAAATTCCCAGCTTAATTCACGCTCATTAAGATAAGTCCTCTTTGATTTTTCTTGCCCACTGCTTATCGAAATGATCCGATTTTTATCAAAAAGTTTATCGTCTTTTTCGAAATTCACTTGATAAATATCACTTAACTGACCTTCTCGATTGCTGCTGAAAAAAGCTATGCTGTCTCCATATTCGCTATAATATCCATCAAAATGATCGGAATTAATTTCTTTTCCAATGTTCTGCGGTTTGCTCCAGACTGTCCAGCTGTCGTACAACCTTTCGGACTTAAAAATATCCATGTCACCAAATCCTCCATGACCTTTACTAGCAAAATATAAAGTCTTTTTATCTGCGGAAAGAAATGGGGAGATTTCCGATTCTGAAGTGTTAATGGTAGAACCTAAATTCACAGGTTTATTCCAATTTCCCTGCTGATTTTTTGTGCTCACATATAAATCTTCCTTGCCAATTCCTTTCTCATATTTTATAACCAATAAAATCACCGTATAATCGGGGCTCACATAGATTCCTTGATAACCAGAATTCGGAATCCCAGGCAATGGAATCTGTTGTGGGTTAGTCCAATAAGCATTTGTTTTTTTAACAAATTGGATTCCTTTTTCAGGGTTTTTAGGATTGTTTTGGTAGATGATCTTTTCCTTTGGATTTATTCCAATTATAAAATTATTGCGTTTGTCGTTCCAATTGCCTAAATGATTGGAAGCTTTTCCCCAGCTTTGAGTTTTGTTGTCAAATATGCTTAACCAAATGTCTGATCCACTAAATTTTCCATCATAATTTTGCTCATGAAATACTCTAGCAAAGAATAAGCTATCTCCGCTTGAGCTTAATAAAGGCAATATTTCTTCCGCCTCTGAATTAATAGTTTCTGATAATTTAACTACGGAATCAACTGGTTTTTGAGTAAATCCAATAGAGCTAATTAAAAGAAAATTAATTCCTAAAAAGTAAATGAATAATTGTTTTACCATGTAAATGGGGTAGATGAATTTTTATTCTTGAATAGGAAGCTTAAGCTCACTTCGTGGACGCCATTTGAAAACTCCTGGATAAAGCCTGTATAATAATCATAGGAATAATTGACAAAGAAATTTCCAGGTACATTCACGCCAAATAAGCCTGCCCATTTTAAATCATGATGCATGCCCGCTCCTATATAAATTAGTTCTCTATATTTTAATCTTAAAGAGGATTTATACTGTTCGCCAGTAGTAGTAAAGTAGTTTATTTCAATATTTGGTAAAAGACTCAGGTCAGCATTGATATTCCATTTATAACCAGCCATTAAACTGAAATTCATGCCATCATTCATATAGGCCTCCATTTCATTTCCTTGAATAGGCTCTGTAAAAAGGGAGTTTGCTACAAGACTGACATAAACTCTATTGCTGTAATAGGCCAATGCCAAATCCATTTGAACATTCGATTGCCTGCCAGAATTCGTATTGATTATTTGCTGATACAGATCATCATTTGCCTTATCCCTAACATGCAGATTGTTATAGCCAATGCTATTCTGTTGGTATTTCAATGCAGTTCCTAAGCTTAAACTGTATTTAGAATTTACGGGTAAATGATATGCGTAAAAGCCTTTTACCTCTGTTCTGTCCAAAGGTCCAAGCTGAATGGAGTTGATTTGAATCCCGACCCCTTGTTTTCTTCTTGCTTTTTTTGAACCATAAAATTCTGCTGTTTTATTAGGGTTGCTAATGGCAAATGAAGAGTTTGTTCCTTCCACTTTTTTGATAGGATAAAAGAAGCCAGCTTGAATATAACCGGAATTATTTCCGTAGCCATTTAAAGCTTGGCGGTACATTAAATCTGCCGACATATTATTCTGTATTCCAGCCATTGCAGGACTTTGCCATTCGATGGCATGAAATATTTGCGTTCGCGATAAAACATCTTGCGAATGTGCAGTTTGTACATTCCATATAAAGCCGATTGTTAAAACTATAATGGCTTTAATTTTATGGAACTTATCGAAGTATCGTAACATTCCCTTCATATTTTCTTCTGCCATTATTTAATTTGATTAGATAAAAGTAAGTGCCGGATGGCAATTTTTTATTATTGAAATTTCCATCCCATGCGCAATCGTTGGTTTTGCAATGATATACTATTAGACCTTGTGCGTTATAGACCGAAATATTGACCTGCTCAAAAGCTTCCAGATTAATGAAATCCCAATTGTCATTTACATTATTTCCATCGGGTGTAAAAGCATTGATTAGACCCAACTCAGGAAGTAAATTCACTAGTTGAACTTCTCTAGAAATTGATTCGCTTTGGTTTTCACCATCACTTATTATGAATTGAATGTTTTTAGGGTTAATATCTTCAGAAAGTGAATTGATATTTTGATAGCTGATGGAGCGTAAAATTAAATCATAATCGGATTTAGAGGCATTTCCTGTGATTAAAAGTGCCCCAGAGCTTTGATTGAATTCATAGTCAATATTAATGATATTAACATCTTCTAAAAATAGTCTGTCTTCAGCAGGATTGTAATTGTCTGAGATTTGTACCCAAACAGTATCCATGGTCAGGTTGTCAAAGTCTGAAACCGTAATGGTTTCTGTTATTTGAATAGCTTCAGAGCCCTGTGTAAATTCTAAAGTGGAATTTTCAATATTGGTTAAGGTAGGCTTATCATTTACCGTATCAATTTCCATTAAGATTTGGGCGGTTTTAGAATATTCGAATCCATCACTAGCCGACCAATTCAAATTTAAATTTCCATGGAAATCTTGAGGAGGGATAAATTGTAAGTTTAAATTTTCATTAAACTCAATAGCTGCACCCGTATTAATTTCAGTTCCGTTTAATTGCAGCTTACCTCTAGAAAAATATAGTTTCAGTTCATTAATTGCATCATCTTCTGCATCTGTATAATGCTCAGCAAAATCTGAAATTTTGAATAAATAGGGATTGTTTTCATTAGTTTTAACTGAGAAATCAGAAATAACAGGCACTGAATTTATTTGTAAAATAAAAGATTGAGTGCTGCTTGCGTTTTGTAAATCGGTAACGGAAATAGAAATTTCTTCATTTTCTGCATCTGATGGGGCAATGCCTTCAAGAGTTGCGCTTCCGTTCTGATTATCGTTCAAATTTAACCATTGGGGACCGAAAGTTTTCCTAATTACTAATTCATCATCAGGATCGGCATCAGTAGCTTCAATGAAATATTGATATAATACATTCTTTTGAAATCTTACCTCAGGGTTAGATATGAAAACGGGCACATCATTTACAGGCATGATTTCAATCTGAAAAGAGGCTTCTACAAAATTATTGGTGCCAGGACCGTCATCCTCTACTTTAATGGTCACTGTAGCAATGCCAAATGAATCAGGAAGTATTTTGTAATTTAAGATGGCAGAACTGTTCGGTGATTGATAGTCGATATAAAGTTCTTCAAAAAGATCCGATAAATTTGTTGACACACTTAAACTGAGTTCTTGAGAGTTTTCACCTCCATCTGTTATACCAGTTAAATTTATAGTGAAATTTTCTTCAGAATCTTCATTTATGGGTACTGGATTTGCAATTCTATTTATGGTAGGAGGCATATTTTCCAAATGAACCGAAATCTGGAAGGATTGAATGTCTGTCGCGCCCGCATTATCGCTTGCAATGATCTCAACAGTTGAAGGGCTGTTTTCAATATCTGCAAAGTCAGGCGTTCCACGTAAAAGATTTTCACCATTAAAATTGAGCCATTCTGGTTTTTGAGTTACCGTAATTTCAACATTATCGTAAAGATCAATGTCTTCTGCTACTATTCTATATTCGTATAATTGGTTTTCCTCAGCACTTGTAATGGGCGTAGAAATGATAGTAGGCGGATCATTTACATTTTCAACTTCTATGGTGAAATTTTGAGTGGATTTTAATCCTAAGAAATCCAGCACTTCTAAGGTGATATTATTTCCACCTACATTTTCATTCTCAGGAATTCCAGATAAAACCCAATTTTCTTCATCAAAACTTAACCAAGTGGGTAAATCTGGGGTGTTAATGTTTACATCATCTCCTTCTGAGTCATTTGCTGTAATTTGATACTCATATAGTTCGTCTTGTGTAGCTTCTGTGACAGGTGCTGAAGTGAAGAAAGGAGCAGTGTTAGGGAATTCAATTTCAATAGTATAATTTTGAAATGTGCTGTCCTCTCTTAAGTCAACTGCTAGAAGGATAACATTTTTTGTGCTGTTTCTATCTCCAGTAGTTGGAATGCCCTGTAATCTTGCTCTTCCTTTTGGTAATGATTCGGTTGAAAAAGTTAACCAATTTGGTTTTTCAATTGCAAAAATAGACACTTCATCACCTTGATCTATATCTTCTGTAGTAATGCTATAGGAGTATTCTTGATTTACTTCTGCCTCTATTACTGGTGAGCTGGTAAAAACGGGCGGGTCGTTGACATCAATGACTTCAATATCAAAAAATTGATTAGTAGAATTCCCTTGATCATCACTTACTCTTATTGCAAGTCCATAAACATCAACATTATTATTTGTGGGTACTCCTGATAGCAAGGCTGTCCCATCTCCATTGTCAGTTAAACTCAACCAACTTGGTAAGGATATGATATTGGATATGCTTAGCTCATCCTCTGTGTCATTATCCTCAGCTGTAATGACATATTGATATTCTTCATCCTGTAAAACTTCAAGAATAGGCGTACTGGTGAAAAAAGGAGCAGTTTGGTCTGGGGGCAATACCTCTATCTCAAATTCATCTTCTATAAATAATCCGTTTGAATCAGTGCATCTAATGGTTAAGGAGCTTATTCCATTGCTATTTGCTTCAAAGCTTAGGCTTAAAATATTATCAGTTAGTACGATATCTGAAAATAAAGCAGGATTGGAATTGCTAATGACATTAAAAGCTAGTTGAACATCATCATCTTCCATATCTTCAAAAAAGTTCAACAAATCTAGCTGAAGGGGACTACTGTTTTCTGGTACTTGCTGATTGGGAATTCCACTGGTAGTCGGTGCGGAATTAATTACTAATTCTGATGTTAGCTGACCAGTGTAATTATCTTCCTCTATGTTTATTACAATTGTGTAAGTGCCGGCACTTGAAGGAGCTGTGGAGCTTCCGTTATAGGTGATAGAATAATTTAAACCTTCGGGTTGAGTGTTTATGATCACTTCTTTAGGGCTACCATCAAAGTTTTGCAAAGTGTTAGAAATTTGGATAACTGCTTCGTCTTTGAATACTTCAAAACTTCTGCTAACAGGAGTTGCAGGCTCGTAATTATTGTCCCCTGCTTGCTGGGCTTCTACTGTAACAGTTCCTGCACCATTGATGCTTAGGATATTGCCCGAAAGAGCGGCAGGTCCTGAAATAATAGAGAAGCTGACTGGCAAGCCACTATCACTAGTAGCTGAGAGTGTAAAATCTTCATCGCCATAGGTTTTATCCGAGATTTCATCAAAAGTGATGGTTTGATTACCGTTAGCAATGTTTAAATTTCCAGCGGTGTATGTAAATTCATAATTAGCAGAAATTCCTCCAGAGACATTTATCGTATAATCCCCCTCATCACTATTTGAATCTGCAGTAGTGGAGGCGGTTGGGGTAGTTGTTAAATCAGCTTCAGTTTCCCCATTTACAAAACCTGAATACGTAATAGTAAGCTCAGGAATGGCATCACCATAATTAATGTTTTTGTCATCTGCAGTAACGGAAAGTAAAGTCTTAATCACTTCTAAACTTCTACTTACAGGGGTGGCGGCTTCGTAATTTATATCACCAGCTTGTTGGGCTTCTAAAGTAATTGTTCCTGTACCATTGATGCTTAGGATATTGCCAGAAACGGATGCAGATCCTGAGATAATTGAAAAGCTAATTGGCAGACCACTATCGCTACTGGCTGAAAGTGTAAAATCTTCATCTCCATAATTTTTGTCAGCAATTTCTTCAAATGTGATGATTTGTTCGGCTTTAGTAATACTTAAATTTCCTGAAGTGTAAGTGAAATCGTAATTATCGGATTCCCCACCTGATACCTCAATGCTATAATCCCCTGTTTCGCTATTGGCATCGGCAGTGGTACTTGCAATAGGAGCTGATATTAAATCATCTTCGTCTTCCTCATTTATAAAACCAGAATAAATTATGGTAAGCTCAGGTATGGCGTCACCATAATTAATGTTTTTATCTTCTGCAGAAACGGAAAGCATGGTCTTTGTCACTGCAAAACTTCTGCTTATAGGAGTGGCAGGCTCATAATTATTTTCACCATCTTGTTGGGCTTCCACTGTAACTGTTCCTACATCATCAATGCTCAGGATATTTCCTGATAAGGAAGCTGAACCGGAAATAACTGAAAAGCTAATTGGCAACCCGCTATCACTACTGGCTGAAAGAGTAAAATCTGCATCACCGTAATTTTTATCAGCTATTTCATCAAAGGTAATGGTTTGACCCGCTTTGATAATGCTCAAGCTGCCTTCGGTATAATCAAAATTATAATTCTCTGAAACACCTCCAGAGACATTAATGGGATAATCCCCTACATCACTATTGATATCAGCATTAGTAGTAGCAGATGGAGCTGTTGTAAGATTGGTCTCATCATCTCCATTCACAAAGCCTGAATAACTAATGTTAAGAGTAGGGATAGCTTCTCCATAGGTGATATTTTGATCAATAGCCGTTACATAAAGATCTGATTTACTGACTTCAATGGTAAAGCTCTGTTGATCATTATAAGACGGGTCTTTTTTCTTATAAACTTCTAAAGTAATGGGGAAATACCCAGTTTCATTTGGATAGCCTACCAATAAAAACTCTCCCTTGTCCTTGCTTAAACTAATCCCGGACGGAAGATCACCCGATTGTACTATTACTTGTAATTCGTCTCCATCTTCATCATAAATACTGATGTTATATTGGTATAAATTGCCATAGGTTGTCTCTTCTTCAGGGCTGCTTAGAAACTCAGGATTACTTTGACCTGAGGCGGCAGTTAATTTTAGGAATGCTAAACTAAAAATAAAAAGATATAAAAAGCATCGATTAAAAGTTTTGATTGAGAGCATAAGAATTTTTTACAACATCAAGTACTAGGAGGTTCAATAGCATGAACGTATGATTCCTAATATTGGTTAAATAATTATTAAAAACTTACATAAATCTTTAACTGAATTTTTACGTATGTTTTAATTCACCTTTATTAAAAATAATACTTTACGCTATTTATTTTAATAAAATTTAAATTTATCAACTAAATGGAGATTATTTTTTGGGTAGGAATATGCTTAATATCTTACACGTATTTAGGCTATCCTATTTTGCTATATGGTTTAATTATAATCAAGAGGGTATTTTATACTAAAAGCAGTGACTTTTATGTTGAAAATGAATTGCCAAAGGTAAATTTAATTATTGCTTGTTATAATGAGGGTGAAATCATCAGAGAGAAAATTGAGAATACTTTAAAGTTGAATTACCCCTCTGACAAGCTGAATATTTGTTTTGTAACTGATGGCACTTCAGATGGCAGCGAACAGATTATACGGGAGTACAAAGGGTTGGAACTATTTCATTCTGATGAAAGAAGGGGAAAAAATGCAGCTATAAATAGAATGCTTCCATTAATGGAATCCCCAATTCTTATTTTTTGTGATGCCAATACTTTTTTAAATGAGGATGCTATTTTCAATATTGCTAGGCATTATAAGAATGAGAATGTAGGAGCAGTAGCGGGTGAAAAGCGAGTAATGACCAATGATGAAACGGATTTGGCTAGCAGTGGCGAAGGAGCCTATTGGAAGTATGAATCGGCTTTGAAAAAATGGGATTCTGAATTAAATACTGTTGTCGGGGCTGCGGGCGAACTTTTTTCAGTAAGAAAGGAATTGATGCCTATTGTGCCAGATGGCATTTTGATTGAAGATTTTTATGTCTCTATGAGAATTGCTCAAGAAGGATTTAAGGTGGTTTACGAACCTGATGCTTATGCAATAGAAACAGGTTCTGATTCAATTTCCGAGGAGCGAAAAAGAAAAGTCAGGATTGCTGCGGGAGGAATTCAGTCTATTCTAATATTTCTGCCATTGCTTAACATTTTTAAATATGGATGGCTTAGTTTTCAATATGTTTCCCACAGAATGCTTAGGTGGTCACTCACTCCATTAAGTTTGCCTATTGTTTTCATCATAAACATTTATTTGGCAATACAATTAGGTGGCATATTTACTATTATAATGGGGCTGCAGATCTTATTTTATTTAATAGCCCTAGCTGGAGCTTATGCAGAAGGAAGAGCAAAAGTCTCCAAAATTATTTTAATCCCTTTTTATTTTACATTTATGAACGTATCTGTTTACCAAGGATTTTTCAGATTGCTGAACGGCAAACAATCAGCCGTATGGGAAAAATCAAAAAGAAAAAAAGCTACTGTTGAAGTTTAACATTTAATAGTGCGGTACATTCCTAAATATTATCAAAACTTAATATAATTTTGCCAGTTCAATGAACTGAATATTTATAAGAGTTTTAATAATGTCAATTTCAATAGAAACGGTAAGGGTCGGAAAGGATTATTATTTAATTAATTATGGAGAGGTGCATGAGTTTAGAGTAACCAAAGCCACAGGTCACAAAGATTTTGTTTGCAAAGACTTAGCCACGCTGGAAGAATTTTACTTGAGCGAACTTACGGCTTATGGAAAAGGGAAAGATTTTGAATTTTATGGATTAGAAGATTAAACCCCTTCATGTAATTGGAACACTTTTCTTATCACCTTTTCCGTTTTTTGATTCATCAACATAATCAAGTAATCCCCTGCCTTAATTTTAAAGTTATCTGAAGGATTTTTATAAACTTTTCTTTCGGCATTTTCAATTCTCACTAAACCTAAAAGGATAACGTTCTCATTTTTCTTTAAGTCATAAAACGCCTTGTCATACTGCTGACCGTTATAAGGATTGGATTCCAAAACCTTGTATTGTTTCATGTCATAATCATAATCTGTAGTGGGATAAGCCAATATTTCTTCGGAGAATAATGCCACGTCAGGTTCAAACATATAACTAGCCATTAATCGGCTTGCAATTTCATTACGTGAAATGGCATGGGTAACACCAGCACTAATAAAGGTTTCTTTCAGATTTGAATTTTCTAAAGTAACCGTATAATTTAATCCCCCAAATTCTTTTTTTAGATTTAGAATGTAAACTAATTTTTCTGTGTCATCATTTAAATTGATAAAAATAGTACTGGATTTTTTTATATTGACCTTTTCTAGCAATTCAAAATTTTCGTAATCACTATATAAAACAAATAGATTCTTATCTTGGTAAAGCTCTTTTAGCAAATCAATATTTTCTCTGTTCCTGGTAACAATAGCTACTTTTCTGCCGGCTTTAATAAGCTGATCTATCACCGTTTTCCCAAAATGAGTCCAGCCAATAACTACAATGTGATTTTTAAATTCTGTTCCGTACATTCCTATTTTCTTATTTTCCTTAATATTCGCAATAATTGAAGATACTTGTCCTATCAATAAACCATATACTCCTAAACTTAATATAATCATTATGTAGCCTATAGCTCTTCCTCCTGTGGAAGTAGGAACTAAATCACCATATCCTACAGTAGTTAAAGTGACTATTGAATACCAAAAGGCGTCTGACAGATTGTCTATTTTCCCTTCTTCTGAAAGTAGTTCGAATTCAAGTAGGTTAAATACTAGAAAAAGAAATACTCCCAAAAAGGCAAGCAGATAATATATTAGTCTCTTATAGCTTCTAAAATCCATTATGTTAGTTTAAATCCAATTACTAATATATCATCTGTTTGAGGCTTGCTTCCACGCCATTGAATAAATGATTCCTCTATATGATTCTTTTGCTCAGACATGCTTAGTTCACCAACTGATTGAAGCAAATTACGAAAATTCTTTTTCATAAACTTTTTGTTTTTTGGCCCTCCAAATTGATCTTGGTATCCATCTGAACTTAAATATATTATATTGCCAGCTTCATAATCAACTTCCTTTTTTGAAAATACTTTATTCTCTTGTTGGGTGCTTCCTACACTAAATCTATCAGGTTTTATTACTTCAATTTCACCATTTTGAAATATGTAAAGTGGGATTTTAGCACCCGTATATTCTAGTTTTTTTCTTTTTTTATCTAGCATCACTAAACTGATGTCCAAGCCATCTGTATTGGCATTTTCTAATTGTTGTTGATGTAAATTTTGTTGGATTTTTTGGTCAAGTAAAGAAACAATCAAATCAGGAGAGGTAATGCCTGTTTCAATCACAATTTGGTTTAAGAGAGAATTTGCCAATACAGTCATGAAAGCCCCAGGAACTCCATGCCCCGTACAATCTACCAGTGCAATGGCGATTTTATCTTCAATTTGAGTAAACCAGTAAAAATCTCCGCTTACAATATCTCGTGGTTTAAAAAATATAAAAGAATCGGGCAACACTTCTTTTATGGTTGGAAGTTGTGGCAATAAAGAATCCTGAATTTGTTTGGCATAAGTGATGCTATCAGTAATCTGATGGTTTTTATCAGCAAGCGAGTTGCTTTTTTCAGCTAATTCTTCTTTCTGATATTCTATCTCTTCTTTTTGTTCTTGGATTGCAATATTCTGCTCATTTAATGCTTGGTTTGCCCTGTTTTTCAGCTTATTTCTATTGTAAAGGATTAAGATTAAAATTATTAGAAGCACTAATCCGGCACTAAGCGCAATAATGAAAAAGCTTCTTTGCTCAGCTTGCAATTCCTTAATATTATTATCTCTTTGTAAAAGACCGATTTCCTTTTCCTTTTTTTCAATATTGTATAATGCCTCAATTTCCGCTATTGCTCTTATGTTTTCTTCTTTGAATTTTCTTTCCGATTCCAGCATGAACAATTTCATGTAAATTAAAGCATTGTCTTTATCACCCATTTTGTCATATAGTCGGGAAAGCTTTTGGTAGGTATCTTTTAAAATGCTGGAAGAATTTATTTTTTGCGCAATAGTAGAGCTGTTCTTTAACTCTGTTATGGCTTTTTGATAATTCCTTTTGTTGATATAAATAGCTCCTGTTTCCAATCCTATACGAGCCTCCAGTTCAGGCATATCTTGATCCTTAGCAAGAAATTTGGCTTTATTAAAATATTGTTGGGCAATTTCATAATCACTTTTGCTTTGGTATATTTTTCCAATATCAAAAAAGGAATAAGCCATACCGGTTTTATCATTTGCAGCCGAATCGATTTCCATAGCATTTTTAAAGCTTTCCAATGCACTGTCGATTTTACCGGTAGCCAGATAAAAATTACCTATATTACTATGAGTGGTGGCAATATTATAGGGTTCTCCATTTTTTTTTGCCAATGCTAAAGCATCGAAAAGGTATTCTTTTGATTTTTTGTAAGTGCCCAGCTCCTGATATATAAGCCCTATGGTATTGAGTGTGATTTCTTTTCCTTTTGTGATTTGTAGCTCTTCTTTAATTTTTAAGGATTGTATACAGTGTTGGATAGCCAAATTATAGCGTTCCATATAAGTGTATATATCACAAATTAAGGCCAATAAATTGGCTTGCTGGGCTTTGTCTTCCAAAATATATGCAACATCTAATGATGATTCAGCAAAATTCAGGGCGGTTTTATACCTGTCCCTGAAAAAATAAATATTGGCTAATGATGCTGAGGATTCTAATTCCCCTAACTCATTTTCATTATTATGAAAAACTTCATAGGCTGAAAGCAAATGTTGTTCAGTTTTATCAAAATTATCCACTAAATAAAAGTAGTCACCTAAATAATATTGACCCCAAGCAAAAGCATTGCTTAATGTGTCCGTGCCTGATAGTGTAATAAGCTCCTCAGCATAAAGCCTCATAGCGTTTGGATTAGAATTTCGATAAGACTTGCAAAGAGCTATTAAGATTTCTTGTTTTTCGCCTTTGGATAATTCATTAGACAATAAATTCTCTAAACTATCAGTATTTTGGGCAGCTAAAGCAGTGCCCAATAAAATAAATATAAATAGGGGGAGTAGAGTTTTCATAGAAACTCCAATATAATAATAATTATTTTTATTTGAATAAATAAGATAACACTTGTGGGAGGGTTGCAAAATCAGCTCAATATTTTGTTTAATTTAAATTTATTAAAACAATAGTAAAATTAAACAAGTATATAAGGTATGTTTAGAAAATCTATAACCACCTTATTATTTATATTTTGTTTCATAAATTATATTCATAGTCAAGAGCAAGGCCAATCTTTCTTTCCTGAATTGGAGAATGCCTCTGTTGCTAATGGAGAAAGGCTTTTTGTGGCGAATTGTGCGAACTGCCATGAAGTTTGTGACCAAAAGCTTGGACCACCTTTGACCGATATAATGAAAAAAAGACCTATACCATGGTTAGTTAATTTTATCCAAAATTCATCTAAAGTAGTTAATTCTGGAGACAAATATGCTCAACATTTATATGATGCATATAATCAAATGGAAATGCCTTCATTTACAGAATTAGATGAGAAAGATGTATTGGATATATTGAAATATATAAAAGAAGAATCTGATCCTAATGAAAGAGATACTATAATTAAAAACACTGAAGAAATTTCAGCCTTAATTGATAAAGCTCGAAGTCAGGAATATGAAAAGGAAAGAGGAGAGGTTAAATACTACCAAAAAGAAGCCAAGGAGCAAATACCTGTTGATGAAGCATCTGTTTTAAATGGGAAAGGTATTTTCCAGCAGAATTGCCAAAACTGCCATGAGATTTGTGAAACTAAAATAGGACCAGCCTTAGCCGGAATTTCAAAAAGGAGACCGCTCCCTTGGTTGTTGGATTTTATTAATGATCCAGTTAAAGTTGTTAAAACAAAAGATAATTACAGTAATTATCTAATATCCAACTATAATTTCATCATGCCAGGATTCGATTATATCAGTACAGAAGATAAACTGGATGCTTTAGCTTATATTCGTTCTGAATCCTCATCTGAGGTTTCTACTTCGGGAATTAATAGTCAAGAAATAGCTGAAAGCCCTGAAGAGAATAAGAAAAAGGATTCTGATGAGGAAAACTTTAATAGTCAAAAATCTGATGATGAAGATATTAGTGATACTATTTTTAAGAGTGGTTTCATTTTAGCATTTATTTTACTTTTTGGAGCAATGGCTTTTTTCTTTATTAAATATTTAAGGAGGAATAAATAGTTCATGGCAAAACATGTTTTACCATGAACTTGATTTTATTATTTAGCTCCTGCTTTTATTTCATCCACTATTTCTGGATTTAAAAGAGTAGAAGTATCACCAAGATTATTGGTATCTCCTTCTGCGATTTTTCTTAAAATTCTCCTCATGATTTTACCGGAGCGGGTTTTAGGCAATCCAGAAACCACTTGAATCTTATCAGGTTTTGCAATGGCTCCTATAATATTTCGAACTGTCTCGCTTATTTCATTGATCAGGTTTTCTTCTGTTCTATTTTCCAAATCACAAATCACATAAGCATAAATACCCTGTCCTTTAACTTCATGCGGATAACCAACCACTGCTGATTCAATCACTTTAGGGTGCTCGTTTATGGCGTTCTCCACTTCAGCAGTTCCCATTCTGTGTCCGGAAACATTGATTACATCATCAACTCTACCTAAAATTCTGTAATAACCGTCCTCATCTCTTTTTACGCCATCACCAGTGAAATACATATTTTTATAAGTAGCGAAATAAGTATTTTTGCATCTTTCATGGTCGCCATAAGTAGTCCTCAGCATCCCAGGCCAAGGAAATTTCATACATAGATTTCCTTCTACTGAATTTCCCTTTAGTTCATTCCCATCCGCATCCACAATCACGGGTTGAATACCTGGAAGTGGGAGTGTAGCATAAGAAGGTTTAGTAGGCGTAATTCCAGCTAAAGGAGAGATCATGATACCACCTGTTTCGGTTTGCCACCAGGTATCGACTACAGGACATTTTCCTTTTCCCACATGGGAATGGTACCAGTGCCAAGCTTCTTCATTAATAGGCTCACCAACTGTTCCAATAACTTTCAAAGAGCTTAAATCTCTTTTGTCTACAGGATCTGTTCCGTGAGCTTGTAATGCTCGGATTGCAGTAGGGGCAGTGTAAAACTGGTTCACTTTGTATTTATCCACCACATCCCAAAAGCGACCTGCATCAGGATAGGTAGGAACACCTTCAAACATAATTGTGGTAGCTCCTGATAAAAGTGGACCGTAAACAATATAGGAATGACCTGTTATCCAACCCACATCAGCCGTACACCAATAAACATCTCCTTGGTCGTATTGAAATACATTTTCAAATGAATATTTGGTATAAACCATATAACCACCGCAAGTATGCACCACACCTTTTGGCTTTCCGGTAGAACCAGAAGTGTAGAGAATAAAAAGCATATCCTCAGCATCCATGGTTTCTGCTGGACATTCGGTAGATTGACCTTTAATGGCATCTTCCCACCAAATATCCCTGGCTGATTTCATTTCAACCTCTTCACCAGTTCTTTTAAAAACAATGATATTTTCAATGGTTTTGGTTTTTTCTAAAGCTTCATCTACAACTGCTTTTACAGGAATTGATTTTGCACCTCTGAAATTTCCATCTGAAGTCAAAACCATTTTAGCTTGGCAATCATTAATCCTGTCTGCTAAAGCATTAGATGAAAAACCTGCAAAAACCACAGAGTGAACCGCCCCAATTCTAGCGCAAGCCAACATGGCTATGGCTGTTTCAGGTACCATCGGCATATAGATAATTACTCTATCGCCTTTTTTCACTCCCTTTGCCTTCATGGCATTGGAGAATTGGTTTACTTTTTCATAAAGCTGACGATAACTGATAGTTTGATTTTCATCACCAGGTTCATTGGGCTCCCATATAATGGCGGGTTTATCACCCAAAGTGAAGAGGTTTTTTTCTAATATATTTTCCGTAATATTTAATTTTGCACCTTTAAACCATTCAATTTTAGGTTCTTCAAAATTCCATTCTACTGTTTTGTCCCATCTTTTTTTCCAGTGAAATGAATCGGCAATTCTCGACCAAAACTGTTCTGGTTGATGCACACTTCTTTGGTATTCGTGTATGTACCCACTAAGGGTATGAATTCTATCACTCATAATATATCAATTAGCTGTTTCTCTAAATTATTTTGAATTTAATTTAGTAAGATTTAGGCTAAAATGAAATTGTGTTTTGGGTTTCGGTGGATTGTTGATGTGAATGTTGCTGATTTAAAATTTTTGCGCTGCTTTTTTGCTGTGCTGGTTCGAGCATCCTCGTGCTGGTCTTAGCGTCTCGCTAAGACTTTCCATGTTAAAAAGCGGTTCTATGAAAACGGTGAAAATTATGTAAATTAAAAAGGTAATTTGAGATGAAATAATTAGGTTTTGTAGAATATAGGTTCTATTTGATCTTAGCGAGACGTTAAGAACGGATGAGTGTGTGACAGATGTTAAGTTGAGTGGTGATTTTAATTACTTAGGAAGATTTATGAATACTAAAAGCAACATTTTTACTCATTATTTTTACTTATGCTTCATATTCAGCGTTTTCATTAGCTTTACTATACTTCAACTTACAGCTATTAAAACAGGAAAACTTGAATTAGTTTGGCTAATTATTGGCTTAACAATTGAATTACTATTAGTTATTTTCATAGTATGGATTTTGAGACATATGAGAAGAGTTTCTGTTACCAATGACTATATAAAATTATCTCCTGATCGTCAGATTTCTTGGCTTAATGTTCAAGAAATTGACATGTTGTTCTTTGGTGATATTTATTTTTTACAGATTTCAGACAAAAAGAAATTGGTTTTTGTTGGAGATAGATTTCCGTTTGGATTTTTAGGCATTTTAATGCAAGAAAATCAGATGTATCAATTGATTAAAAATATTAAGAAGAAATTTGATATTTAATCTGCTCCCCTGCTGGTTCGGGCATCCTTGCTCGAATCACAATTGCTGGTCTTAGTGTCTCACTAAGACATTCAAGTCTTGTTCAATGTTTCCATGGAAGTGTGGGAAATTGTAAAGAAACTAGAAGAGTATTTGAAATGTAGTGTTTATCTTAATGGGGGATAGATTTTTGAGTTAGTCTTAGCGAGATGCTAAGACTAGTGGAGAGAGGAATAGACTGTTACAATCAAAATGGAATTTTAAACAACTATAAAATCGTTATATTTACATAAACCAAATTAATCGGTTATGAGCATTTCAGAATTACAATTAAAGCTTCATCAAAAAATTGATTCTATTACTGATAGTAAAAAGCTTGAGGTATTATATTCTTTATTGCATGCCGATGAAAAAACTTTTAAAGCTATGACTTTAGAGGAATACATCGGAGATATTGATGAAGCTAGACAACAAATCAAAGATGGAAAATCTTCTACTTTAGATGAGTTGTTAAGAGAGTCTGAAAATTGGTAAAAGCCAAAAGAAATAGAAAAATCATTTGGTCTGATAAAGCAAAATATGCTTTAAAAAAGCATTATGAACATATAAAAGAGGATTCTTTATTAGCGGCTAAAAGAGTTAAAAACGAAATTATTAAGTCAACAAAAAATCTCAATTCTTATCCTGAAAAATATCAATTAGATGAATTTTACCCAGATAATCCAGGAAATATTAGGAGATATTTTAAATGGAATTACAGAATTGTATATGAAGTAAATGAGGATAATATTGATATATTAAATGTGTTACACACTAGCCAAGAACCAAAGCAAAAGTAGATTATTACTTAGCAGTTTTCAGCCAGCTTTTCAGAATTTGCAATTTTGAAACAGTATCGCAGGATTTGTAACTCAAGCTAGGATATAAAATGATTGAAATTCACTCACCTTTAGAACTTGGAACTTATGAATAGTGTAACAGTAAAAACAGAAAAAGGATTGGTAAAAAAATTAAGAGCAATCCGTGATAAGATGAACGAAGACATGCAAGATATGACTTTTGAAGAAACTAAGGAATATTTGCGAAAGATGCGGGAAAAGGTGGCATCCCAATATCGGTCAGACGCCACATGCGTCAGACCAAGGCAGCCAACTTGCTAATTCGAAAATCTTTGCTATGAACCTCCAGATAGCGCAAGCGTCCGCTTGTGCTTAATACGCAAAGAACCTACAAATCACCCAACCAACTCCTCATGCAACTCCATCACTTGCTTAATAACGGACCTACTCTCATCATTAAAAATCACATAATCAGCCAAATCCATTCTCTTCTCATCCGAAAACTGTTTTTTCATAATAGCCAAAACACTTTCTTGGGTTCTTTGCGGATCTCTTTCTAAAGTTCTTTTCAGTCTTAACTCCTGATTTGCGTGAACATTGATGGTGGCATCTAATTGTTTATATGAGCTCGTTTCAAACAATAAAGCAGCTTCTTTTAAAATATAAGGCTTATCGGAATGTTGGCCACACCAATTTTTGAAATCTCTGCCAACTGCTGGATGCACCAAGCTATTGAGTAGTTTTAATTTTTCATCATCACCAAAGACTTCTTTGCTCAGATAATCTCTATTGAGGTCACCATTTTCAAAATAAGCTTCATCTCCAAAATGATGGGCTATTTTAGCTTTAAGTTCCGGGTCGTTTGATTGCAACCATTTTGCTCTGTAGTCGGCAGGATAATTTGGGATTCCCAAGAGTTGAAAAACTTCACAAATCAGACTTTTGCCTGCTCCAATACCGCCTGTAATCCCTATTTTTTTCATTCCTCCCTGTAATTGAATTGAATAGTACCGAACATGATTTCCCTATCCTTTAATTGTTGTGGAAGTGTTTCGGCTTTTGGCAGTACTGTAGAATCTGATGGTTGTATATCATCATAATCAACAATTAATTTAATGCTGTCTAAGTCAAAATTGCCGGCTAATTCTTCCTTAATTTCAAAACTAATTGTAGCCAAACTATCTTTAAAAATATAGGAATTGGAATCTACTGGGGCATTAATTTTTTCAAAAGGTAGCATTAATTCTTGCCTTATAAATTTTGCCACAGAAAAACTGATTTCCACTTCAACCGGATTTCTGCTCACAAGGCTCGAGCCAAATGTGGGGAGGTAAATTTCTTTGGAATAATTGCTTGAAATATTTTCTTCTTCAATTTCTAAAGAGATGGTATTAGGAATATCTTGAATGAAACGTGCTGGACCAGTAAAACCGGCAGAATCATGCGAGAGTTTAATTTCTGATGTAATTTGATAGCCTTCAGCTAAATTGATTTTTGTGCTGTCAACCGTTAATTTGGATTCGGTTGATTTTAAAGAATCAATATCGATTTTGAGGGTATCGTTTTCTACAAAATTTAATTGAATCTCTGTCATCTGATCGGCAATCAAGCTGTAAAGTGAATTGCCGAGTATGAACTTTTGCTCAACGGGATCTTCTAATGGAACCTCAACTGGTGTAATGGTAAACCAAAATGTTTTTCTTAGTAAATTCCATCCTCCACCGCTAACATTAATGCTCACTTTTTTAGGAAGCTCTTTAACTTCTACCAGAGCAGAATCGGGATAAGTAAATTTTATGGGATATGTAATTCGTGTTGAATAATTGTCATTAAGCGCATTGAAAAACCAAAAAGTGGTAGCTGTGACTATGCACAAGACTACCACTTTAATAGTTTCGTTTGATTGAGGCAAAAAATAATTGCTCAACCAATCCCATATTTTTTCAAATTGCTTCAATAACTTATTTTTCTTGAAGTTTTTTACTTTGTTCTAAGGATACCGCAGACTTTTCAAAAATCATTTTAGTGCCTTTATCAACCTCTAAAATAATTTTATCATCTTCTACTTGGTAAACTTTTCCGTGCAGGCCACCAATGGTCACTACACTATCTCCTTTTTTAATTTCAGCAATAAATTTCTTTTGATCCTTCTGCTTTTTTTGTTGCGGACGAATCATGAAGAAATAAAATACTAAAATTATACCGCCAAATAAAAGTAACTGGCTCATCCAAGCGCTATCATCCCCTGTAGTAGCTTGTGCTAAAATAAATTGTATCATTAAGATTATTGTTTTACGGGTCCTGAACCAGAAGTATTTGCCTTAGGCTCAACAAATGCTTTGATTGTTAAATTATTTGTTGCAGGCCAAGTATTAGCAGTAATTCTCACCACTTTGTTATCCTGATTTTTCTTTCCTCTTGAATTATATTTCACTTCAATTTCGCCTTCTTCACCAGGAGCTATAGGTTTCTCAGTATAGGATGGAACTGTACATCCGCAAGATGATTTGGCATCTGAAATTACCAATGGTGCCTCACCTGTGTTTTTAAATGTAAAAACTTTTGTTACCACATCTCCTTCTTTTATTTTACCAAAGTCATGGGTTTTCTCAGGAAACTCCATTTTTGGTAAAGGACCTTCTGGTTTTTCTTTTGGTTGTTGAGTTTGCTGATTTTGTTGTGCTTGCTGAGCTTGTTGTGGGTCATTCGGGTTAACCTGAATGTTTTGATTAGCAGAATTATTTCCTCCATTTCCACTTTCTAATGCCGCCACTCTTCTTTCGAGGTCAGTCACTCTTTTTTCAACGTCTCCAGAGCAGGATGCTAATGTAAGCACAGCTGCTGCAAAAACTGAATATAATATACTTTTCATAATTGAATTAGATATTTAAATTTAAATTGTATTTGTTATTGTTCTTTTTTCTTAATTTGACCTAATAAGTCGTCTACATCAGTTAAAAGTTGTTCTGCTTTTTCTTTTGCAGAATTGACTACCTTTTCTCCATCACTTCGGGCAGCACTCAAGCCAATTTCTTCACCGTCTGAAATGTCATTCAAAAGGTCTTCCAACATTTCTTTGTATTTACCTAGGCGGTAAGTTAGCTTGTCCCTTGTGTTCTCTCCTGTATCAGGAGCGTATAAAATACCAACGATGGCACCTGCTGCTGCTCCTGTTAAAAATGCGAATAAATTACTTCCTTTGCTCATGGTTTTTTGCTTTAGCTGTAAATATACAGTACATAAAAAATGATTCAAATGTACTGCAAAAGTTTTTTACACTTACGAATAAGGAATTGCATGGTTATTTATTATCAATTAAACCTCTTCCGCTTTTTTTGATCTCCCCATCCTTTTCCAATTTTACAGAAATTTTATCTAACATTCCGTTAACAAATATTTTACTTTTTTGAGTACTGTAATTTTTTGAAAGTTCAATATACTCATTTATAGTCACTTTAACGGGTATGCTTGGGAAATTCAGCATTTCACTTACTGCCATTTTTAGAATGATCATATCAACAGTTGCTATTCTTTCTGTAGCCCAATTCTTTGCAAAATCTGAGACAATATTTTCATATTCGTCATCATTATTGATGGTATTAGTGAACAAATCCTTAAAGAATTCACTGTCATCTTCCCAATTTGCCGATAATTCTATTAATTCTATATGTTTAGTGTCTTCATCTAATGATTTGATGGATTTTTTCAACATCGATTTTAAAGCAGACTTATTTTCTTCCCAGTATAAATCTCGCTCTGCCATAAAATTCGTAATGGCTTCGCTTTTTAAAATTATTTGCCTGCAAATTTGATCCAAAACCAAAACGTCATCTTCAAAGCTTGGATTGTTCTTTTGTGTATATTCTTTATAGAAGTCTGCTTTTTTCAGCAAGTCTCTATACCACTCTTGAACATCTAGCTCATCATCCTTCCAACTAATTCCGAAGCGGATAAATTCATTTTGTAGCTCATCATTTTCATTAATAATTTTTATTGCTTTGTTTTTGTGAAGATTAAGTTCGCTTTCGAAAACTTGTTTTCCGCTATCAGCTAATCTCTTCTGCCTTTTTTCAATGTCCTCTTTGGTGAGTTCGGAAAATTCAACTAGAAGTTTTAAACATAAATAATAGTTTTCTAAAAGCTTATTTACAGCTTCCAGCATGTCTTTTTTGATAAAAGAAATGTCTTTCTTTACATTGTTCCTGAAATAATCAATAGCATTACTAACTGCCGAACGTACTTCAGGATTAGTGTCCTGTTCTTCTTTTATTTGATTTGCCCTATAGTTGCTTTGAAAAATTTTCTTAGCGGTTTTTGCATTTTGTTTGAGGAGTGCCTTGTCTTGCACCTCCATGGAATTAAGGTCTGGAGTGAAGATTTCGTCTATATAATCTTTCGCCAGTTCAAAATTGGCATCTTCGCACTTTTGAACGGCATAAAGTGCTTGCATAACTTTAATTCTTAGGGACCTTCTGTTCAGCATAATTCAGTAATAAAAAGAACGGTAAAAAAAATAAAATGGGAAGGCAAACTCCTGCCTTCCCTGCAAAATTAATAATTCAAAACTTAGTAAGCTAATTTAACTTTTCCCATATCTGCCATTCGCTTATCAGCAATTTCAATGGCCGCTTGGTGAGAGGATATACCTTCAGCTTCTGCTTTATTCAAAATTTCTAAGCATTTGTCATAGATTTTTTCAGTTTGCTCTAAAGCCAAAGGTTTATTGTAATTTTTCATTAATTCAGGGAAAATATTGATAATTCCACCCGCATTTACCAAGAAATCTGGTGCATAATAAATGCCTTTATCCATTAGCATTTTGCCGTGCCTTGCTTCATCCGCCAATTGATTGTTAGCAGCACCCACGATTACATTAGCTTTTAATCTTTGAATGGTGTCATCATTGATGGTAGCACCCATTGCACATGGTGCATAAATATCAGCATCCACATCATAAATCATTTCAGGTTGCACCACTTTAACATTATGCTTGTCAGTTACCCTTTTGATATTGCTTTCATTAATATCGGTAATAGTAACTTCTGCGCCTTCTTCAATAAGGTGATCCACTAAATAATGACCAACTTGACCCACTCCTTGAACAGCAATTTTCTTTCCTTGAAGGCTGTCAATCCCGTAGGCTTTATTAACAGTAGCTTTTAGTCCCATATATACACCAAATGCCGTAACAGGCGATGGGTCACCGCTTCCTTTCATTGATTCAGGCAATCCCATCACATTTTTGGTTTCGTATGAGATATGCACCATATCAGAAGTATTCATGTTCATGTCTTCAGCAGTGATGTACCTACCGCTTAAACTATCTACAAATCTTCCGAATCTTCTTAGGAAAGCTTCATTCTTTAATTTTTTAGGGTCTCCGATGATGACTGCTTTTCCGCCACCTAAATTCAAACCTGAAATTGCAGCTTTATAAGTCATTCCTCTTGATAAACGGAGTACATCAATCAATGCTTCTTGATCATTTTGGTAAGTCCACATTCTTGTTCCACCAAGTGCTGGGCCTAAAATGGTGTTGTGAATGGCAATAATGGCTTTTAAGCCTGTTGGTTTATCATAGCAATAAACTACTTGTTCATGCCCCATTTCAGCGATTGTATTGAATGCCGAAAATGTTTTTTGGGCTTCTTGTTCATTTAATTCAACCATCTTGGAATTAATTTAATGTCTTTAAGTCGTTTCCTTTTCCCTGTCTTTCGGGAAATTTCTGTGCAAAAATAACGGAATTATTCCTGCAAATCAATTTCTTTGAAAATTGTATAAATCTAATATAACAATGTTGAAGTTTGATAATATCGAAATGATAAATCATAAAAGAAGGATAATGTAAAATATAATTTCGTTAAGAGGAAGATCGCAATATTTTGTAAATTGTTTTATTGGCGGAAATATTTTATACCTTTTAGATAAATAGGCTTAAAAATCAAACCAATCCGTAAGTGGTATTGTATATTTGCATATAATTTATTCAGTTTTGGGTTAAGGGCTTTTTGCTTTGAACCATCTACTTTACCAAACGTTGTAGTTTTCGTGCAAGAATTAAAACATCTAAATAAATACCTTTTTAAATATAAGTACCTGCTATTATTAGGCATAATATTTATGATTGTGTCCAATTTTTTTGCGGTCTTTCCCGCTCAGGTGGTGCGTTATGCATTCAATTTGGTGAAGGAAAATATTGAAATGTATCGCATGTTCGAAAATTTCGAATTGCAGTCTAATTATTATGAAATTTTTGCCTCTGCTATCCTGATTTATGGAGGCATTATCATTCTATTGGCGTTGGGAAGAGGATTATTTCTCTTTTTAGTGAGGCAAACCATTATTGTAATGTCGCGCCATATTGAATATGATTTGAAAAATGAGATCTATAACCATTACCAGAAATTACCCTTAAGTTTTTACAGAAGAAATAATACAGGTGATATCATGAACAGGATATCTGAGGATGTGAGTAAAGTTCGGATGTACTTGGGACCAGCCATTATGTATTCCGTTAATTTGGTAACGCTTTTTTGCATTGTTATTCCTATCATGTTTTCAGTAAATGCCACGCTTACATGGTATTCCTTAATTCCTTTGCCCTTTCTTTCAGTAAGTATATATTTTGTAAATAATCTGATCAACAAACGGTCAGAGGAAATCCAGCAAAGCCAATCTCAATTGTCAACATTGGTGCAAGAAGCTTTTTCGGGAATAAGAGTCTTGAAATCATTCGTAAGGGAGGAGGATTCATTGCAGAACTTCACCAAAGAAACCAATAACTATAAATTCAGGGCACTTAAGCTGACATTTATACAAGCTCTATTTTTTCCACTTATAATGGGGATGGTTGGGTTAAGCGTTATTTTGGTCGTCTATATTGGAGGCGTGGAAGTAATGAATGGAGCTATCAGTGCTGGTAATATTGCAGAGTTCATTATTTATGTGAATTTATTGACTTGGCCCGTAACTTCAGTGGGATGGGTAACTAGTATCATTCAAAGAGCAGCGGCTTCCCAAAAGCGTATAAATGAATTTTTGGATACTAAAACTGAAATAGTTTCTGATAAAAATCTAGAGAAAGAGATTATAGGGGAAATACGATTCGAAAAAGTAAGCTTTACCTATCCTGATAGTGGGATAAAGGCATTGAAGGATGTGAGTTTCTCAGTAAAGAAAGGTGAGACTTTAGCTGTGATTGGAACTACGGGTTCGGGGAAAAGCACTATTGCCAACTTGATCACTCGTATGTATGATCCTACAGATGGAAAAATTACTATTGACGATGTTCCGATTGCTGATTTCAAGGTTGAGAATTTAAGAAGTCAAATAGGCTATGTCCCTCAAGATGTATTCTTGTTTTCGGATTCTATTCGCAATAACATCAGTTTTGGCAGCACGGGCTTAAGTGAAGAACAAATTCTTAAGGCTTCAAAAGATGCTGATCTTCATAATAATATCTTGGATTTCCCTAAAGGTTATGATACTGAATTAGGGGAAAGGGGAATTACCTTGTCAGGAGGTCAGAAACAGCGGGTTTCCATTGCTAGGGCTATTGCTCGTGATCCTAAAATTATGATTTTGGATGATGCTCTTTCAGCTGTTGATACCAAAACTGAAAATGCTATACTAAATGCATTGAAAAAGATAATGGAAGATCGAACCAGCGTCATAATTTCTCATAGAGTGAGTTCTGCAAAATTGGCAAACCACATTATAGTTTTGGATGATGGAAAAGTTGTTGATCAAGGCACTGAAGCAGAACTTTTAGACAGAGAAGGACCTTATAAGGAATTATACAATAAGCAATTGCAAGGAGAAGCAGTTGAAAAGGATTAAAAGTAATTTTAATTTCTACTCAAATAGGCAACTGACAAAAATTTGCCTTAGGTATAATCAATGGAAAAGTAGCAAAAGCAAATATATTGCGTTAGTTTGAAATCTCTTTAAATTTTCCGATATTTGATGTAGATAAAAGAGCAATGGAAACCACAGTTAAAGCAGAGAATATTTTAAAATCGAATGGTTTGCGAAAAACGCAGATTCGATTGGAGATGCTTCAAATTTTTATGGGTTCGAAGCATGCTTTATCTGTAAATGATATTGAGAAAGACTTAAAATCAAGTCATGATAGAGTGACGATTTACAGGGCTTTAAATTCATTTGAAGAAAACGGGATTCTACATCAAACTCCCGATCCTAATGGTAATATGCGCTATGCTATATGCTCTGATAGTTGCCCTGAACACGTTCATCAAGACAAACACGCTCATTTTATTTGTGAAGAATGTAATCAAACTTACTGCTTGGAGGATGTGAAAATCCCTGATGTTCAATTAGAAAATGGATATCAGTTAAATAGCATAAGTTATACTATGAATGGTGTATGCAAAGAATGCCAGTTAAATTAATTTTTTTCTAAAAGCCAAGTTTCAGCTTCATCTCTATCCTGAAAAATTTTAAAATCAAATCCTCTTTTTTGGCAAATTGAAGCCCAAAAACTGCCTATTTCTTCAGTTCTTGGATTAATGATCACTGCCATTTTAACTTTTCGAAAATCTGTTAATTTTAACTCAAAAACTTTCAGTAAATTGAAAGCTTCATTATGAGGCATTTTGAAAATAGTCTTAGTGTAATCTAAAAGAATAAACTCCTTTTTGGAGGCTTGAATAGCATCATGGATTTTTTCTGCATTGCGCAAAACTACCCCAAAATCAGAGCGGTCGCCCTGACTGACAACTTTCAGGTAATATTTTTCTTCACTTATTTTAATAGTTTTATTAAAAAAATTCGCCACGGTTCAGTTGATAGTAAGTATTAAAGCCCCAAAATTAATTATAATATTTGGATTTTTTTGAGATTGGCGGTCAATTAAATGACAGGTGTAACTTTTGAACGGATTATAAATGTTGCTTTAATATAGTTGGTATTATAGAATTATAGCAAATTTCTTTTATTGCTAAATTTAAATTCAAAAAAACAGTTCATTGTTTTATTAATTCACTGAATTAAATTCTACGAATTCGTATTCAGGTGAGCTTTCAATTAAATTTCTTAAAATAGAGGCATGTCCATTTCCTATAATTACTAGAATTCTATCATCACTAGTAGCATTAATCTTTTGAATATTTCTGAAAATCCTCAAATTTCGATTATACCACCAAATGGATAATACATCTGCGCCACGATTATTGTCTAATTTGAAATCGCCTACCAAATAAGCACCATAACCTAAATTATGATATTCTTTGGAATTGATATATTTGAAAAAATCTATTAAGTGAAGTTTAGAAGGCAGACTATCTTCATATTCTATCATGTCATAAAACATTTGCATGTATCGATCCTCATTTTTAAAATCATAATCTTTGAATAGTTCTTGAAAATAAGACGAATCTAATTTCATCAAATCTTTATTAAATGATTTAGCGTCAATATTGTATATAGTATCATGTTCTAATTCAGTGGCTATTCGCATTCCAAGTTGATATCTTTCATCCCTTTTATTTCTCAATTCACCATTTTTATATTTTCTGAACTTTTCATTGGAATTCCAGTGGTCATGAGCTTCAATAGCGATTTTGGTAGGGTTAAATTTTTTTAGGTATTTAACAAGTTCTGTTACTTCTGATTTTTTGGGTTCTTCTAAAACATCAATTTTATTTTCATCCTTGGATTTTACTGCATCTAATCCTGGGTAGTCAAAATGAAAAGTACCCAATACCAAAACCTTTGTTTTTTCTTTTGGGAAGAAAGAAGAAGGTTTTTTCAATTCATAATTTTCCTGTGCATAGGAAATAAAACTACAAAATAAGATTATAGATAAAGACCAATATTTTTTCATCGCTTTTTTAAATATGATGCTTTGTAAAAGTAGATGGTTGCATAAAAAGTTTGTGGATATCCTTATATTTAAGGCATTGTATTTTAAACTTGCAACTGAGTTTGATTTTGCTCTAAATTTTTAATAACAAATTTCCTTTTCGATCTATCAAAAGAATTAGTTTCTGAATATTTAAAAAGTACTTACAATTTCATTTCCCTTAAATAAGGAAATGACCTTTCAATTTCTTTCATTTTAATTAATTCTTGAGGTGTTCCGTTTATTATATTTTCTCCACAATTTGCCAGCCAGAGTTCATCGGACATTTTTAATGCCATTTCTACTTGATGAGTGCTCATTAGAACAGATTTTTGGGTCTGGTCAACTAATTTCCGCAATAATTCCATTACAGCGAAACGATTATTGGCATCCAAATGGACAGTAGGTTCGTCCAACAACATCAAATCTCCATCTTGAGCCAAGGCTCTGGCAATCATAGCTTTTTGTAACTGTCCATCACTTATTTCAAAGATATTCGCATCTTTCAAATAACCTATGGCACAAAGATGAATGGCTTCTTCTACTTTTTCATGATCATGGCTTCGCAATTTGCCTGTCCAGTTTGTGTGAGGATACCTTCCCATTTCTACCAATTCCTTTACATTAAGATTCCCTCCTTGAATTCTATCAGTCAGTACCAAGCTTATTTGTCTGGCAAATTCTTTGGAATCATATTCCGTGATATTTTTCCCTTTAAGTAATATTTTTCCTGACAAAGGCTTTTGAAGATTGGCAAGGGTACGAATCAAAGTGCTTTTACCTACTCCATTTGCTCCCAGTAGGGCAATGAATTTACCTTTCGGAATTTCCAGATTTAGATTTTCCAGTAGAACATTTTTCTCTTGGCCATTTTTGTAGCCAATAGAAAGTTGAGAAAGGGTCAATATGGAGTTAAGATTATCCAAAATGCTTGCTCATATTTTTTCTTCTTAAAATTAACCAAATCACAACTGGTGCACCAAATAAAGAGGTAACGGCATTAATAGGCAAAATTAGATCAATGCCTGGCAATTGAGCAATTAAATCGCAAATCAACAATAGACAAGCCCCTAAAAGTAAAGTTGCTGGAACGAGAATAAAATGATTGGAAGTTTTAAAAATGATTCGGCTTATGTGTGGAACGGCTAGACCCAAAAATGCAATAGGACCGCAAAAAGCTGTAACTATTCCTGCCAAAATACTTGTAGAAATGACTAAAAATAATCTTACATATTGAATTCTTAAGCCCATACTTTGAGCATAATTTTCACCCATAAGTAAGGCATTTAAAGGCTTGGCTTGCCAATAGCCTAATAAAATTCCGATGATGATAACAGGAATAAAAATCTGAAGTTCTTTCCAACTCAAATTGCCAGTTGCCCCAAATGTCCAAAACAGGAAATTTTGAATATCTTCTGCAGTACTAAAATATTGCATTATGCTAACAATGGCAGAAGTAAATGCGCCAAACATCAAACCCACCAAAAGCAAAGACATGCTATCTTTTAATCTAACAGATACTAAAACTACCAAAAGTAAAACAGCAGAAGAACCAATTATGGAAGCTATTGCCATTCCCCAATAGGCAAGTGCACCATTTACACCAATTCCCAATAAAACCAAAAGTGCCACTCCCAAACTTGCTCCGGAGCTGATTCCCAATACAAAAGGTCCTGCCAAGGGATTTCTAAAAAGCGTTTGCATTTGTAAGCCTGCAAAGCCAAGTGCAGCACCGGCAAAGATGGAAGTTAATGCTTTGGGAAGCCTGTATGATTGAATAATGTGATAATTTGCACCAACCTTTATGCCATTTCCTGACAGAATATCCAATATCTCTCCAAATGGAATAACTACCGAGCCCATACTTATGGACAGCACAAAAAGTACTGCTAAAAGTGGCAGCAATATTAAAATGAGTTGGTATTTTGTCAGTTTCTTCAAGGCTTCAAAGGCTGAAAATAGGTGCTTTCTTTTTCAGGTAATAATGTAGGATGCAAAATCTTTACATAATCTTTCAGGATTAAATCAGGTCGAATATAACCAGATTCTAAAAAATCATTGGCTCCATTTTCATTGACCCTTTTAGTGTAGGAATAAATCTCTCCATTTTCAAAGCTATCAAATAATGAATAGTTGGTGTTGCTGTTTTTCAATTCTTCTCTTTTCGTAAAAGAGGCTGCCCCAATCCAGAAATCAGCTTTTTTAGCTTTTTCCAGAACCGATTCAAAGCTTAATTCTATACTGCCAGTTTTCGGATTATCCGACCATAAATATTTCCCGCCAGCATCTTCAATGAATTTGGCAGCATAGCTTTCCCCACCTGGTACGTACCAAACATCTCCATACATAACTCCAGTCATAACGGAAGGATTTTGATCTGCCTTTTCCGCCAGTTTTTTAGTGGCTAAATAATTTTCTTCTATACTTCTAAAGAGGCTGTCTCCTTTTTCATATTTATTGAGTAAAACGGCTGTGAGTTTAAGCCATTCAGCCCTGCCTAAAGGGCTGTTTTCCAAATAATCAGCATTTAAGATTACCGGAATGCCTGATTTTTGAATTGGTTTTAATTGTTCAAAACTGCTGCCCATTGTATATCCCATCACCAAATCAGGCTGCAAACTCATTAAGACTTCAATATTTACCCCGCTTTTTTGCCCAACATCTCTTAAATTTCCATTTTCTGCTGATGCTAGCAAAGCTTCTTCATAAATATATTGTGTGCCTGGAAATCCCACTACAGTTTCACTTTCATCAAGAGCTGTAAATGCAGGCAAATGACTGGTGGATAGGCAAACTACCTTTTCAATGGGAATTGAAATAAAGGCATCAGCTTCTGTTTCGGGCTTCTCATTTTTGTAGAAAATATAATTGAACTGAATGCTGTTAGGAGAGGCTGCTTGCATTACTTTTACTTTATAGTAATCCGCAAATTCCTCTATGCTTAGGTTTTGACTATATTGAATCAGCTCTTTCCCTTTTTGAATATCAGACTGTTCCTTAGGGGAATCACAAGCGATTGCAAACAAAATCAAAACAAAAATGTAGGATGTAGTATTTATCAATTTAATTTTTTGCACGAATTTTTCTGTTTGTTCTCAAATAATAAGCCGGTCACTGACCGCAAAATTAATGAAAATGACGGGTTTACCTATTTGTATATATTTAGAAATTGCCTGTTGTTTTTCACAGGCAACTAAATAAAAAAATAAGTCCGCAGGTGTCTTTGACGCTTAAAAGGTCTCGCAAAGCCGCCAAGCCGCAAAGTTTTCGCAAAGGGGAACATAGGTTTTTATCATAAATGTAAATCGTCATTCTTTCTTTATTTTTCGTTGCGAGGTCTCCCGATTCTGTCGATACGGGACAGGATTGCGCCATTGCATCCCTGTCTGCTCAGGCAGGTCCGCGAGAGTCACCTCAAGCCTTTGGCTTGTATAAGTTTTCGGCTTAGCCGAAATAAATATCTAATATTTTCTTATGCTAATTCAAGGCACTATGCGCATATACTGTTTTGTTATACTTTTGAGGTATGGTTTCCAAACCGAGAATATTTGACATTACAAACAACTCAAGTTCGAATGAAACCATTCTTAGGAAGAGAAATTCAAATTTATTTGCAATTTTTGCATTTCAACTCAGTTAATTCCAAATAATGAAGAATATAGATGTTTGCTTAACGCCAGATCTTTTGCACCAATATGAATTGAAAAATAAAATTGTAGTGGTGGTAGATATTTTACGTGCTACCTCATGCATGGTGAGCGGATTGGCAAATGGCGTTAAAGAAATTGTTCCTGTAGCAACTTTAGAGGAATGCAAAGCTTTACAAGAAGCAGGTTATCTGGCTGCAGCCGAAAGAAATGGCAGTAAAGCAGAAGGTTTTGATATGGGAAACTCCCCTTTTGAGTATATGGATGAAAAAGTGAAAGGGGAAAAAGTAGCAGTTACTACCACCAATGGAACACTTGCCATATCTAAAAGTCTGGAAGCTAAAGAAATTTTGATCGGAGCATTTTTGAATTTAGAAGCTTTAGCCAATTATCTTAAGAACAAAGAGGAAGACATAATAGTATTATGTGCAGGCTGGAAAGGAAAATTTAATTTGGAAGATACGCTTTTTGCCGGGGCACTTTGCCACCATCTAAAAAGTGATTTTGAATTTGCATGCGATGCTCCTTTAGCTGCAGAAGCAATGTATATGACAGCTCGGCAAGATATGATGAAGTATATGGAAGATTCATCCCATGCAAAAAGATTGGCGAAATTGAATGTTAAAAAAGATATTGCCTATTGTGTACAAGAAAGTATTTATGATGTAATTCCGTATTTATCGGGAAAGGCTTTGGTGCCTTTAACTCATTAAATCTAATTCAGACCAAAAGCTTTCTAAAAATTCTTTTTAATAATGATGATAAATGATAAAATTAGCCAATTGATATGTTAAAAACTGCTTATTCTCCTTATTGGCTTATTTTATGTATAGTGTTGGGTCTTGTTTATGCTTATGTACTTTACAGTCGTAAAAAAGAACCTTGGACTCCCATTTGGAATAAGGTGCTTTTTGTTTTACGATTTTTGGTGGTAAGCATTATTGGCTATCTATTTTTAGAGCCTTTTTTAAGCGTACAAAAAACTACTTCAGAGCCTTCTAAAATCATTTTTCTTTGGGATGATTCCGAATCTGTTCATAAAAGTGAAAACGATTTACAAAACTATTGGCAGAATTTACAACAGCTTCGCACTGATCTGGAAAATGAAAAAGGAGTTAAAATTTCTGTCATAGGGCTTGATGGCAATGACCTATCAGAAGAAGACAGTATTCAGAACAAGAGAAAAACTAGCCCTCTTAATGCAGCAATTAAAAATGTAGGCGAAAATATTGATAAGGGGCTGATTTCTGAGGTCATCCTTTTTTCAGATGGAATTTATAATCAAGGCATTTCACCAGATTACTATGCATTTCCTTTTCAATTATCTACAGTAGGCTTGGGAGATACTACCCCTAAAAAGGATGTGGTATTACAGCAAATCAGATATAATAAAGTAGCCTATGAAGGCAATCAATTTCCTATTGAAGCCGATATTCTACACACAGGGTTTGAAGGGGAAAACACAAGGGTTAGTCTAAGAAATAATGGTGAAGAAATTGCTCAAAAGCCTATTCAATTTGAAAATGAACAAGAAGTAACCACAGTTCAATTTTTAGTAGATGCAGATGAAACAGGCTTTCAGGATTATAAAGTGGAGGTGGAAATTCTGGAGGATGAATTCAATGCTCAAAACAATTCTAAAAATGCCTACATCAATATAGTAGAGGGGAAAAAGAATATTTTACTTTTAGCTCCATATCCACACCCAGATATTAAAGCACTTTCTGCAGCAATAGAAGGAAATGATAATTATGAATTCACCATGGCTATTGATGGAATCAGTAAGGATCAAATTGAAAACATTGAAGATTATGATCTGGCAATTTTATTTCATCTTCCTAATATTGACAATTCTTTCGATGCTGAAATCAGGAAACTGAAAAATTCCGAGATGCCGCTTTGGTTTGTTACAGGCCCCAAATTAGATGTCAGACAGCATAATGAATTGAATAAATCGGTGAATTTAGTTGCTTCCTCAGAATCAGATGAAGCCTTTGCAGTTGTCAATTCAAATTTTGATTTGTTCGAATTAAATAATGAACAAGAAGAAATAATGGATGATTTACCGCCTGTTTCCATGCCATTTGCAAAGCATGACTTTCATCCTCTTTCCAAGGAGTTGTTCCAAAAAAGAGTGGGGAATGTTAATACGGAAGAGCCGGTTTTTGTTTTTTATAGCAATAATAATATCAGGCAGGCTACGCTATTGGTTCAAAATTTCAGAATTTGGCGTATGGTTGAGTATTTGAATACCCAAAGCCATGATTTTTTTGATGATTGGGTGATGAAAAGCATTCGGTATTTAACTGCAAAAAATCAGAAAGATAGGTTTAAGGCATTCCCAAAAAAAGAGGCTTTTGCTGATAATGAAGAAGTTGAATTTCAAGTAGAGATTTATAATGAAGTATATGACCGTATTTACGGTGTTCCAGTTCAATTAGAATTGAAATCTTCTAATGATAGCATATTTAAATATGAATTTACGCCTGACAGATTAAAGCCTGATTTTAAGGTGGGAAATTTACCAGGTGGAATTTATGAATTTAGTGCATCCAGTACTATTCAAGGAAAAGGATTTGAAAGTAATGGGCAATTTGTGGTGGAAGAATTTGATATGGAAAGTCAAAATCTTCAAGCGAATTTCAATTTACTTGACAGGGTAGCAGAAAAAAATCAAGGTGAATTCTTTTATTCAAGGCAAACAAATGAATTACGAGATTATTTAAGCGCTAAGGAATACCCGAGAGTACTTAGTGGGGAAAGTGAAACAGTTCCATTAACCCAGAATATAATCCCTTATTTATTGATTTTTATTTTAGTATTTGGAGAATGGTTTATTAGGAGATATTTCGGTTCTTATTAAAGCCTTTTCTTTGTTGATTGAATTTAAACTGATAAAAGTCATAGTTCTTGAATTATTTTCCAAAATGATTTAGAATAACCTAAAATTTAAGTGATATACGCATAGCTAAACCGTAATTTGTTTTTACATTTAGAAAAATATCCATAAAAGGCTTTAAATTTTAAATAATCACTTTAAAATATTGTAGCTAATCCATTGGTTTTTAATAAAATATAATAATATTGCAATCAGCATATAATAGGTAAGAATAAAATGATGAGAAAAATACTGAGTGCAGTCGTTGTTTTGGCTGTCATGTCGCTAGCTTATTTTTACACATTTGAATACAATTCAATTGGTGAAGTAACAGAGCAAATTGATGTAAAATCAGATTCCATATCATCTGAATCTATACAAGCTTCCCCCACTATATTATATGGGATGGTAGTAGATTCTTTTCAAGTAGAGGAACATGCCGTAAAGCGTAATCAGAGTATTTCGGATATTTTATTGGCCTATAATGTATCTCATCAAACAATTTTTCAATTAGCCAATCTTTCCAAAAATGTGTTTGATGTTAGAAAAATAGCTCCTAACAAAAAGTATACTGTCATTTATCAAGAGGAGGATTCTTTTCCAGCAGCAAAAGCGCTGGTTTATGAGCCAAATCCTGAAGAATATGTGGTTTTTAATTTGAAAGATTCTATTAAAGTATATGTTGAAAAGAAACCAGTCACTATTGAAGAAAAATCTATCAGTGGAACTATTCAAACTTCACTATATGAAGAAATTTTGAAAAACGGTGGAACTCCCGAATTAGTCGATTTAGTAGCTGATATGTATGGATGGCAAATTGATTTCACTAAAATCTATCCTGGTGATCAGTTTAAGGTGCTTTACAGAGAAAAAGTAGTTGACGGAAATCCTGTTGGCATACAAGAAATTATAGGAGCAGAGTTAGTGCACTATAATAATCCTTTTTTATCCATTGCATTTGATCAAGGCGATGGCATTGATTATTTCGATGAAGAAGGTAAAAGTTTAAGAAAAGCCTTTTTAAGGTACCCAGTTAAATTCACAAGAATTAGCTCAAGATATACTGCAAAACGTTACCATCCTGTTCAAAAAAGATATAAAGCTCATTTAGGGACTGACTATGCAGCACCAACCGGCACGCCAATTTACGCTGCAGGTGATGGGGTAATTACGAAAGCGCGATATGAGAAATATAATGGACGAAACGTAAAAATCCGTCATAATTCAACCTATTCCACTCAGTATTTGCATATGAATGGAATAGCCAAAGACATTAAACCTGGAATGAAGGTAAAACAAGGTCAATTGATTGGCTATGTAGGAAAAACAGGTTTAGCCACTGGTCCTCATTTATGCTACAGATTCTGGAAAAACGGAAGACAAGTGGATGCTATGAAAGTAGATTTACCTCCATCTGAGCCTATAAAAGAAGATTATCTATCTAATTTTAACCGATATAAAGGATTTGTGAAGGCTAAACTGGATGAAATACCTTATCCTGATAGTGAAGACGAAGTTTTAATGGCCAAAATGCAATAAAATTGCATTCAGTTCTTTATCTTTTGGCTTTAACAAAAAGAAGATAAAACTGAACCTTATGAATTGCGCAAGAAAGCTTCTGCTTTTCATATTTTTATTTACTATTAACCAATCACTTCTTTCACAAAAAGTAGGTTTGGTACTTAGCGGGGGCGGAGCTAAAGGCTTGGCCCATATTGGAGTACTAAAAGCTTTAGAAGAAAATGAAATTCCTGTAGATTATATATTGGGCACCTCCATGGGTGGAGTGATAGGGGGTTTTTATGCTGCTGGCTATAGTACATTTGAAATAGATTCCATAGCCAGGTCTCCGGAATTTCAAAGCTGGATAAACGGCACATTTCCTGATGATTTTAATACATTTTATTATAAAAGTGATCCTAACCCAAGTTGGCTGGAAATTAACTTGGGGGTTGATTCAACTTTTGAAGCCAATTTCAGGCCGCAATTGGCAAATGACCTTATTTTAAATTTTACTTTAGCGGAGTATACGGCAAAAGCCAATCAAGTAGCAGGAGAAAATTTCGATAATCTTTTTGTCCCATTTAAAGCAGTAGGTGCAGAGATTTTCACCCAAAAATCCATTTATATGGATTCCGGTAAATTGGGAGAGGTGCTCCGGGCTACTATGTCAGTGCCTTATGTATACAAACCCGTTAAAATTAATGGGAAGTTTATTTTTGATGGTGGAATTTATGATAATTTCCCTGCTGCTCAGATGCGGGAAGCTTACGATCCTGATTTTCTTATCGGGGTAAATGTGTCAACGAAGATTTTTGAAGAATATCCTGAAAATGATAAGAAACTGATATCTACTTCTTTGTTATATATGATTATGGATAAAGTAAATCCAAAGGATTTAGGTGAAAAACGTGTTTTTATTGAGCCTAATTTGGAAGGCTTCACGGGTTTTGATTTTTCCAAAGCCGCCCAAATCATAGACAGTGGATATGCTGCTGCCAATAGAGCCATACCCGAGTTATTAGAAAATATTGAGGCAAGAAAATCTCAGGAAGAATTGAAGAAAGACAGACAGGAATTTAAAAGTAAAATGATACCACTAAAATTTTCTGATTTTGAGTTTATGGATTTTCGCTCTGATGAAAAAAAATATATCAAGAAAATTATCAATCCCTTAAATAAGCAAGAGCTGGATATTGCAGAATTAAAAGACAATTATTTTGATTTAGTAGCAGACCCTTATTTTAGAAGTGTATTTCCTACAATTTCTTATGCTAAAGATAAAGCACATTATAAATTCAATTTATCCTCAGAGGGAGAAGAGAATATCCGTCTTGATATTGGTGGGAATATGGCTAACTCAGGTTTGAGTAATTTTTATGTAGGGGCTGGCTTTGATCATTTAAATTATTTGTTGTTCAATCATAATACTTCTCTTAGTATAGGTCAGTTTTATAAAAGCTTTCAATACAAATTAAAAATTCATTTCCCATTTGGATATCAATTTTATGCAGAACCATTTTTTAAATATAACGGCTGGGATTTTTTGAACACTGGAAATTTTCTTGATAACAGAAGGGTAATCCCTATTAACCAATTCGACAGGAATTACGGTGTCAATATCGGTATGCCAATTTTTGATAAAATGAAATTAGAATTTAAGAGTAGTTTATTAAGAAAAGTAAATGAATTTACTAACAATGATGATTATATCACCATAGACACATTAGATTTCAATAGGTTTTACGGATTACAACATTCTTTATCACTTACTTATTCCAATTTAAATGAAAGGATATTTCCAACAATGGGTTCTAAAATTGGGATAAGTGTATCACATAATTTTGGAACAGAAACCTATAACCCCGGATCAACTTCTGATCTTGAACAGGATGTAGTAGAGCATAATTGGTTTCAATTTAAAGCAGAGATAGAAAAATATTATCCATTGAATTATGGGGATTTTGGTTTTTCAATAACTACCAAAGCATCTAATCTTAATCCTTTTTCAAATTACCGCGGAACATTACTAAATACTCCGGCATATAGTCCAACATTTGAGAGTTTGGGTTTATATCTTGAGAATTTTCGTGCACCCTTGTTTATGGCAGGCGGTCTTAAATATCAAATTCAATTATATAAGGATTTTGATTTTCGCATGGAAGGGCATGCGTTTAAACCACTTATTGCCTGGGAGGATAATGATGGGCTTGTTGATAAAAGTGGATTGATTCCCGATTATTATTTTTCCGGTATGGCTGCCGTTTTTTACAAGTCACCAATTGGCCCAATTAGTATATCCGGACATTATTATGATGATCGCACACCCTTTTTAATTTTATTTAATATTGGGTATTTGATGTTTAATAAGAAGCCACTCGAATAGAATTCCAATATTTTCATCGAATAATCTCATATTTCCCAATTTTAAAAGTTAGTTTTGCACAATTATTTTAATAAAAATTAATAGAAATTACCATATGAAAGGTTTGTTCTTTAAATTAAGTTTTGTTTTTGTATTTTGTTGTCAAATAGCTATAGCTCAGCCAGGTAGTGATTGGGTTTCATTAGACGGTAAAGTTATCAATGAAACGCTTGAGAGCCCAATTGAAGCAAAATTAACATTGGAAAGTTTGCCTTATGGAGGTGATATTAGAGTTTTTCACTCAGAGGATGAGACGGGTGACTTTTCTTTTAAAGTTAAAGAGAATAATAAATATAAAGTAAAAATAGAGTCAGAAGGGTACATAACAATTGAAGAAGAAATTTCTGTAAAGGATGATATGGAAGATTTGCTTTTTTCATTAATGCCATCAGGTTCTGGAGCTATATTAAGATTAGATATAAATTTTAAGCAAAGTAAAGCGGATATACTTGAAAACTCTTATGAGGAGCTTGATAGACTTCTTAAAATGATGCAGGAATATCCTAATATGGAAATTCAATTAGAAGGACATACTGATTTTAGAGGAAGTGCTTCTGCTAATATGCGATTAAGTGAAAAAAGAGTAAAAGCTGTTAAAACTTATCTGACCTCTAAGTCGGTAAGTTCTGATAGAATAAAAACTAAGGCATTTGGAGGTACAAAACCCTTAAGTAAGGAAAGTACCGAAGAAGCAAAGTTAAATAATAGGAGAGTAGAAGCTCGAATATTGAAGGCTGAATAGAAAAACAATGAAAAAACAATTAACACTACTGTTATTATTTGCAATATTATTTCAATCTTATGGACAAGACGCCAATTGGGCAGATAAGGTAATTGAATACTCCTCACAACTAGAAGAAACCCAATATTCTGTAAAACAGTTATTGGGAAAGCCTAATGTTTATCCATGGGGTGAGGGCAGTCCGAGTGCATGGACTCCCAATAGACCAGGAAGAGAAGAATTTGTAAAAGTGGGCTTTGATAACCCTAAACCTATCAGACAAATTGCAATTGCGGAATCATATAACCCAAGCGCACTTACGAAAATCTTTTTCTATGATGAAGAAGGCAATGAATACCTAATGATCGAAAGGGAGCCGGTAATTGTGAATCAACCGGGAAGATTTTTAAGGTTATTCACTGAGTTAACGGACTTTAATGTTGCAGCTGTTAAACTTGAGTTTGATGGAAATGCAGTGCCAGGTTATTACAGTATTGATGCAATTGGAATTACTGACTCTGAAACTCCAATCGATTTACAATTGGAATTGGTTCCGAATGTAAAGGAAGAATTAGTTTCTGAAAAGTTAGATGATAGAGTTAATAGTCCTTATGAAGAACTAAAACCTATATTGAGTCCTGATGGAAGCCAGTTGTTTTTTGGGCGTAAATTCCATCCTGATAATATTGGAGGAATTGAGGACTATGAAGATATATGGGTAAGTGATTTGGATACTACTACCAATGAATGGAAGGAAGCCAGAAATCTCGGAGAGCCATTAAACAGTGAAGGGCCAAACTGGGTGAGTTCTATTACACCTGATGGAAATACTATGGTTTTGCTTATTGGAAATGAATATGATGAAAAGAAAGATAAACTATTCTCAGGGGTTTCGGTGAGTTCTAAAGAAGGAGATTCATGGTCTAAACCCAAAAGCCTTAAAATTGATGATTTTTATAATATGGCAGAAAAAGCCAATTTTTATCTAGCTAATAGTAGAAAAACATTGATTATGTCCATCAAAAGAGATGATTCTTATGGAGATAGGGATTTATATGTCAGTTTTGAAAAAAGGGACGGCACATGGACAGCTCCAATGAATTTGGGTGAAACTGTAAATACTGCCACTGATGAAACCTCCCCCTTTTTAGCAGCTGATGATAAAACCTTATTCTTTTCTTCATCCGGATACATAGGGTTTGGAAAAAATGATATTTATATGACCAGAAGATTGGATGATACTTGGCAGAATTGGAGTGAACCATACAACATGGGGCCACAAGTAAATTCAAGCGGAGATGATTTATTTTTCAGCATGCCTGCTGAAGGTAATTATGCATATTATACAAAAGAAGATTCTGTAGGAGATATGGATATCTACCGATTGCCAATGCCATTATTCAATGAATTGGATCCGGTTATCACCATTTCAGGAAGAGTTGTGGATATGGAAACTCAAGAACCATTAGATGCAGTGGTTTCTTATGAAACACAAGATGGTGTAGAAGTAGGAAAAGTGGAAACCGACCCTACAACTGGTGAATATCAAATTACACTTCCTGCTGGTCAGGAGTATCAATACATTGCAAAAGTGAAAGGGTATTTGCCCATCAGTGAAAATGTAGATTTAACCAATCAGAAAGAATCGAAAAGCTTTAATAATGATATGATTATGGCTCCAGTTAAAGAAAAAGCTGAAATTGTATTGAATAATGTATTCTTTGCTTTTGACAGCCATGAGTTGTTAGCTAGTAGCATTTCTGAATTGAATAGAATGGTTGAGGTGATGGATGAGAATAGCCAGATTGAAGTGGTTATTATAGGACATACTGACAGCACAGGTCCAGAAGAATACAATCAAATGCTTTCTGAAAAAAGAGCTCAATCAGTGGTTAATTATTTAGCCGGTAAAGGAGTTGATAAAGATAGATTGGAGTATATAGGAAAAGGGGAAAGCGAACCGGCTTATCCTAATGACACTCGAGAAAACAGAGCCAAAAACAGAAGGGTGAATTTTAAAGTGGAACGGTAATAAGTCAGGTGAGGGATGATGGGTGAGTGATGATGAATGTGCAAAGCGTGGCAAGTATGTCAGTACCGAAGGTCGGACATTGGAGTGTCTTGGAAGTATGAATATGGAAGCTTGAAGCACTTAGGTCAGTACCGCAGGTCAGACCGGAAATAATTTATGATAGTCTGTGATGACCGCATTTATCATAAATAGATTTTCTAATTTATTATTTATCTTTTTTCTTAAAACGGCTAAAGGTTTTTTTAACAAAGCCAAGGAAGTGAAAGGTATTTCGGTCTGATGCTTTTACAAAATAGATTTGAAATATTAAACTATCTATTTTGCTGAAAATTTAATACGAGATTCATAGCGTCTGACCGATACTATTGGGATTTACAAAAATGGCGGCTTCATTTATCGGTCAGACGGTTCCAACCGTCAGACCGGAACTACTCACTAGGTATTTACAAAAGCGGTATAGGAAAATTAGTTTAGAAATTTACCTAAAATCCAGGTTATTTATCTTTTAAAGCGGCTAAATGTTTTCTTAACAAAACCAAGGAAGAATTTACTTTGGCCAAATATGAATCCGTAGAAAAGGAGGATTATAAAATATACGGGTAGAATGAGGATATAGTAAATAGTTGTAAACACCCAATTTCTTTCTTCTTTAGCAGCAATCAAAGATAGAATAGGTTCCTTTAAAAACATTACGGTAAATCCTGTGCAAGTAAACACTAATAAAACTATAAATACTTGCCAGCCTGACTTCAGCTCCCACCTATTTTTTAATTTCTCGAACATTGCTTTTGAATTTGCCCAAAGATAATGTCAGATATTGACAATATTTAGGGAATATAGTATAAAATGAAATCCAAACTATTCCTACTTTGTCAGCTTCAAAATAGTGACGAAAGCTACAGATTTACTTAAATTATTTGTCTTGGTTTCCGGTCGGTGTGCCACCGACCGGGGCAAATCCCATGGTTGGTGGCACACTAACCATTTAAACCTCTGTTGAAAACCTTACAGTATTCGATATAAGTATGAATATGACAAAGTAGGACTATTCAAATGCTATAGATACCTACGAGCTTTAGTAAACTAGTCACTATTTAATTCACTTCTTCCTTATTAAGCAAATTCCCACTTATTGCTAAGAGATTTATTTCGGCTTGTTTGGCTAAAAAGATAGCATTAAGCAAGCGGCTTTCTGCTTCTATTGAGTTTAATTGAAATTCACGCAATTCAATAGCATTGGAACGCCCTACTCTGTATCTTTCTATGGCTATCTCTGCATTTTCTTTTGCCACTTCCAGATTATCTTGCTCTAATTTGATTAAATCGAGTTTATTGCGATAACGCACATAAGCAGAAGATAAATCTCCGGTCAGCTGATTTTCTAATTCTTCCATTGCAATAGTGTTGTTGTCCACCGCAATTTGAGTGGTTTGATTTCTTCTGGAGCGATCTAATCTATCAAATATTCTCCACGATAAACTTAAGCCATAGCTTAATCCAAGGGATTGGTTTTGAAGTAAAAACCCTGCTTGAGAATTGAAATTGGTATATCCGTATCCTAAGTTAAAATCCAATTGAGGCAATAATTCAGTCATCACGGATTTATTCTGTAACTGTAAAATGTTTTCTTCTTGCATCAAGCCTAATAGCTGTTTATTTCTAACCGTTAAATCATCAATCAACATACTCAGTTGCAGGCTTTCATCAATTTTCATGCTATCCGATGCCATAAATTCTTGATTTGGATCTTCCCCCAAAAGCAAGTTGAGCGATACCCTAGCTTGTTGCATAACTTCTTCCTGATTCAATAGATTGCTTTTGTCAGTATTGAGGTCTACTTTAGCAGAAAGTAAGTCTGTTTTAGAAAATTTACCAACTTCATAATTAGCCCTGGCAATTTCCAAACGTTCTTCAGATAATTCAACTGCTGATTCCAGAACAGAATATTGATATTGCTCGAAAACAAGTTCAAAATAGGATTGAATAATGTTTCCTAAAGTATTTTCAACTACTGCTTGGGTTTCAAAACGACTTTGATTTCGCTCCAATTGGAGTGATTTATAATCCAAAAACATTTTAGTTCCATCAAATAATGTCCAAGTTAAATCACCTCTGACACTGAAGTTATTGGAACGAGCACCATCTAATTGGTTCGTCTCGTTATTTCTAAATTCTTGACTAACATTTTCTACATCAAAATTACGACCACCGCTTACATCAATTACAGGGAGAAAACCTGCTAAAGCATAATCAGAATTCACCACAGCCACTTTTTCGGTATTTTTTGCTGTTCTGATGGAGAAGTTCTTTTCCATACCAATACTAATAGCTTCATTTAAGCTGATTTCTTGTGCATTAAGGGAAATCCCCAAAAGCAATAAAAAAGATAAGCTGATATACTTTATCATAAGAAATTAAGATTCAACACGTGATACACGTGCATGTTTACTTGCGAAATAAGAATAAATAGCTGGAATTACATAAAGTGTTAATCCAGTTGCGAAAATTAGACCTCCAATGATAGCAATACCCATTGAAACTCTACTTTCTGATCCTGCACCCAATGCCAAAGCAATAGGCAAAATACCCAAAATAGTAGAAAGTGCGGTCATCAAAATCGGTCTAAACCTTGACTTAGCTGCTTGAGTAATAGAATCTGTCACGCTAAGTCCTTGTGCTTTTTTCTGATTGGCAAATTCCACTATTAGAATGGCGTTTTTTGATACCAGACCAATCAACATAATTATACCAATTTGACTGAAAATATTCAAGGTTTCTCCAAATAGCCATATAGATAAAAATGAACCACCAACTGCTAATGGTACTGTAAATAAGATAATTACAGGATCTCTAAAGCTTTCAAATTGAGCAGCTAATACTAAATAAATTAAAACTATTGCAAAGCCAAATGCAAACAATAGACTGGAAGAACTTTCAAAATAATCTAAAGATGCCCCCGATAACGATGTGCTATACGTTTCATCTAATACATCAGATGCAATGGCATCCATTGCTTCCACTCCATCCCCAATTGTTTTTCCAGGGGCCAAACCTGCAGATAAAGTAGCAGAAATATATCGGTTATAACGATATAGGGATGGTGGTGTAGAGCTTTCACCCAGTGTTACTAAATTATCCAATTGCAGCATCTGTCCATTATCTGCCCGAACATATAATGATCTTAGATCAACTGGAGCATTTCTGTCATTTCTTTGAACTTGCCCTATTACTTGATATTGTTTTCCGTCCATGATGAAATAATCGAAACGCTGCCCACTCAAACCTAATTGCAGTGTTCTGGCTATATCAATTACAGATATTCCTAATGAGCTCGCTTTTTCCCTGTCAATTTGAATATCAATTTGTGGCTTAGTAAATTTTAAATCCTGATCAACTACAGTAAAAGTGGGATCATTTCCTGCTTTTTCAATAAATTCCGGAAGTACAGCCTGGAGTTTGTCCAATGAAGTAGCTTGAATTACATACTGAATCGGTAATCCACCTCTTCTACCTCCAATGGTTTGTTGCTGGAATGCAAAAGCCTTGGCAGCAGGAAATTCACTCAATATTGGGGTGTATTCATCATAAAGTTCTTGTTGTGTTTTTTCCCTTTTATCAGCATCTACAAGCATAATTCTCATAAAACCCGAGTTGGTTCCCTGGGTACCAAAGCCAGGCGAAGTAACTGAAATTAAACCATCAGTAGGAAGGGTATCCATGGTAACTTCCACCAAATTATTGATGTATTCGTCCATATACTCAAAAGTGGCACCTTCGGGCCCGGTCGTATTTACGGATATCTGCCCTCTATCTTCTAATGGAGCTAATTCTGAAGGTAGAATTTTATATAGACCATAAATTAGACCTACTGCACCGAAAAACAACAGGATCCCCATCCATTTCACCTTCATAAACCCATCCAAACTTCTAGCATAGCCCTTATTTAGCCAAACAAAGAATGGCTCTGTTTTTCTATAGAACCAGTTGTGTTGCTCTCTCTTTTTTAGGATGCGGCTACTCATCATTGGTGTAAGCGATAAAGCTACAAATGAGGAAATCATCACCGCTGTTGCTACCACCACTCCAAATTCACGGAATAAACGCCCTGTAATACCTTCAAGGAAAATCACAGGCATAAATACTGCAACCAATGCCACAGTTGTAGCAATAACAGCAAAGAAAATTTCTATAGCTCCTTTTTTGGCAGCCTCCATCGGTTGCATACCTTCCTCAACCTTGGTGTAAATATTCTCCAATACCACAATGGCATCATCCACCACCAGCCCGATGGCTAAAACAATACCTAATAAGGTGAGGACATTTATGGAAAATCCTGCCAAATACATAAAGAAAAATGTACCGATTAAGGCAACTGGTATGGTAGCAATAGGAATTACAGTTGTTCTCCAATCCCGTAGAAAGGCGAAAATGATTAAGATTACTAAAAGAAATGCAATGATAATGGTTTGCTGCACCTCATTGATGGAATCTCTAATATATTCTGTTTGGTCAAAGCCAATACCTAAATTAATATCTTCAGGCAAATCTTTTTTAATATTATCAACTCTTTTATAAAACTCATCTGCAATATCGATACTATTAGAACCCGGTTGCGGGATTAAGACTACCCCAACCATTGGGATTCCATCCCTTTTTAGGACTGTCCGCATATTCAGTGGACCTAATTCAGCATAACCGATGTCAGAAAAGCGAACAAAGCTATTGTCACTTTCCGCAACAATTAAATCATTAAACTCTTCCTCTGTAGTAAGCTGACCTTGAGTTTTTACTACCAATTCTATCATGTCACCTTCAATACTTCCGGAAGGCAGCTCAACGTTTTGGCTTTCCACGGCATTTAATACATCCAAAGGAGTTAATTGGTAAGCCGCAAGTTTGATGGGATCCATCCATAAACGCATGGCGTAGCGTTTTTCTCCCCAAATCCTAACTTCACTTACTCCAGAAATGGTTTGTAATCGTTCTTTAAAAGTGTTTTCCGCAATTGCTGATAATTCCAATAAATTTCTTTCCTCGCTATTTATATTGAGGAATACTATAGGGTCTGAATCAGCATCTGCTTTGTTTACAGTCGGAGGCTCTGCATCTTCAGGTAATCTTCTTCTGGCTCCTGATACTTTATCCCTTACATCATTAGCAGCTGCTTCTAAATCTTCACTCAAATTAAATTCAATAGTGATTCTGCTTCTGCCTTCTGCACTGGTGGAGGTAATGGTTCTGATACCGGCAATACCGTTTACAGCCTCTTCCAAAGGTTCTGTGATTTGAGATTCTATGACGTCAGCATTGGCGCCTGCATAGTCTGTGGTGACGGTAATGATAGGTGGATCAACAGAGGGATATTCCCTAATGCCCAAGAAATTAAAGCCTATAAAGCCAAAAATTAATATAACCAGTGATAGCACAATGGCTAAAACCGGTCTTTTAATACTTATTTCTGATAATGATGCCATGTCTTTATTCTTCCAACTGTTTAATTTCTATTGCTGCCCTGTCTTTTAATTGAGGAACTCCTGCAATAGCGACAGTGTCCCCTTTTTCAATTCCTTTTAGAATTTCCACTCGGTTAGAAGTTCTTGCTCCCAGTTGAACATCTTTTAAATGCGCTTTTCCATCTTTAATAATGAATACAGTATGACCGTCAGCTTTTGGCATAATGGCGGTAGTGGGTATTAAAATGGCGTTTTCCCTATTTTCTAAACTTAAATTGATTCGGATAAATTGCCCTGGGATTAGGGTGTTGTTTGGATTTGGAGCTTGTGCTCTAACAGATAAAGTTCTGGTTACAGGATCAATTTGTGGTTCTATAGCATAAACGGTTGCTTTTCTTTCTTTTGATTCAGCTTCTGAAGAGAAAGTGATTTTACTACCCTTTTTGACTAATCCACTATATCTGCTTGGAACCGAAAATTCAATTTTTATCGGATCAACATTATATAAAGAAGCAATTTCTGAAGAAGGGGTAATATAGCTACCTTCACTGACATACCTCAAACCAATGAAACCGGAAAATGGTGCTCTTATTCTTGATTTATCAATTTCGGCTTGCAAAGCATCCATTTCAGACTGGGTAGTTTTTAGGTCTGTAAAAGCAATATCATATTCTTCTTTACTAATAGCTTCTTTTTCTAGCAATTGCTTTTGCCTTTTTTCAGTTTCTGAGTTTAACTGAGCGGTATATTTCAATCTCTGTAAATTAGCCTCAAGATCAGCCACATTGGTTTGAACTAATAATTTACCTTTTTTAACGAATTGTCCTTCTTCGAAATAAATATTATCAATTTTACCTGAGATTTCACTTGCCAACTGCACGGATTCATTTGCCAGTAAGGAGCCTGTTAGCACTATATCATTTTCGAAGGTCTCATGTTTAACAATTTGTGCGTCAATAGATATTTTAGTTTTTCCCTCTGCCGGAGCTTGTTTTCCTAAATTTTTTTCTGACTCAGAAGAAAAAATGTCCGGGAATACCAAATATATTATGACAGCCAATACGGCAATTGATGCTATAATCCGAATTATAATTTTTTTCATGTGTATATAATTGTTGTAAAACATCACCCCGATTAATCGAGGCAGGCTATGGAATAGTCAAAGTTCAAAAGCCTTGTTTACCCACCTTTAATAAGTTCTTATGTTCATTTTCGGTTAGTATTTAGGGCAAATGACTATTTCATGGTAAAATTTTAAAAAATATTTAGCTTAATGGATGTACAAACATACGAATAGTTAAAACTTACTTAAAGCGATAAGGTTACTGATTTAGAATGCTTTCTCTCAAACGGTAGGAAATGGGGATGATTGGAATTGAAAATTTGGCTAAAAAATAAAAAGAGCATTTTGTTAAATCAAAATGCTCTTAAAACCATTAATAAATGGGATAGTTTAAAAAGATAAACTAGTCATTACAGGCAAATGATCTGAAACATTGTATTCATATCTTGACACGCAATCGTCTACTTTTAAAGTTTGGGTTTCATTTTCAACTTCAAGCAGTCCATTGGCTAATAAGATGTGATCAATATGGCTACCTTCCGGTCCAAAGGATGGATAACTCCAAAATTCCGGGTTTCCTAAAGCAATATCCATATCTGCAAATAAGTAGTTTTCGCTGTCATTAATAAAATTTGAGAAAGGGTTTTCAGCATCATCAATTTCATCATTGAAATCTCCAAGTAAAATGACATCCTGACCACTTAATTCAGTTTCAATATAATTTTTCATCATTTCACTTGCTACGGTCCTTCTTTCTACCCCATCATTACAGCATTTTAAATGAATGTTAATCAAATGAATTTCTCTTCCACTGATGTGTTCTACGGTTGTTTTTACAGCTTCTCTTGGAAAAGGATCAGAATCGTCTTGAAACAATAATTCCAAATCAGTAATGGAAACAATTTCTTCTGGTCTATAAGCGAAACCGATTTCAAGGTCATAACGAACATCAGCATATACAAATTCCCAATCAGCTAAACTGTCGATTACAGTAGTCATATTTTCAGGATCTTGTATTTCCTGAAATGCAAATATATCAACTTCAGTAGTGTCCAAAACAGTACGAATTACACTTGGAGTGTCATAATCTAATGGATAACGTTCTACATTCCAGGTTACTATATCAAAGCTACTTTCATCATATTGTGGAAAACAATCAAATGATTCAATGACTTCAGGAATATATTGTTCTTCTTCATCTATTTCCTCATCATTTACAGGCTGTGGGTTTTGATTGTTACAAGCCGAGAAGAAAATAATTGAAACCAGTAAGTAGAGGGTGTTTTTTATCATTGTATTTTATATTTCTGCAAAATTACATAAAAATAAAGGCGCATCAAACAGAGTTGATACGCCTTTAAGAATGTAAATGAAGTTAGATTAATCGTTTATAACGTAATTTCCTTCTTCATTTTGAATTAAGTTCATTTGTAATTCAACTGCTGAACCTGTGTATGCTGCGTATGTGATAGTGAATTTTTGACCAGGACCTAAATCAGGATATTTGATTTTAAGGAATTGATCTAAAACAGCCACGATTTGTTCGTCAGTCCAGTGAGTGTCACCACCAGGGAAGTTTTGGTAGAAGTTGCCATATTGCTGAAGGTTTTCTCCTCTAGCTACATCTCCATTTTCGATAGCGATATCACCAATTAATTCGTAATCTTCACCAGTTAATGTATAGGCAATAGTATTATCCGGAACCCAAACGCCTTCTTCTTTAGCGAATTGAAGTTGTTCTACGATAGTGCTTCCGTAAACTTCCCAGTTTTCTGATTTGAAAGTATACAAATCTCCTCTAGTTTGTACTTCACCAGAAGAGAAGTATTTATACACTACAATCTTTTGATCTTCCTCTATTGCATATGGATATTTTTGATTTAATAGTTCTGGTAAATAATCTGCTGGTGGAACATCACCACTGAAGTTGTTATATTGACCAGGAGCTCCCATTTCATCATAATCTTCCGTAGTTAAGTAATATGCGTCTCCTGGAATTGTCCAGCTATCATCTTCGAATTGATAGAAAGTTTCAATTGTTTCTGTTTCAATAGTTTCACCGAATTCAACTGAAATTTCATTTATATCCCAGTTTGGAGCAAAATCAGTGGTTGAACGATAATAGAAACCAATAGAAATGGTTTCTCCTGCATAATCAGCTAAACTTGCTTCAGAATCAACTAAATCCCAGTTACTACCTGCAGGCCAATTTTGAACATCTAAGTTTTCCCAATTAGCAGTTTCTACATTTGTCCCATCATAATCAGTTGATACTTTTATGGCTATATCTTCACCATAAACTGCATCATTCTTAAAATTAATTCCTTGAGAAATTCTTAATGCAACTGAAGAACTAGCATCAGTTAAGTCAATTTCAGAAACAACTAACCAATCTTCATTTGGCATATTGCTACCATCATAACCACTCATATTAGCTCTACTTCCGTCTAATTCCCAAACTTGATCTCCTTCCAAAGAATAAGTATCATGAGCACTTAAATCTGATGCTTCTTGAAAATTTTCTAGAAAGATACTTTCAAAATTAATTCCTTCATAGCTAATATCAGCATATTTATAACCTACAATTAAAACATCTCCATCTTCAGCGTCTGGATTACTTTCCGATAAAACATCGAACACATCAGATTTAGAATTTACAAATTGAAAATTAGCTGCGTCATCACTAATTAACGCATATTCATCAGCGCCAAAAGAAAATTCATCAGCATTGGAAAATGGGCGGACTTCACTTGGAAATCCTCTATAATAATCATAGTTAACCGTTACTAAAGATTTATTATCGAAAAGAGGGTATTTCTGAGAAAGTATTCTTGGAATAAACTCTCTTACATCCTCTTCATTGTCAAAGTTGCCATATTGAACAATACTCTCTGCGCCTTCAACATCTTCTAATAGTGCATAATCATCATCATTAAGTGTGATTTCAATATTAGCAATAGGACCTGGTGTGCTTTCCTCAATTTCTTGGAAAGTCTCTTCATATGGATCACAAGCAAAAGCAAGTGCCACGAAGATGAATAAATATAATTTATTAAATAATTTCATATCTTCTTTGTGTTTTTAATCTGATTAGAAGTTAACTCTGAATGTTGCGCTCCAAGTTCTTCCTGTTTCAAACCATACTAAAGGATTGTTAGGATCTTGAGAGTTTTGACTAGCATTTTTGATATAATGAGTATCAAAAACGTTATAAACATTTCCTAAAACAGTAGCTTTAACTTTATCTGAGATAGAGAATTTATAAGATGCACCTAAATCAACCAATCCAGCTGCTTCAGCTTGCCAAGGATTAACGCCAGCTGATTCTTCAGTTGTTCTTGATAATACATCAAATCTTGCATAAATATTGTCAAAATAGCTGTATTCACCTCTAACTGTCAATCCTTTTAAAATTTCATAAGAAACTCTACCCATTGCAGTAGTTTGTGCTGATCCACCTACTTTAGTATCTTCTATGAACAAACTTACAGTTCTAACTTCTTGGTTGTCTTCGTCAAAAACAGAAACATTTTCAATATTGTTATTCCATCTCCAATCACCAAATGAACCCATACCGTTGAAAGTTAATCCTTCAATTGGCTCGTAAAGGAAATCTATTTCAAGTCCTTGGTGAATTGCTTCAACACCTAAGATATTAGCAAATAAGTTTGTGCCTTGTGGCCCTTGGTTAGGAACTGTAATTTGGAAAGTTTTATCAGTCCAAGTAGTTCTGTAAACGTTTACATTTGCAGAAAATTTATTGCCTCTATATCCGTAACCTAATTCATAACTCAACACTTTTTCATTTTCTGCATCAACATTTGCTTCATTAGTAAATACAGGGAAAACTGTGTTAAAGAAAGGAGCTCTTTCAAAATAACCTAAGTTTGCAAAAACGTTGTGATTTTTTGATAAGTTATAGTTTGCACCACCTTTAGTTCCGAAAGCAAAGAAATTATAAACTGGAGAAGTTTGATTAGGATCGTTATCTAAATAATTGAAATAATCAACCCTTTGATAGCTAGTATTAGAAGCTTGCAATGTTGCAAAAGCAGATAAGTTATTCTTAGAATATTCACCTTGCAGGAATCCTCCACCCCAATTTACGATACCGTCATTGTAGTATGATCTCTTATCGCCAACTTGAAGTGCTCTATTTGGGTTATTTACATCAGCATCATCTGGGAAATATTCTCCACCTAATAAATCTGTAACAGTTTGATAGTGCTCTCCTTTATAATATCTATAATCAAGACCAGCTAAAATATCAATATTTTCAGTAAGCTCATAATTTGCACTTGAAAGTGCTCCTGCCCATTGGTGATTGTTAATAGAAGCTCTTAAAATAGCAGTTGAACCAAATTCGTCATTGTCAATATTTTCATCTACTATTCTGTCAAAATCCACAACACCATCTCTTCTGTAATACTCACCGCCATTAGTAGCAGTACCACCACCGCCACCAGTTCCTACTGAATAATATACAGCGGTTGACACATCCAATTTAGGGTTTACAGTCCAATAGTGGTTTAAAGAAAATAATGGTTTCGTATAGAAGTTGTCTTCCACATTAGTTTCTTGACCATTTTTATATCCCCAGTCAGGATTGAACCGGATTCCTCTGTCGCTATTTTTATAGTCAGAGATTGTAGAACGGCTTTGTCTTTGTCCGTGTTCTTGTGAAGCACCAATTGCAGTTAAGGTTACTTCATGCTTTTCGTTAATTTTTTTCGCAATGTTGGCGAAATACTGATATCCTTTAAAATTAGTACCGTCAACATATCCATTTCCACTAACTTGACCTATTGAAAAAGTAACGGCTAAATTATCTTCCGTTAAACCAGTAGAAGCAGAAACGATTTGCTTTTGGTATCCATCATTACCTACTGAAGCTGAAACTGAACCACCTTTGTCGGCATCAGAAGCTTTGGATATGATGTTAATTGTACCTCCAATTGAAGGGATAGCTACTTTAGAAGCTCCCAAACCTCTTTGGATTTGAACCGATTGAGTAGCATCAGCTAAACCAGCCCAATTTGACCAATAAACACGACCATTTTCCATGTCATTTACTGGCACACCATTAATTAAAACACCAACGTTTACACTTTCAAATCCACGGATGGTAATGTCAGAATCACCAAATCCACCACCACTTTTAGTAGCATAAACGCCTGGGGTTGATTCCAAAACTTCAGGGAATTCTTGATTACCCATAGTCTCTTCGATCTCTGTAGCTTTAATGTTAGACATAGCAACAGGTGTTTCCCTATCAATTCCGATAGAAGCAATAACCTGAACTTCCTGCATGCCTACTGCTGCAATTTTTAATTTAATGGTTCCAAGATCGGTAACTTGATCTTGAGCAGGAGCAACATTTTTTTCAATTGTCATTCTGTCATAACTAATGAAAGTAATTTCAAATTGTTGTTTTCCTGTTGGAACCCCAGTGATTTTAAACTCACCATCCAAATCAGAAGCAGCCCCTATAGTAGTACCTTTCACTACCACATTTGCTCCTGTAACAGCCTCACCTGTCTCATTGTCAATGATTTTCCCTACTACAGTACCTGTAGTCTGTGCAAAAACCGATCCCGTTGCAAAAGCAAGCATAATCGCTATTCCACATAAACTCTGTAAAATTTTCTTCATCTTTTTAAAATTATTTTTTATGATTCTCCGCAAAATTAAAACCCTAATCATTCTATATCCTCTTTAAAAGATTAATAATTGATTATAATTCAGCTATGTAAAATTAACATTAAGTTAACATTAATTTTAAGTTCTAATAAATTTTAATTTATAAAAACAAGATAATAGCCGTTTAAACAATTAAAAATGGTGGTCTCGGAAAATCTCTGTAATTTGAAATCAAATTTTATTCAGAATGAAACACTTTATAAATCTTCTTTTCGTATTCTTTTTGGTTAATAATGCTTTTGCCCAAAAAGATTTGTCCTATTTTTTACCCGATAGTGTGGAATATGATTCCAATATCCCTACACCTGAAAGTGTCATTGGTCATCAAGTAGGTGAATGGCATGTCACCCACGATAAGTTGGTGTATTATATGAAAGCATTAGCTAATGCTTCTGATAGAGTCACTATTATTGAAACGGGCAAAACTTATGAAGACAGACCACAATTATTATTGACCATCACTCATCCCGATAATCATACCAATATTGATAAAATCAAAAGTGAGCATAAACAATTGACCAATCCTGATGAGTCTTCTAATTTGGATATTGCTCAAATGCCTTCGGTAATTATGATGGGTTTTTCCATTCACGGTAATGAACCAAGTGGGAGCAATGCTTCTATGTTGACAGCCTATTACTTAGCCGCGGCTCAAGGTTCAGACGTTGAGGATAAATTGAAAAATGTGGTCGTTTTACTGGATCCTGCATTTAATCCAGATGGATTAAACCGATTCGCTACTTGGGCGAACATGCACAAAAGCGAAAACTTAGTGACCGACCCTAATGATCGAGAATTTAATGAGGTTTGGCCTGGAGGTAGAACTAATCATTATTGGTTTGATATGAACAGGGATTGGTTGCCGGTGCAGTTAGCTGAGTCGCAGAATAGAATTGCACAATTCCATGCCTGGAAACCCAATATTTTGACGGATCATCATGAAATGGGAACTAATAGCACTTTCTTTTTCCAACCTGGAATCCCTGAAAGAACGCACCCTATCACTCCACAAAAGAATCAAGATTTAACGGGTCAAATTGGTGAATATCATGCGAAATTCTTAGATAGAATTGGGTCTCTTTATTATAGTAAAGAAAGCTTTGATGATTTTTATTATGGAAAAGGCTCCACTTTCCCAGATGTGCAAGGGGCAATAGGAATTTTGTTCGAACAAGCAAGTTCAAGAGGACATGCACAAGAAAGTGTAAATGGAGTGTTAGAATTTCCTTTTACCATCAAGAATCAATTTACAGCTTCTTTAAGTACACTTCAAGCTGGCTATGAAATGCGAGAAGAATTGCTTGGGTTCCAAAGAGATTTTTATAAGAACTCTGTAAATATGGCTTCCGAAGCTAATGAACAAGCTTGGGTAGTTTCAGATCAAGATGCTTCTAAATTATATCGTTTTGCGGAAATGCTGGACAGACATGAAATTGAAGTTCATAAATTGGCCAAAAGCACTAATGGTTTTCAAACTGACAATAGCTATATCATTCCAACCAATCAATATCAAAGTAGGTTGATTAAAGCTATTTTTGATGTAAGAACCAGTTTTACGGATAGTCTTTTTTATGATGTATCTGCCTTTAATATGGGGATGTCTTATAACTTAGATTATAAAAGTTTGGATAAGCGAAATTACAACAGTGACCTTTTAGGGGAAAAATTTGATGCTTCTATGCGGCCTGAAGGAAGCATTATAGGCGGTAAAAGTGAATATGCTTACATCATGGAATGGCATGACTTCTACGCACCAAAAGCACTATATAAAATACAAAAAGCTGGTATCAGAACTAAAGTGAATACCAAGGAAATTATTTTAAAAGACGGTACTACTTTGGCAATAGGTTCTGTATTAATTCCGGTAAAGCAACAAGATGAATCTCCAATACAGATATATCAGATTTTGGAGGAAGCAATTGACAATTCTGGTGTAAATATTTATTCTGTGCAAAGCGGCAATACAAATGGGATCAACTTAGGAAGTCCTGCATTTGAATCATTGAACCAGCCAAAAATTGCCATGATTATAGGAGATGGCATCAGTTCTTATGATGCCGGTGAGATTTGGTTTTTGATGGATCAGCATTATGAAATGCCAATTACAAAAATTGATGTTAATGACTTTAGAAGAGCAGACTTGAGTAGATATAATGTATTGATTATGCCAAATGGCTGGGGATATGGAAATATCGGAAGCCAAAAGAATACAATACAGCAATGGACGCAAAAAGGAGGGACTATCATTGCCTATAAATCAGCTGCAAAATGGCTTTCTGATCAGAAGATGACTAAAGTGGAATTCGTAGAAAGCAAACCCGACACAACAGGATATGAAGATTATGAAGATTTGGGCAATAACAGAGGTGCTCAAGTAATTGGTGGAGCCATTTTTGAAGTTGAATTGGATTTAAGCCATCCTTTAAGTTACGGATTGAAAAATGAGAAAATGCCGATTTTCAGAAATAGTACTTTATTTATGGAAAAATCTAAAAATCAATATGCTAATCCGATTAGATATACGCAATCACCACTGTTAAACGGCTATATTTCAGAAGAAAATGAAGAAAAATTAAAAAGAACTTCAGCTGTTACCGTCAGCAGAGCAGGAAGAGGGAAGGTTATTTCCTTTACCGATAACACTAATTTCAGGGCTTTTTGGTATGGTACCAATCGTTTTCTTATGAATGCTGTGTTCTATGGGCAGATCATTAGTGGAGGTGCTGGAGAATGAAAAAATAAAATTGCTTTTTTATATTTTTATTTCAATTAATGAACTTGACAAAGTAGGATTAATAATTTGCTAAAAGGATGAGGCTGATCTCATCCTTTTCTATTTTCTTAACTTCTGTATTTAATGGTTTTCAAGGCAATTAAAATGCTTAAATTTAGTTAAATTTGAAATAAGGTGCTTTAAATCATATTGACTGATTGTTAAAATTATATATGCTAAGAATATGATATTTGATTATATTGCGTCAAAAGTTAACTAAATTGCCTTGCTGAACTTCTGATAAATTTTGTAATGAAAAGAGTCTTTTTACTTTTATTCCTTTTATGCTTATCAATTTTAACGGTTGTTGGTCAGAATAGAACCTTAAGAGGTAAGGTTACAGATGCCATTTCCGGTGAGCCATTAGCAGGAGTTAATGTTTTAATGGAAGAAAAGGGAACAGGGGTTCTTACTAACCAAGAAGGGGTCTTTAAAATTATAATACCTCAAGATGACGCTAAACTTCTTTTTATATATCCTGGAAAAGCAAGGAAGAATGTTGAGATAGGTGATCAAGCCTATATTACGGTTGAATTAGGTGCCGTTAGTAGCAAAATTGATGAAACAGCTCATTTTTCATTTGGAGAAAAAAGACAAAAATACCTTCAGCCTTATACTTATCAAGAAATCCAATCTAATTCCATAGCCCAAAAAGGAACTCAGAATCTAGCTACAATATTAAAAGGAAAAGCTTCTTCTTTATTTGTAAAAGAAAGCAGTGGAATGCCGGGTTCTTCCGCTAAATTGAGTATAAGAGGTAATAATTCCATATTTATTGATAATAAGCCTTTAATTGTCATAGATGGTTTGCCTTTAAATTCTGGCGCGGGCTTCTCAGGTCTTTCTAATGGCATGGATTACAGCAGCAGAATTAATGACATTAATCCTGAGGACATTAAATCGGTAAATATCCTTAAAGGAGCATCCGCAGCTGCGCTTTATGGAAGTAGAGGTTCCAATGGTGCTATCATCATTACTACTTTCAGTGGTGAAAATATTAAGCCAAATTCTACCAGGGTTAATTTGGGACAAAGTTATATGGTTAACGAAGTAGTTGGGCTCCCTGAACAACAAAATCAATTCGGACAAGGTACCAATGGTCAGTCTGTAGAAGACAGTCCTTATTCTTGGGGGGCTAATATTGCTAGTAATGAGGGAATAAATGATAATGTAAGTCCTCTTTTTCAAGATGGGTACACTGCAATCTCGAATTTTGATATTTCGGGAAGGAATCAGAGGGGGAATTATAATTTAGCTCTTTCTTATGCAGATCAGCAAGGGATAATCCCGAATTCTGCCATGACCAGAATTAATGGAAAATTAAGAGGGGAATTGAAATTGGGCGATAAATTCTCTCTTGGTGGTATTGCAAATATAGCGGTGAATGATATTTCGAAATTGGCAGGGGGAAACAATTCTTCTAGTGTATTAGATGCTTTCTTGAGTCCTCCTTCCTATAATCTATGGGGCACTGCCTTCGCTGATGACAATAATTCTAATCAACAAGAATATTATCGTGAGGATGTGGATAATCCAAGATGGTCATTGGCGAATAACCAATTTAATGAAACCGTAGAAAAAGCTTTTGGTAATCTTTATTTTAAATATAGCCCTACAAGCTGGTTAGAATTAAACTATAGAGGAGGAGGCGAGCTTTTATCTGAAGAAATAAATGAGGTATATGCAATAGGTTCTAGTTTTTCAAATGGTAGAACCAACCCTCCATCAGGAGGAAGAATATTAAATGGTCAGAATATGACGCAGCACCTTAATTCCAATTTTAATGTGAAATTAAAGCTTGGGAATTCTAAAGCCTTTGCTTTTGACCTTTTGCTAGGCAATGAATTTGTAGATACTCAAACTGAATCGATCATTCAGCAAGGCTTTGGAATTAGTGAGGCAGGAACAGAAGACATTAATAATACCAATATACAACAGAATGATACTGTTAATTTTAATAATAGAATTTTAGGCTTTTATGGTAATGCCCGTTTATCATTATATAGGGTGCTTTATTTAGATTTAGCAGCACGACAAGACTACATTTCTAATTCTAATTTTGATAATGCCCAATTTTTCAATCCTACTGCTGGATTAAGTTTTGTTTTTTCTCAACTTTTTGATGAGAATAATTTCTTGAATATTGGAAAAATAAGTGCAAGTTTTTCTGAAATTGCCCAGGCTCCCTTTTTGAATCAAAATATAAATAGTGGATTTAATACAGCTTTATCCAATCCGTATTTTTCCCCATCGAGAACAGCATTTCCATTAAGAACTCAGGAGGGAAATTTTGTTATGAGTGATGTTTTAAACCCTCAAATAAGCCAGACCATAGATGCTGGCCTTAGTTTAGAATTATTTAATAATCATATTCAATTACAGGCTAATTATTTCCAAGAAAATAATAGTAATCAAATATTATTTATTCCTCAACCGCCTAGTTCCGGTGTGACTAATACCCTTCAAAATTCAGGTGAAATACAAAATACCGGCATAGAATCAAATATCACTATTAGCCCGGTAAAAGCGGACAATTTTGTATGGAATATTGGCGGAAATTATACGGCTATTGAATCGAAGGTGATTTCAGTTGCAGAGGGTATTAATAGTATTTCTTTAGGGGATAATAATGAAAGTCCGGAAATTCGATTAATCGAAGGTTCTTCATTTCCAGTTCTTTATGGCACCAGCTTTTTAAGGAATGAGGAGGGGAGAATTATAGTTGACAATCGAGAGTTTATAGACGGTAATGCTAATCCTGCATTTGGAATGCCGGTTCGTGATCCTAACCAAAAAGAATTAGGCAAAATGAATCCCGATTTTTGGGCAGCTTTGTCTAATGAATTTAGAATCTTCGGACTATCACTTTATGTACAGTTTGATGGTCAAATTGGCGGAAAGGCTTATAATGGCAATTCTAAAATTCAAAAGGAGTTTGGAATGGATATCTCTACAAATGACAGGGAAGATGGGGTTGTGCTAGATGCAGTAAAAGGATATTATTCATTAGATGGGAATGGAAATGCAGTTCCTAATGTTGAAGGGGAAAACAATATTATAATTAATAAGGGAGAATATTTCTGGTCTGAGGTTGTTTCAAATATTGATGAGGCACATGTTTATGATAATAACTTTGTGAGATTAAGAGAGGCTAAAGTCAGTTATACTTTTAATCATGATAACAGTAGGGATGGCTTTATCAAGAAAGCAAGTATTTATGTGGTGGGCAGAAACCTATGGATGAAAAGCAGTTTTCCAAATGCAGATCCGGAAACGCAGTGGAATGAAACTAGCCCTTATTTTGGTCAGCAATATTTTAATTTTCCCCAAATGCGTTCATTTGGAGGAGGAATCAACTTAACTTTTTAATGGATAAGCAGATGAAAAGTTTTATAAAAAAATATTCAATTACAGCTCAATTTTCATGGATATTTATGGGCATTTTTTTTCTATGTTCTTGTGAACTAGTAGAGATAGAAGAAAAATTTTCAATTGTAAATGAAGATAACGCCATACCTAAACTGGATGTGAGTTTTGGTGCATCTTCAGTATTTAATTTATCGAGTTCAGAAGGGGCTTTTGTAGATATAATTTTGGAATCAAAGCAAGAATTTAGTGAGAGTGTAGAGCTGTATGCCGCTATCAATTCTGCTGACAACCCATCTATTTTAATTTCCACTATAGAAACTGTTCCGGCAGAAGTTAAATTAAGTATAGAGGATTTAAGAGCAGCTTTAGAAGCTGAAAGTATAGATTTGAATGATGGTGATTCATTATTCTTTACTTTTCAAACAAAGGTAAATGAAGAAATTTACCAGTTCAATAATTCAGCTCTGTCTTCTGAAGTTATTTGTAATTCAATGATCTCTACTGCCGAAGATACATGGACTGGAGAAGGGTTTAGTGATAATGGTGCTAGTTTTCCTTCAACTTCTACCGTTGAGGATGTAACAATCACACCATTGGAAGGAGATAATTATTTAATCTCAGATATTTCTGCAGGATGGTATGAGGCTATAGGGTTTAGAGCCCAACAAGAAGGAATTTATAATGATGATTGTAATCAAATTACATGGGTTGGTCCAGGAGAAAACCGACAGTTTGAATTTGTAGACCCGGGAATTGAAGGTTCTTGGGATCCTCAGACTGGAACTTTGACCATATATTGGTTTGATGAAGGGAATGATTTCAAAGGTGAATCGGTATTTACAAAAAATGAATAGGAATGCAATATAATGTAAATACGATTGAAAAGTATTTAGAGGCCGTTCCCGAGGAAAGAAAACCTATTATTCAAAAGTTAAGAAAGGTGATTTTAAATAATTTACCGAAAGGATTTTAAGAAGTAATGTCTTATGGAATGATAGGCTATGTAGTTCCCCAATCTTTATATGCAAAGGGCTATCATGTTAATCCTGAATTGCCACTTCCTTTTATTAAATATTGCCTCCCCGAAAAATAACATTGCGATATATCATAGGGGGATTTATTCAAACAGTGATTTGTTGGAATGGTTTAAGAAGAGAATAATAATAATAATTAGTGCCTACTAAGATAGACATGGCAAATGTTGCATAAGATTCAAAAATCCAAAACACATACCATTTGCGTTAATCGGGAAGTTGTAGGGAAGTTAAGTCCTCATGAATGAGTAGAGATGTACGAAAAAGCAAAATAATTGTCAATTATATACAATTTTAATTAAATTTAACATCTGTAATGATACTTACATCGTCAGTTTATAGGTGTTTATCAATTTCTTTACCAAAACTTAATATTTAACTTTACTTTTATGGTAAAGGTGCATTCTATGGATAAGGATACTTGTACGGAGGTAACGTCAGTTTATCGAAAGAATTATGTGATACGTCTAATAAATATATGTGTTCATAGCAAAGTGGTAAGTAAATTTAACAAAATATCGACATTAATACTCATAGGCTTTCTTCTTAGCCCATTTCTTACATTGGCTCAGTTTCATCAAGACTCTGTCTTAGTTCCTGCAGCCTGTTACAATTTTGTTGATAATTTTGAAAATGATAATGGGGAGACTGGAGTAGCTCCATTGGACCCTCAAGGTGGTACTGGAACATTCATTCCTGCAGAAGAACTTTGTCTTAATGGGAATAATAAGCATTATTCAATGTCTTCAGGGCAAAGTTTGGATGTTGATAATGGTTCACTTCTTTCGCCAACTAATATATATACGGTTGAATTATTGTTTAGAATTGATGATATACCTGATTCCAATGATGAGGATAGAATCTTTATAATGAATTTTTTCAATCAAAACGGAGCAGGTTTATTTATAAATTCAGACGGAATACTATGTTTTGATGACAATAAAAATAGTACTGCTGATATATGTGGAACTAATCCAGTATCCCCTAATTACCCTGATGACTTCCCTACTGATTGGATAAATATTGCAATGGCTTATGATGGGGATGAAATTATTTTTTATCTCGATGGTGAAGAGGAATTAAGAATTACAGATGATAAAGAATTTGATTTAAAAAACAATACTGAATATTTTGGGCCACCGCCAAATCAAAGTGAGTATGTAGCTGACGTCACTATAGATTACATTAGGTATTTTGATGAAGTTTTAACTCCAGAAGAAATTGAATCTTTAAATCTTGCTGCAATTGCTGGTAACGACATTGAAATTATAGCTTCAGAAACAGCTGGATGCTTTGGGGATGAAATTACATTAACAGCGGATGGAGGTGATCGTTCATTCTATATTTGGAGTACGGGAGATACAACTGAAAACGAAAATTTAACTTATACTATATTTCAAGAAACGGATACTATTTGGGTGCAAGGTGTGGCGGTTTCGCCTTGTGAAAGACAATGTTTTGATATAGCAGACACTATAGTTATTTCAGGTTATCCTAATCCTCAAATGGATATTGTAGGGCCTACCGAAGTCTGTGAGGGTGACCCCGTTACATTTACTGCAGCAGAAGATCCGGCCGGAGGGCAAACCGAATATTTTTGGGCAACAACAGGCTCAACTTCATCTCAATCTGGTGAAGACGCTAGGGATTTTTCAGTAACCTATGATGCTAATGATACAGTAGATGTTAGCTTGCAAATCACAAATGAGTATGAATGTGTGGGGGACACAACCTTTCAGCTTGTCGTCAATAATGTCCCCACTACTGATGTGTCCTTGCCTGCAACTGCCTGTGAAGGTCAATCCGTGAATGTTGAATATACAGGAGATGCCACTTCCACTGCCATTTTTACTTGGGACTGGGATGGAGGAACCGTTGAAAATATTAATGACCCAGACAGAAATTTTGATGTGAGCTGGGATACCTTAGGAACCAAGACTATTCGTTTTGAAATAGAAGAAGGAAATTGTTTGGTGGTTGATTCCGTCACCATAGATATTACAAAAAGCCCTACTCTAGAATATACAGCCCCTGATAGTGTTTGTGCCACGAATACCGCTAATATTGATTATACAGGTAATGCTGACACATCCATTGCGAATTTTACTTGGGATTTTGACGGTGGTACAAATAATGGGGATGATATTAATGCAGAAGTGGTTTGGGATACTCCTGGAACCAAGAATGTTACATTAGAATTAGATGAAGATGGTTGTATCAGTGATACTACCTTTACAGTGGAGGTTTTACCAGTACCTACTACCGATTTGAATGTTCCCGCCAGCGTCTGTTCTGGGCAGGCCGCAACTTTTGAATATACCGGAACAGCAGATGCTTCTGCCGATCTGGTATGGACTTTGGACGGTGGAACGGTTTCAAATGTAGTGGATACTGACAGAGAATTTGATGTGGCCTGGTCTACCTTAGGTGAGAAAACCATTACCTTAAATATTAACCAAAACGGATGTGATACGGATACCACTTTCACGGTTGATGTTGGAAAAACCCCAACCCCTGATTTTGATTTGCCGGCCGGGGCTTGTACGGATGAAGATGTAGTGGTATTATACACCGGGGATGCTGATTTAAGCCTTTCTTCCCCTGAATTGGAATTTGATTGGGATTTTGGTACAGATGCAACTGCAGTTAAAAAATCTGGTAGTCAAGAAGCTTATGACGTTCAATGGAGCTCCTTTGGTACTAAGACCGTAAGCTTAGAGGTAACGGAAAATGGCTGTACCAGCACACTTTTATCACAAGAAATTGAAATTGCCGAAAAACCGGTCATTGATTTCGATCCAGCAATCCCTGCCTCCATTTGCATAGATGAAACCGTGCCTTTTTCTTTTGATGGCACAACTGGAGCAAATGGTGTGTTCACTTGGGATTTTGACGGGGGAACCCAGGTCAATGTAACGGATGCCGATACCGATTTTGAATTGGAATGGGATTCGGCAGGTACTAAAAACGTGACCGTATCCATTGATAACGATGGCTGTATTACGACCGAGACCTATGCCATAGATGTTTTGATCCCAGCAACAACGGATGTGGATTATCCTGATTTTGCCTGCGAAGGCCAGCCGGCCAGGTTTGTTTATCAAGGAACTGGAGACACCAATGATGCGGGGACCACTTTCACTTGGGATTTTGAAGGTGCCGATGAGGTTGCGGATTTAGGCGATGAAGTTTATGACGTGACCTGGGATACTTATGACCCTGCCAACAGCACCAAGACGATAACCCTTGAAATTGACAAGGACGGCTGTACGGTCATAGAAACTTTTACCATTGAAATTTCACCTAGGCCTGTTCCTGAAATTACAGCCCCTGCCGAAGCTTGTTTAGATGAAACGGTCTCCATAACATTTGACAGCGATTTAACGGGTGCAACTTTAGATAGCTTTGATTTTGGAACAGACGGGGCTGAGACAGCAACTGCCGACCCAGAAGTTTGGGATGTTGCCTGGTCTTCCACCGGTACCAAGACCATTTCTGCTACTTATTCTATAAATGGCTGTGATTCTACCATCACCCAAGACATAGAAATATTCCCTATTCCATCGGATAATATGGATACGGAAACACAAATCTGTGATAATCAAACGGCCAATTTCACCTATCAAGGAGCCGGAACGCCAACTATTACATGGACAATGCCAACCGGAGTTACCTATACGCAAGTTTCAGGAAATGACAGGGACATTGAAATTGAATTTCCGGTTACAGGAACTACGGAGACTTATACAATTGAAGCCGAGATTTCAAACGGCAATTGTGAGATAATATTTACGGAAGATGTAACGGTACAGCCAGCCCCGGTAGCTAATATTCCAGATTTAGGTACTATTTGTACTACCGAACCGGTAACAGTTGATATTTCAGCAGATTATGACAGCGATAATTCCTATACATGGGAATGGGATGGCGGAACCGTAGAAAATTATAACGGTGCAGGGGTTTGGACCGTGAATTGGGCAGACCCGGGAGATAAGGATATCGAATTAAGGGTTCAATCTGCCAACGGATGTGTGAGCAGGGAAACAGAAACAATCAATATAGGATACTTGCCGCAATTGGGAGATCTTGATGTGCCGGATGTTGTTTGTGAAAACGAAGAGTTTGAGATCACTTATTTAGGCAACGCTGCCGAGGTAACGGATTTCACATGGACAGAAACAGCTGGGGGGTCATTTACATTTGATGGCACCGATAGTTGGACAGTTGAGTTTGGTAGCTTTGGAGAAAAAGAAGTTACATTGGAAATGACAGGCGGTGCGGGTTGTACCGTAGATACTACCTTTAATATCAATGTTAATTTTTACCCTGATTTTGATCTGTCTTCAGATGAAACCTGTACTGATATTGCTGTATTTGTATCCTATCCTGATGTTTTGGGCGCAGATATTGATACTACTTGGAATTTTGGTGATGGCGCCATATTCGAACAAGTAAATGACACAACCTTTAGTATAGCATACGAAACACCTGGAACAAAAACCATTAGTTTAACTATAGATGGAGATTGTGGAGAAGAAGTACAAACATCGGATGTAGATGTTTCCGAGGGTCCCGATTATTCCATTAATGCTGCAGAACAAGTGTGTATTACTGATCCAGACCCTTATGAAATCAGATTGGTAGAGGCAGTTGGCACCGATGTAGAAATAATTGGTTTTGAATTACTTCCTGATGATGATAATGCTACGGCTAGTATTTCAGCAGATGGATTGAGATTGTTGGTAGATGGCTGGGATTATGGTGGATACAAACAAGCAATTCTAGAAGTCGAGGATATTTCTGGAAGTGGTTGTCCTGTTAAATTCGAGACTATAGACTATGCAGTATATAATTTTATTGAATTAAATGCTTTTCCTGATAACGGATGTGTTGGGGATATATTAAATATCAGCTTTTCAGGAGTAGTAGAAGATGGTGCTACTTTCAACTGGGATTTTGCGGGAGCTAATGTAAATCAGATTACTGAAAATGAAGAATATGAACTCAGTTGGGATACTTCCGGACCAAAAACCATAGGATTGGAAATTGTTGGGCAGTGTAATACTATTGAAGATAGTATTACGGTAAATATTGGTGATCCTGCCGATACTTCTTTGAATTTTGACTCGAATGTTTGTGAAGGGGAAGCAGCCAATATTACTTATGATATGAGTCTGCTAACTACCAACAGCACCTTAAATGGAGTGGAAATCATTTATGACGATATGCCAAATGATACTACAAACGATGATCCTGACAATGGGATTTTTGCTCCGGTATGGAATACTGCTGGTGTTAAAGATTTCTCCTTAGTTGTTAATAATGGAGGTTGTATTGATACTGCCGATTATCAAATAACGGTATATGAATATCCAGTTGCGTCTTTTAGCAGAAGTGATAATAGAGTCTGTGTTGGTGAAACAGTAGATTTTGATTTTAATGGAAGTTTACCTGCAGGAACTGTAGTTGATTGGCAATTTATGGAAGATGATGCCAATGATATTACAGAAAATACACCGGATACAAATTACACAGTATCTTGGCAAACACCCGGTTTTAAAACAATCCACTTGATTTTAGATAATGGAGGATGTATTGACAGTGCAAGCCGTGAAGTAGAAGTATTGCCATATCCTGATTTTGAAATAGATTTACCTGCTGAGGTTTGCCGTAATGCTCCGGTTACAGTTAGTTTAATCAATAATGGAACAGGTACTATTTCAGATTTTGACTTTGACTGGAACTTTGGTAATGCCACGGTAACTGATTTAGGAAATGAAGAATATGAATTGATTTTCCCTACCGTAAGCACTCAAACCGTAAGTGTTGATATTACCGGTGATGCTGGATGTGACAACTCACTATCCCAAGATATTGAAGTAGAACCTGCCCCGGATGTGTTTTATGATGCTGATCCAAACCCATTATGCGTAGATGATAATTTTAGATTTGAATATACAGGAGTAGCAGGAACAGACTTTACGGGAAGTATAGATGTGACCGTTGTAGATCCTGATGGTGGTACAGTATCTAAAGTTAATAATAGAATTTCTGATGTAGTTTGGGATAACCCTGGTAATAAAGAAATTACAGTGGAAATGGAAGACGATAATGGTTGCCCATCTGTTACGAGGGTAGAAGTTGAAGTATTGCCATTGCCAACTATGACTTATGATGCCCCAACAAATTTCTGTTTGGGGGAAGAATTTATAGTAACTTATACAGGTTCTGCTGATCCATTTACCGATGATTTTTCTTGGACTTTTGACAATGCTGATTTGGACTATGCAACCAAAATTGCAGGCCAACAAGCTTATAGGGTTCGATATGATAGTACGGGCACTCCTGGTCCACGTACAATAAGTATAGAAGTAGAAAATGGAAACGGATGTATAAATGATGTTAGTTTTCAGGTAGATATTCTTCAAGGTCCGACAGATTTTTCTGTTGATTCTGGCCCTGTTTGTATGTTTGATGAGTTAGTCTTTTATACAGGCACTGAAGATGTGGTCAATATTGAACCGGGAGTTGATGGTAGCTGGGATAGCAGTAATCCAAATGTTGTCACTTGGTCATCTGAAGGGATTAAAACTGTAGCTTTGACCTTGACTAATGGAAATTGTGAAATCACTCGCGAATTTGATGTTGAAGTTCAACCTACTCCTCTTGGAGAAATTACAGTAGATATTGGTTGTGTGGGACAACCTACTTTAGTGAGTTATGGAGGAGATGGCGCTGCCAGTATTTTTGCAGATTATGATTGGGATGATAGTTTTGCTGATGCCGTTTCAGTTTCTAAACTTTCCGGACAGGAAGCCTATGAAGTAATTTGGGACACTCCGGGTACTTATGAAATTGATGTGATTGTAACAGGAGAAAATGGTTGTGAAAGTTTTATTGAATTACCAGAAATCACCATTAATCCTTCACCAACAGTAGCTTTTAATTTACCGGCTACAATTTGTGAATTTGTAGAGCGTGATTTATTTATTTCTGATCCTGATTCTACTTATCAATATTCTTGGGACTTAGGCCCTTATGGGGAAATTGTTTCTTCTAATGCCGATAGTACCCAAGTTACAGCAGTTTGGGAGGATATAGGAAATGCTAATGTTGATACGGACGTTTCTGTTACAGCAAGTTTAAATGGATGTAGTGTGACAAGAACTAGAACTATCAGAGTACTACTTGGCCCTGATCCAACTTTTGAAGCACCGCTTTTCTGTTTGGATGAAAGTACTGGTCAAGCAACAGGCACTATAGTTTATCAAGGGGATAATGATGTAAATGTCGATACTTTTGACTGGGATTTTGATTTAGATTCTGCAGCAGGTGAAAGTGCTACTCAAATTGCAGGGTCACAAGATTATGATGTGATATACACTACGCCTGGAAGGAAAGATGTAACGCTAACCGTGACAAATGATAATTGCGGAAGTGCAACATTCACAGATGTTATAGCAGTTAACAACCTAGCTGAATTTGAATTTGAATCTGCAAATGATTCATTATGTGAAGGGGCTACAACCAATGTTTGGTTCACTGGTGTGGTGGAACCTGGTGCTAACTATGATTGGGATTTTGACCTCGATACTGCTGCAGGAGACGCAGTAAATGAAATTGTAACTGATTCCTTATTTGAAATCACCTATAATTCAACAGGCACAAAGACTATAACGCTTGATATTGGGGGTGTGACTTGTAATGATGATACTTTTTCCGATGATTTTATAATAGGCGAAGCTCCAACATCTGATTTTACCTTAGATGAAGCAGAAAATTGTTTAGGGGATTTAACTGAAATTACCTATACGGGAAACACTTCCGCTGCAGGTGAATTAATTTGGGATTGGGCTGATGGAATACCTACGCAATTGAACGACTCTACTTTTGAGGTAAGTTGGCCAACTCCAGGCACCAAAAATCTTAGTTTGGTAGTAGAAGATGGAGGTTGTATCTCGGATACTACTTTCCAGACTATTGATGTTTATGACAACTCTGCCACAACAGTTCAGATAGATACCGATTTATGTATTGATTCATTGGGTATGGCTTCAGTTAATCCTGAATTCTTTGAACCTGGCGCTACTTGGAGCTGGGATTTCCAAGGAGTGGATGTTTTAGATGCTAATGCTGATTCTACTGAATTTACTTATAGCTATAATTCACAAGGAGAGAAATCAGTGCGCTTTATGATTGATGGCGATATTTGTGATGATTTTGATTCTACATTTATCATCAATATTGGTGAGCGAATCCCATTTGATGTTTCGGCAGATACGGAAATTTGTTCAAATGATAGTGCTAGAATTGTATTTAATTTGCCTATGGTAAATGGCCGTGAGCTAGAGTGGGATTTTGATGATCCGAGTCAGGTAACTAAAATGAGCAATACCCGAGAAGATTATTATGTTACTTGGAATAGCATTGGTACAAAAGATGTTACAGTGAGTATCAACAATAAAGGTTGTATCAGAGACAGTACTTTCCAGGTAGAAGTAAAACAATTACCAAATGCAGAATTCCAAACTGATGATTTCATGTGTGAGGATGATGTGTTGATGTTGGTTCCGGATTGGGATGTATCTCCTTTCAGTATTATTGAATGGAATTATGATTATAATGGACAAACAGGTACACAAGATGAGGCCGATTTTGAATTGTTATTAGATGAAGCGGGTTCTATCGATGTTACCTTAAGTGTATTAGAAAATGGTTGTCAAGATATTTACACCACTACAATAGAAATAAGGGAAAAACCTGCAGCTTCTATCGATGCACCTGATTATATATGTTTAGAAGGTACAGCTGATATTGCATTTGGAGATAGCTTAAGAACAGGAGTTGAATACGACTGGTTTTTTGACGGAGCCACAACAGAAAACGATTTAGGTAATGAAACTTATGAATTAGGATGGGATGAAGGTGGTCTTAAAACTCTTTATGTAGTGGCTACCTTAGATGGCTGTCCTTCAGATACGGCATTTCACAGCGTGAATGTATTCAGTATTGATAATTTAAAATTAAATCCTGATACTATATGTCAGCACCAAACAACTTTTGTTGAATTTGAAGCTGATGGCTTAGGGATACCTGATGATGGTTATTCATGGGATTTTGGGACTGCGCAAGTGATTAGTGGCGATGTTAATAGTTTTGGTCCTATTGAACTATTTTGGGATTCTCCTGGTCCAAAAGAAGTGACTTTAGATATTGATGGATTTATATGTGATCTTGGTTCATTATCAAAGACAGTTACAGTGGAGCCTTCTTCTTTTCCAGACATAGATATTAGCCTACCTGATTTAGTATGTAAAAATACTGACGTCAGCGTTGATATTGAAATGGAGAATCAAGGTGATAGTCCACAGTTTGAATGGTTCATAAATGGAGAATCAATTGGAAATGAATTTGACAGTACACTTTTAGCTGATCAGGATGTTATCCAAGCTAAATTAATTTCCAATGCTAGATGTGTAATTGAAAGCGAGGTAATGTCCAATGAGGTGATTGCTAATATTTTAGATTATCAGTATCCTGGCGAAACCCATGCTAATCCGAATCCTGTATGTATTGGGGATTCAGTAGTAGTAAGTTTGGATCCTGGAAATTATAATATATTGGATTGGGAAATAAGTACTGATTTGGATAATTGGACTAGTTTAGGAGTTTCCAGCCCAGAGTTAGTTGATTTTCCAGAAGAAGATACATATTATAGAGCCAGTATTATTGATAATCAGGGATTATGTCCACAAACCACACCTCCTGCAGAGGTTAATGTAGTTCCATTTGAACCAATTGATGCAGGAAATGATATTAGCATAAGAGAAGGGGATACCAGAATATTAGAGGCAACCAATGGACAAAGCTTTGTATGGAGAAATGATGTATCTATACAGAGTGATGTTAGAAATGCTAGAATACAGGTAAGCCCTGTAAAAACCACTACATTCATTGTGGATGGTTTAACTTTAAACGGTTGCCCTGATGTAGATTCTGTAACAGTTATTGTTCGTCCTCCTGTAGAACCGCCAAATGTTTTCTCTCCAAATGGAGATGGTTTCAATGATGTTTGGCAATTAGACCAAATTGATGAATACCCTGATGCTGAAGTGAAAATATATAACCGTTGGGGAAAAGAGTTGTTCCGATCCATTGGTTATGATGAACCATGGGATGGGGTATTTAATGGGGAAGTATTAGCTCCTGGAGTTTATTATTATGTAATAGATTTAAAGGATGGATATGATGCCGTCACGGGAACTATAACTATATTGTACTGATATATTGAAAAAAATAACTTACATATCGATATTTTTATTGGCTTTTGCTCCATACTATTTGATGTCTCAACAGAGGCCTCAGTATACGCAATATGCCACTAATCAATTCCTGATAAACCCTGCCATTGCAGGTTCACAGGACATGGACGAATTGAAGTTAGGAGGGCGAATTCAGTGGATTGGCTTTGAAGATGCTCCTCAAACTATTTTTGCCAGCTATCATGCACCTTTTAAGAAGTTGCCCTTTCAAACCACTATGAAAAAGAGAGGTCATCATGGTATAGGAGCAATTATGATTAAGGATATTACCGGGCCTGTGAGTCAAACTTCGGCACATGTAAATTATGCCTATCATCATCCTTTTACGGATAACCTAAACGGTGCTGTAGGTGTTTCTTTAGGAGTATTGCAGCATACCATTGATATGGGGCAATTAAATTTTAAGAATTCCAATGATCCTATAATTGATCGTTTGTTGCCAAATAGATTTATTCCAGATGGTTCAGTGGGGATATGGCTTTACAGTGACAAGTTTTATTTTGGGGCATCTGTAACTCAAATCATTAGTAATACCACTATGTTTTTACCAACAGGAGAAAGACAAGTAGAAACTTTTGATTTGGAAGCCCACTATTTTGCCAATATTGGTTATAAGCTTGATATAGGTAATGAAAGATCAGGCTGGTTTTTAGTGCCATCTGTTTTATTTAAGTCTGTCCGTCCATCAGCGGGACACTTTGATTTCAATATCAGGGCGCAAAAGGAAAATAACTTTTGGTTTGGTACTTCCTTCCGTCAGGATGATAGCTTTAGTGCATTAGTCGGCTTCTCTGCTATGCAGGATTTTGCTTTTACTTATTCTTATGATTTTATTATATCAGATATTGGGCCATACAGTGGAGGAAGCCATGAACTTACCATGACTTTCAAATTCAAAAAGAAGCAAAAGAAAATAATGTGTCCTGATTCATTTTGGTTGTAGATTTCTCAGTCTAACGCAACATTTTCCCCGAAATACTCTGTCAGTTCCTGTAGTGTGCGTTCTGTTACTTGTAAATCTTTTACCACTTCACCTTTGTCCAGAATAACTATTCTTTCACAAATTTCAGTGACATGGTTGAGGTCATGGCTTGAAATAACAAAAGTGACTGATTTTTCAGCTTGGAATTGCTGAATGATTTTCTTCAATCGGATTTGACTGGTGGGGTCCAGGTTTTCAAAAGGTTCATCTAGCAAAACAAGCTTGGGGTCTCCTAAAAGAGCAGCAGCAACCCCTAGCTTCTTCTTATTGCCTTTTGATAAATCCCTAATGTATTTCTTTTTCCCGAATATTTCATCATTGAAAAGTGATTCGAAGAGTTTAAGATGTGCTGTTACATCACCATCACTTATCTCTTTTATCTTTGACAAAAATTGAAAATATTCCTCAGGTGTTAAATAAGAAATCAGGAATTTTTCATCTATAAATGAGCCTGTAAAACTCTTCCATTCCTCGCTCTCCGTTACGGCTTTATCTTCAATATAGATTTTGCCATCCGATGCCTTTATCAAATCCAGCATTAGGCGGAGCATGGTAGTTTTTCCCGCTCCATTATTCCCTACTAAGCCAAATGACTGTCCTTTGGGTATTTCTAAAGAAGGGATGTTCAAAACCGTTATTTTCTTATAGCTTTTTTGAAGATTGTTAAATTGTATCAATGTTCTAGATAGTTAGGTCGTGTATAAGTTTGTATTTGTCTTTCTTAAGCTTTTTTGAGATGGCATTAAAAAATTTCTTTCTTAAAAAGATGCCTATTAATCCAGCAACTCCTATGGCTAATATCCCAATTGTATTATTTCCTATGTAATTGAAAAACATATAAATGAATGTTGGCCCTAGAACTACAGGCAATCCTATCAGAAATTGAGCAGCTCCTATGCCTTGGTAATTCATCATGGAGCTTTTATCTAATTCAATAGGTTTTGGGCTCCAAAGTCCTATTCTTATGATTAACATACTGTTAATTCCAATGTTATATAAAGCCGCCATTGCCATAGCAAACATAATTTCATATCCGAAATAAATATAAGGAATGGATAAAACTGCAGTAATCAAAGCAGAATAGAGTAATAACCTATAACGTGACTCGACCCATAAGGTGTAAGGATTAATTTTAGTTAGGAAGAAATCCATTTGGTTGGTATTCCAACTCCATAAGAATTGCCCATACTGCATAATAAATATTCCGGTGAAAAATATACTTGCAAAAATCACCATCACATTGGATTGAGTTTCTTCCCCCATGCTGAAAATAAAGAGTGGGTAAAACAAAAACAATCCTGCCATAAGCAAACTGGATCTGCTTCTTTTGTGCCTTAAGATTAATTTCAATTCTTGAACTACTAAAGTGTTTAGTAAGCCCTTATTTTCCCAATCCCCTAATTTGGAGGTGAATTGTTCACCTGATAGCATCTTAGCATCAGTGAGGTCTTCAGTATATAAATGGCTACTAAAAAAGTGATGGCAAATAAAGATTAAACCAATTAATAGGAGTATAGGGATAGCTAAAAATATTGGCGATTCGACTATCAATTCAGTCCAATAGCCAAATGGAATTATATTTTTATCTAAATAATTTTGCCCTACATACTGAAGAAGAAAGATGATTAATATTATGGCCCAAGCCAGCATGCTATTATCCCATTTCTTTTTAAAAAGGATATTGAAAAAGTGTAATGAAAATGAAATGGATAGGTTAAATATTAGCCAAATAATGGCTTCTTCCATACCTAAATTGGGGATAGCGATTTTATAAAAAATAGGGATGAAAATAGCTGGAGCCAATAAATTGTAGGGGCTGAAAAGGGATTTAACCAACAAAAAATTCGATATTAATTTTTTCGAAATGGGTAAATGCAAATAAGGTTCAACATCCAGAACTGGAACTTTCTGCAGAAAATAACGAATTACTAATTCGCTTATAAAATAATATAATAAGAACTGATTAAGAAAGCTTACCGGCTCCATATCATTTCTGAATTGTTCAATAATGCCTTCTAAGCTAAAAGAAACAATTATTATATTGAGCAATACAAATAACCCTAAAATGGATAGAAATATTTTTACACCTAAATCTTTCTCAAAAGCCGGTGATCTTCTAAAACTAATCCACTGATGTTTTAATATCCAATGCATAAAATTAGGTTGATAGTAGTTGGAAAGCTATGGCATATAGTCTGCTTTTCAAAGAATTATTTGATAATCGGGGCTATTCATAATTTTTTGATAAAAATTGACCTGATTTTATTTCTAAAGGTGTGATGGAGTAATGAGAACAAAATATTTTAAACCATGAGAAAATTTATTGTAACTGCTATTTTACTTGTTTTTGGATTTGTTGTAATCTCCTGTGGTGGCGAAGAAATTGATGCATGCGTAGGAGCGGCCAGTGATCCTGTTACATATAGTGCTGATTGCGATGAATGTTGTAAGGATAATGGCTACAAAAGAGGGATAACAAGCTCTACTACTTCAGGTGGAAATACTACACGGACTTGTAAATGTAGCGGTGACGCTGATTAAGTAAACAGCCATCATTACGCCTGTCAATATTTAACAGGCTGTTATGATGGCTTTATATAATTATACAACTCCTTGAGCTTTCATAGCATCTGCTACTTTTAAAAAGCCGAAAATATTGGCAGATGCTAAATAATCATGCTGATTAAGATCATATTCTTCAGCTGTTTTAACACAATTTTCATGAATGTTCTTCATGATATTTTTTAATTTTTCATCTACTTCTTCTCTCGACCAATAAACTCCAATTCTGTTTTGGCTCATTTCAAGCCCCGATACGGCAACACCGCCTGCATTAGTTGCTTTACCAGGAGCATACAAAATTTCCGATTCACAAATAATGTCAATAGCTTCAGCAGTTAAAGGCATATTGGCACCCTCTGTCAATAATTTAACCCCCGATTTTTTTAAATTTTCAGCATCCTTCTTATTTATTTCATTTTGAGTTGCACAAGGAAAGGCACAGTCGGCTTTGATCTTCCATAGTGGATTGGAATCTTGCTTTGAATCCACCTCTTCATATTTTGCATTCGGGTATTTTTCCAGATACTCAGAAATTCTTCCTCTATTTACATTTTTAATTTCTTTGATGAATTCCAGTTTTTCCCTATCAATTCCTTCTTCATCAATAATATAACCCGAAGAATCTGAAGCGGTAATTGGTTTCGCTCCTAATTCAATTAATTTTTCCAAAGTAAATTGGGCAACATTACCTGAGCCGGAAACCACACATTTTTTATCTTTCAAACTGTCCTTGACCTTTTCAAGCATATACTCAGCAAAATACACCAATCCATATCCTGTAGCTTCAGGTCTTATCAAACTACCGCCCCATTCTCTACCTTTTCCGGTAAGAACACCTGTAAATTCATTTTGCAATTTTTTATATGCCCCAAATAGATAGCCAATTTCTCTTCCGCCAACGCCTATGTCTCCAGCTGGCACATCTGTAAAATGCCCAATATGACGATACAATTCACTCATAAAAGCTTGGCAAAAACGCATGATTTCTGCATCTGATTTACCTTTAGGGTCAAAATCAGCTCCTCCTTTTCCGCCTCCTAAAGGCAAACCGGTTAAGGCATTTTTAAAGATTTGCTCGAATGCCAAGAATTTTAAAATACTTTGATTTACGGAAGGGTGAAATCTTAAACCACCTTTGTAAGGCCCTAAAGCACTGTTCATTTGAACTCTAAAACCTCTGTTTACCTGAACTTCCCCATCATCATCCAACCAATTTACCCGAAAGGAAATTAAGCGCTCAGGCTCGGCCATTCTTTCAAGCAATTTTAAATGATGATATTCAGGATGTTTTTTGAAAACTATTCCAATAGAAGAAATCACTTCATCCACCGCTTGAATGAATTCTGGTTCGTTTGGATTTCTTTTCTTTATTTGCTCTAATAATTCGTTTTCAGACATATAAACTAATTGAAGAATTTTTGGATTATTAAATATGAGAAAAATTATTAAACCAAACAGATTCTGTGTAGGTTTGTTGCTCCAAAATATAGTTTTGCTTATAAATTGAAAAATTTAAGAAAATATATTGCTTCTAATTCAGGTAGAGTAGTCTCTTCTATTTTTCTACTTTTTATATTACTCAATAATATCCTGATACCAGAGATGGAGCGTTTTAATCCAAAAAATGAAATCAAGAATAATGCTGCAGTTCTTATAGAAATATGGATTGAGGATGTGGCTGATGCAGATTTATTTGAGACAGACGAGCATGACGATAGTTCTGATAACCTAGTAGATGGGATTCAAAAATTTGTATCTAGTAACTCAGATATAGCTTTAGATCATAAACATTATTTCACTAGTGAAAACCAATCTATTTATCCTAAATTCAGAATAGCTACAGGGTTTCAGATGATAGATACCCCACCGCCCCAGTTTTTGTAAATCACTATCTTAAAAATCAACAATTTAGTTGGTTCCAATTTATTTACAGCCCTATTTCTAGGGTTTAACTTATAAAAATTATTTTAGAGATGATTTACAAGAAATCTATAGCTATAGTTATAGCAATACTATTATTATGTACAATTCAAACTGCAAATGCACAAGAAGTAGAGGAACAAACTGAAAAACCATTAAAAATTGAACATGCTGAACCGCTTTTTATTGACCTTATAAGGGATTTAGGAGCAAGAAAAGGTGAAAGAGAGTGGAATATAGGCTTAGGAATGTTCGATCGCTTGAATTATGATAAGTATGAAGCTTTGATTGAATATGAATGGGCAGTTAGAGATAGGCTTGGACTTGAAATTGAAGTGCCCGTATCCATTTATACTTCAAATGGTTTAGAAGCTTCAAATGGAATGCGGCCATCTAATCGTGTAGAGTCAATCAAAAAGGCATTTCAATGGACTTTCTTAGTGTCCGAAAAAATGAATACTTCAATGGCTTTTGGCGGTATTAATGAATTTGTATTTACTCCTTTGGATAGTATAAATAGGAGTTCCATTTTTCAAGGAGACGTAGTCAACCCGTTTCTAATTGCTGCCACGAACTGGAGGAATGGATTTCATTCATTGGTTTATACTGGCCCAAGATGGTTTATCCCTTTTAATAATGAATTGGAAAGTGAATTTGAATATGAAATCAATACTAACTTTCATTATATGATTCCTAATACCCGCAACTTTATTGGAGTAGAGTTTAATAAAACTCTTGCCAAAAATGATTTTGACATGACTATTAGGCCTCAAATGAGAGTATCTATTTCTAATAATTTATTAGTGGGCATTGTTGGGGGAATACCTATAAACAGGGAAAGAGAGCGATTAAGTAGTTTTATCAGGTTGATTTATGAACCTGGCCATAAGCATAGATAAAATTTAAATTGGTCTGATTTTTGGTTTTATATAATAAATCAAAAATCAGACTTATGAAAAACCTATTTTTCCTTTTACTGATTGTTATTTTTATTTCATCCTGCACCGATAGAGGCAGATTGGAAAGAAGAGAAAACCGAATTGAAGGCGGCTGGTATTTCGATAGAGCTTTTTATAAAGGGGATTTCGCTCTTTTTAGAAAAAATTTAATGGATGATTATAGGGGAGATGAAATCACCTTCTATGATGATGGATATGCTGAATACTATGATGCTTCACTAGATGCTTATTTTAGTGGTGACTGGTTTTTGACGCTTCATAAAACCCAATATCATGATGGAAATGAAAGAATTTATACCCTCGATATGGAATTCTTAGATCACATCCACCGTGAAAAATTTAGCTTCTATAGCAATGCTACTAAAATTGGTTTAAGAAATTTAAACTTGGAAGTTTATGACGATCATGGCTTTTATACTTTCAAATTGAATAAAGTGGATTAATTAAATCACTTCAATTTTTCCTTCAAAAACTGTGCAGTATGATTGCCCTTTATCTTAGCCATATCTTCAGGTAGTCCTTCAAAAACTACTTTCCCACCTTTTTCACCACCTTCAGGACCTAAATCAATAATCCAATCGGCTGTTTTAATTACTTCCATATTATGCTCAATAATAATCACAGAATTTCCTTGCTCGATTAAAGCATTAATGGATTCCAATAATTTTTTGATGTCATGGAAATGCAAGCCTGTAGTAGGCTCATCAAAAATAAAGAGGTTATGATCATTTTTTAAGCTTCCGCCTTTTCCTAAATAGGAAGCTAATTTCACTCTTTGTGCCTCACCACCACTCAATGAATTGGAAGATTGCCCTAAGCGGATATAGCCCAAGCCCACATCAAAAAGAGGCTGTAGTTTGTTAATGATGGGATTATTGCCAGCAAAAAATTCCAAGCTTTCTTCCACCGTCATATCCAATACTTCCGCTATGTTTTTACCATGATAATTAATTTCTAGAATCTCATTTTTGAATCGCTGACCTTTGCAGCTTTCGCAGGTCAGCTCTATATCAGCCATAAACTGCATCTCAATTTTTTGGATGCCTTCACCCTGGCACATTTCGCATCTTCCGCCATCCACATTGAAACTGAAAAAAGCAGGTTTATAGCCTCTTTGCTTGGCTAGAGTCTGATCTGAAAATAGTTGACGGATAGCATCATAGGCTTTTACATAAGTCACAGGGTTGGAGCGTGAAGATTTTCCAATAGGATTTTGATCTACAAACTCAATGGATTTAACTTTTTTATAATCCCCATCAAGCTTTTCAAATTTTCCAGTACTTTCCGTGCTGCCTTGCCCAATCATTTTAGCTAAAGCAGGATTCAAAATCTTTTTAATCAAAGTAGATTTACCTGAACCACTGACGCCCGTCACCACGGTCAAAACCTCCAAAGGAATTTTTACTTCCTTTATGTTGAGATTATTTTCTTTAGCTCCCTTTATGGAGATGCTGTTTTTCCATTTTCTCCTGCTTTTCGGTACGGCTACCTCATTGCTACCATTTAAGAATCGAGCAGTATGAGTGTTGTCAGCCTTTTTTAAGGCTTCTAAATTACCTTGAAAGACCAGATTTCCTCCATGAACCCCTGCATCCGGACCGATGTCAATAATTTCATCGGCTTCCAGCATCACTTCTTCTTCATGTTCCACCACGATTACGGTATTGCCCATATCTCGCAATGATTTCAATACTTTGACCAAACGCGCAGTGTCTCTGGGATGCAATCCAATGGAAGGTTCATCCAAAATATACATCGAACCTACCAAGGCACTTCCTAATGAAGTAGCCAATTTGATTCGTTGAAATTCACCACCAGATAAAGATGAGGTTAATCTGTTTAAAGTAAGATAACTTAAACCCACTTCCATTAGATACTCCAATCTATTATTGATTTCCTTAAGGATTCTTCCGGCTATTTTTTGCTCATTTTCAGAGAGTTTTAAAGCAGTGAAAAACTCAATTAATTTATCAATTGGTTTTAATACTAAATCAATGATGGAAGCATCATTAATTTTTACATATCCTGCATCTTTTCTCAATCTTGTGCCTTTGCAATCTGGGCACACAGTGCGTCCCCTATAGCGAGAAAGCATTACTCTGTATTGAATTTTATGCATTTTCGATTGCAAATGTTCAAAGAATGCATTTAAACCTTTAAAATAATCATTTCCTTCCCAGAGTAATGAATACTCTTCTTGAGATAATTCTTCTATAGGTCGGTGAATAGGGAAATCAAATTCAATTCCATGCTTCAACAATGGTTCTGCCCATTTTTTCATGGTTTCTCCTTTCCATGGGGCTATGGCTCCTTCATAAACTGAAAGCGTTTTGTCAGGGATTACTAAATCTTCATCTATTCCTAATACTTTCCCAAAACCTTCGCATGTCCTACAGGCTCCGTAAGGATTATTAAAGCTAAACAAATTGATGGAAGGTTCTTCAAACTGGATTCCGTCTAATTCAAAGCGATCATTATATTCCTTTTTACCTGCCGATTCCACAAAATCGATAATACATTCACCATGTCCTTCAAAAAAAGCAGTTTGAATGGAATCAGCTATTCTAAATTGGTTGTCTTCATCCTCCTTCTGAACTGAAGTTCGGTCAATCAGTATATATAAATCTTTTCTTTTTAAAGATTGCTCTTCCTCTAATATATCTTCAATAAATAACACATCACTTTTATGGACAACCCTTGTATATCCTTTGCTCAAAAGCAATTCCAATTCCTGTAATGAAGTTCTACCTTTGGGCACAATCAAAGGAGCCAAAATCATAAAACGCTCTCCTTCCTTATGTTGGTGGATTTCATCTGAAATACTAGTAACCGTATCTCTAGTGACTATTTTTCCGCTTTTGGGCGAATATGTTACCCCAATTCTGGCAAAAAGGAGTTTCATATAATCGTAAATCTCCGTAGTTGTACCCACAGTTGAGCGTGGGTTTCGGGTATTGACTTTTTGCTCTATGGCAATGGCTGGAGAAACCCCTCTGATATAATCCACCTCAGGTTTTTCCATTCTACCTAAAAACTGGCGGGCATAGGAGCTCAAACTTTCCACATACATTCTCTGCCCTTCGGCAAATAAAGTATCAAAAGCTAATGAAGATTTTCCTGATCCTGAAAGTCCGGTGACTACAACTAGTTTGTTTCTAGGAATGGCTACACTTAGGTTTTTTAAATTGTTAACCCTTGCGCCTTTAATGATGATATATTTTTTAGGGTCAAGATTTTCAAAATCAACCTGACCATTCAATTTTTCGACTACTTCCATAAGCTTACAAAGATAAAAGGCTAACCCGAGAAAATGGAATTTGTTGGGCAGAGAAAAAATATTTCAAAAATTAAAAATATGACCTGATAAAGAAAAAATTGGTGTATGTAAATATTAGATGAAAATGTATGTTTAATCAAATTATTATTTATGAAAAATTTCAGTAAAAAATTATTTGTGTTATTTATAAGCTTAGGCTTGCTATTTAGTGGCTGTAAAGATGAAGGAAGCGAAGTAGCTCCTGAGGGTTCACCAGAGGTAGTGACCACTCCTGTTTCTGAAATTACACATAATTCAGCACTAAGTGGTGGTACAGTCATTGAAGAGGGCCTTTCTGAGGTATCTGTGCAGGGTATAGTGTGGAGTACTTCTTCGGGTCCAACAATCGATCAAAACGAAGGCTTTACTGCTGATGATTCGAGCAATGGAGATTTCAACAGCAATTTATATGAATTAGCTACTGAAACTGAGTATTTTGTTAGGGCTTATGCTACAAATGATGAAGGAACTGCCTATGGAAAAGAGGAAGCTTTTACTACTACCGTCTATGATCCTGAAGCCGTCACAATAGGAGATCAAGAATGGACACTGAAAAATCTGAGCGTAAGTTTATTCCAGAACGGAGACTCTATTCCTCATGTAAAATCGGTTGAAGAATGGGAAAAAGCTGGGAAAGAAGGCACACCTGCGTGGTGTTACTATGAAAATGATCCTGCGAACGGAGCATTATATGGGAAGCTTTACAATTGGCATGCCGTAGTTGACACTCGTGGAATTGCTCCCGAAGGATGGCATGTACCTAGCTTTGAAGAATGGAAAGAGCTTCGTGAATATCTAGGTGGAGAAGATGTAGCAGGTAAGAAATTAAAGTCTACCAGCGACTGGTATGATGAGGGTAATGGCACCAATGAATCCGGTTTTACCGCACTTCCGGCAAGATATAGAGAATTAGGTGGAGAATTTGCTTTTGGAAGTGAACTAGGAGCTGATGCAAGATTTTGGACTACCTCTACAGGAATGTGGGACGATCCCTTTGCTATCCGATTATATGCAAAATATGACAGGATGCAAATAACAGACCAAGGTAAGGGTAATGGGTACTCTGTACGTTTAGTTAAGGATTAAATAACAGATTATTTATGCTTCGAGAATAAATTTCTTTTATGGGTAAAAATGTACCGTAGAAAGAGATGTTTATTTAAAATCTAAAGAAAATAAAAATTTTTTCAAAAATATGACCCAATTATAAAAATGTTAGTGTGTGTCATGATGAAAGGAAAAAACTATATCTAAACAATTATGAAACATTTAAAATTTATGAAAATTTGGAGTTTGCTACTAGCGGCTCTGTTAATAACATTTAGTTGCGATCTAGAGGAAGATCAGGTTGTTGGCGAACCTCCGGTGGCAGATGCCGGTAGGGATATTGATGCTTTTGTAGGAAGCACTGTGACATTAAATGGAAGCAATTCATCAGATCCAGAGGGAGGTTCATTAATATTTAATTGGGAATTGACCACATCTCCTAGTGAAAGCAGTGTAAATATATCTAATGCCTCAAATGAAGAGGCATCATTTGTCCCTGACGAACCAGGTGACTACACTGCTACATTAACGGTTGAAGATGAAGATGGAAATACAGATAGTGATGATGTTGTTATTTCTGTAACGGTTAATGATAATGAGGCACCTGAAGCAATCATTACGGATACTAATAATGAAATGATTGCACCGGAAAATGATAATAATGTTGTAAATGTAGGTAATACAATTCAATTGTCGGGTGCTAATTCATCAGATCCTGAAGGAGATGATTTAACTTATTTATGGGAAGTTACCTCAACACCTGATAATAGTACGCCTACTTTAGAGAATGAAGAAACCGTTACCTTGGATTTCGTAGCAGATGTTGAAGGTGAATATACCATTCAATTAACAGTTGATGATGGTAATGGTAATGAAAGTACGGCAGAAGTTACTATTACAGCAGAAGTTTCACCTGTAATTATTGATAGTAATATAACTTCTGACAGGACATTAGAAAATCTTTATGATAATTCAGATGTAGCTGATTATCATATTACCAATAGTATTTCAATTGAGGCAATTCTTACCATCGATCCTGGTGTTAAAATAATTTTAGATGAGGATGTAAATGTTTTTGTGAGCTCATCAGGAACAATTATCAGTAATGGTGAAGATGCTAATCATGTTGAATTTACTTCAAGTAATACTGATGGTGGAATCTTATGGAAGGGAATTGAAATAGTATCCACAAGCAGTCAAAATGCTTTTAACTATACTGATTTTAGTTATGCAGGAAGATCAGAATATGGTGGATTCTCAAACTTTGTAGATGTAGAGTCTACAATTGCAGTACGTGATGACGGTAAGTTTTCATTGACAAACTCATCTATCAGCAATAGCGGTGGTTATGGAATTTATATGAGATATGGTGAAATCATAGATTTTCAAAATAATGACTTCAGTGACAATTCTTTTGCAGGAGTTGGATTGAACGTTAATCAAGCAGTGAAAATTGATGGAGCATCTACATTTGCTAATAATCAACATGCTGTTGAAATTTATGGGTCTACTTTTGATGAAAGTGGAGAGCCTAGTTTGGCAGCTCTTGACAATTCCAATAAGTACTATGTATCAGGAGATTTGGATATAACCTCATTATTAAATGTTGACGAAGGAGCAAAATTTGAAATGGCAGAAGATGTAAATATCAAAATTTCATCTGGTGGTGTGTTAAGTGCAATTGGAACTGAAAACAATAAAATTGAATTCACCACAGCTAATTTAGATGCTGGTCTTCTATGGAAAGGATTTGAGTTTTTAAGTGGAGATAGTAGAAATGAATTGACCCATTGCATTGTTTCTTATGCAGGTAATTCAGAATATGGTGGATTCTCAAACTTTGTGGATGTAGAGGCTTCAATTGCAATGAGAGATGACACAAAGTTAACATTAACTAATACTGAAGTCTCAAACAGTGGTGGATATGGAGTGTATTCACGATATGGAGAATTTGTTGATTTTTCTTCTAACAGTTTTATAGACAATGGTTTTGATCACCTTGGTTTACCTGCAAATGAAGTAGGGAATATTGATGAGGCCACTACCTTTACAGGAGGTGATGAATATGCTGTAGAAGTTTACAATGGAGGTGATTTATCAGTAGAATCAACTTGGGTAAATCTAGCAGGTGATGCCCGTTATAATATTGTTTCACAAATAACAGTGGTAGCGGGATTAACCATAAACCCAGGTGCTGAAATTGACCTAGATGAAGATGTTGATATTGATGTGAGGGATACCGGATATTTGGTTGCTGAAGGGACCTCTGATCAAAATATAGTATTTACTTCATCAAATGAAGCGGGACAAATTGCCTGGGGAGGAATTAAATTCTATACCGGTGATGCCCGTAATTCCTTGGATTTTGTTACCATAAACCTTGCTGGTGGTAATGTGACAAGTGATTTAAATGATTTCGTAGATGAAAAAACAGCTGTTGCAGGTGATAATAGCGCTAAATTAAGCTTGACTAATTCAACAATTTCAAATAGTGAAGGCTATGGTGTTTATTTCCAAGGGGACATAAATGATATTGAAGGCGGAACAGCAAACAATACATTTACCGACAATACTAACGGGAACGTATATTAATAATTAAAATCGGTGACATGAATTCTCGTGTCACTGATTTTCATTTAAAATATTAATTATGAAAAAACTAACAATTATATTAATAGCGTTAATCAGTCTTTTTTCAATAGATGCTAAATCGCAATCATTCGAAAAAGGAGAGAATATATTTAATGCGGGATTGGGATTCGGATATTATGGATACGGGTTTGTCTACAACAGAAGCTTTTCTATTCCTGCTTTAACGGCCAATTATGAAGTTGGCTTAGGGGATTTTATAGGAGTAGGCCCTTACGTTGGAATAGCAAGTTGGAATTATTCTGGAACAGGTTTCGATGGTGGTTACTCTATTTTTGCTGTAGGCGGTAGAGCAAGTTTCCATTTAACGGATGTATTGCTCAATAATTTTATGGAACTAGACGTGGACGAAAAATGGGATTTTTATGCCACCATAATTATGGGTCTTAATTTTGACCTATACTCTGGTGATTTTCAAGATGTTGAAAATAATTCTGTGAGACCTTCTTTCGGACCAATTTTTGGTTTTAGATATCTCTTTAGTGATAATTTCGGAATGTATCTGGAAGGGGGAAGAGGATCATTTAGTTATGGAACTATTGGGCTCAGTCTAAAAATGTAATTGAACATAAGGCGAGACCTAAACAAAACAGGTATTTGTTTAGGTGTTGTTTTTTCATTTTAAGCCGGAAAGCCGTCTCCTTTGGAGACGGTTTTTTATTTACTATCAACCAACCAATTCCTCCTTTCATCAAATTTTATTTTTACATCCTCTCATAATAGTGTAGTTTAACCCCGATAATTTATAAAAACCTATTAGCTCAAATTTTCGGGTTAAAACCATAGTTTTAAATTTATACCTTATGAGAAAAATATTTTTGAGTTTTTGCTTTATAATTCTTTATGTTTCCAGTCCATTAGCACAAGAATTAGGTAAGTTAAGTGTCCAAAAAATTATGCGCGACCCTGCATGGATCGGTCATTCCCCTAATAATTTTTATTGGGGAGAAAACAGTGACCAGCTCTTTTTTGATTGGAACCCTGATAATAACCCTGAAGATTCACTTTATGCATATCATTTTGATAAGGATGAAATCATTTCAATCAATCACCAGCAGGAAATGAGTTATCCTGACAGAAATGGAGTATACAATGAAGCTAGAACAGAAAAGCTATTTATCAGAAACGGTAATCTATTTCTATCCGAAATCAAAACAGGAAATATCGAGTCTTTGGTTGAAAGCTCACAAAGAATTTCTAATGCAGGATTTCTATCAAATGAAGAGAAAATATTTTATGTGATAGATAACAATATCTTTAGCTGGGATAGAAAAACTGGTAAAACCCGTCAATTGATTGAGTTTAGCAAGGAGTCAGAGCCTAAAGAGAAAACAGCTAAACAATCTGATAAAGAAGAGTGGTTAAATAATCAACAACTCGAATTAAGCAGTGTACTAAAAGAAAAGAAGGAGAAAAAGGAAAAATCTGATGAATATAAAGAAAGCATTAAGTCAGAAGGAATTCCTACGGTTTATTTAGATGGTAAAAGATTAATTGAGTCCAATATCAGTCCTGATGGAAATTATGTTATTTACAGATTATATATTTCACCAAATGGAGATGATAATACCATCGTACCTGATTTTGTGACCGAATCGGGTTATACAAAAGATTTGAATGCACGATCAAAAGTAGGTGGAGAACAAGCTTACATGGAATTAGGTGTTTATAACTTAAAGACCAAAGAAAATAAATTAGTAAGCATCGATGAAGTTGATGGTCTAAATCAGGTTCCTGATTTCTGGAGTGATTATCCTGAAAGAAAAGAAGAAGATTTCGAAAGCAGGAAAATGATTTTCCAGTCTCCTTTATTTTCTGAAGAGGGAAATTATACTGTGATTGATGCCAGAGCTACTGATAATAAAGATAGATGGCTGTTTTTGCTCGATCCTAAAACGGCCAAATTAGATTTGATTGACCGGCAAAGAGATGAAGCTTGGATTTCAGGTCCTGGAGTAGGTTATGCTTGGGGAGGTTCTACAAAAGGCTTTTTGGCAGACAATAAAACCCTGTATTTTCAATCCGAGGAAAGTGGTTACAGTCATCTCTATACAGTGGATTTATCTCAAACCAAAAAGAAAAAGAAACAATTGACTAAAGGTGAATTTGAAATTTATGATGTGAATTTATCCAATGATAAAAATCACTTTTATTTCTTGGCTAATCCAGAAAGCCCTGGCATTCGAAATTTATATAAAATGCCAGTAGCTGGAGGAAAAATGGAGCAATTGACTGCTGATAAAGGCGGAATGGAATATGCCCTTTCTCCAGATGAAAGTAAAATTGCCTTAAGAAAAAGTACAGCTACCCAGCCTTGGGAATTATATGTAATGGATAATCAGACCAATTCAGAAGCTGAAAGAATTACCAAATCCATTACTGATGAATTTCAATCTTATGATTGGAGAACGCCTGAATACATCGCTTTTGAGGCGGAAGATGGGGCTGAAGTTCATGCCCGTCTTTATCAACCTGAAGGTGGTAGCAATGGTAAACCAGCTGTGATTTTTGTACATGGTGCTGGCTATTTACAAAATGCACACCAATGGTGGAGTTCTTATTTCAGGGAATATATGTTCCATAATTTATTGGTGGAAAATGGCTATACCGTTTTGGACATAGATTACAGAGGAAGTGCTGGTTATGGCAGAGATTGGAGAACAGGAATCTATCGCCACATGGGAGGCAAAGATTTAAGCGACCAAGTTGATGGAGCCAACTATTTGGTAAATGAATTAGGAGTGGATAAGGACAATATTGGGATTTATGGTGGTTCTTATGGAGGTTTTATCACTTTAATGGCACTTTTCAATGAAGCGGAGTCTTTCAAATCTGGAGCAGCATTGCGCTCGGTAACAGATTGGGCGCATTATAACCATGGATATACAAGCAATATTCTAAATACACCTGTGGAAGATCCGATCGCCTATGAAAGAAGTTCCCCGATTTATTTTGCAGAAGGTTTAGAAGGTAATCTCTTGATCTGCCACGGAATGGTGGACACCAATGTGCATTTCCAAGATGTGGTCAGATTATCCCAAAGACTGATAGAATTAGGAAAAGAAAATTGGGAAATGGCCCTTTACCCAGTCGAAAGCCATGGTTTTGTTGAGCCAAGTAGTTGGACGGATGAATACAGAAGGATTTTTGAGCTATTTGAAGACACCTTGAAAGAATAATGGTTTTTAATAATTATTGATATAAATCTGGGGAGTAAAATCGAAATACTCACCAGATTTATAATTGGTTTTTAAAATAGAAATTTATAATTATTTACTCAATTTTCAATTTCATCTAGTAAAGGGCCAGAACAATCATTACTTTTTCCTTCTAAACAATCTGAAACTTTTTGAATTACTTCCTGATCAAAATTTCCGTTTTTAGGTATGGAGAAATATAACGGTTTTCCTTCCCAATCTTCATTTGGATTACGGTCATAAACCATGGAGAGTTTGCACTGATCTCCTTCTGATTCTTCAATTTGATAGATTACACTTAGCCTACGGTTTAATGGTCCTCCAAATGCTGCAGGACTGCAATTAGATAATTTTTCTTCCATACATTCTGTGTCCAAACAGATTTCAACCCCATCTTTAGTTTTACTTGGGATTGTAATTTCATAATCTTTTGGGCGCTCCCAGTTTAATATTTCCTCAATTTCAAATTCTTTCAAAAATGATTTTAAAGTTGCCTTGGATTTTTTTATTGATTTTCCGTCACTATCGATGTAAAAGCCAATTAATAGATTGTCTTTAAATATATAGGCAATCAGGTCATCTCCTTTAACCATATAATTATAGTTAAAATTATTGACGCTTAATTGTCCGCTTTGTACCTCTTCATTTTTATTAAAAGTTACCAATTGGAATTGAAGATATTCCTTTATCGCATCATCACCATAAGTAAAAGCCATATTAATTTCTTCACCCTTGTTATTTTTATAAGCGATTTTGGCTTCAGGGTCATTCATGTCAGGATTAAATTTTACAAGTTTGAAATCACCAACTTGAACAGGAGCTTTATCTGCTAGCGAATTGACTTTGGAAAAATCTATATTTTCTTTTTCCCATCTGGAAATTTTTTCTTTGTCAAATGAAAAAGTGTTGTTTATCATGTTTAGATTTCCCCCTCTTTTTGTGTCAGCTTGACTACATTCAAATTCTTCATATACGGTGAATCGCTTTATTCCGTACAATTGCATCCTACCGCCTTGGATTTCCTTTCCGAAATCACCATAAGCAAGGTGAATTTTAAAGTTAGGTTGTTCCTCCTTAGTTAAAATATGATAGGTCACAATCATTTTATCTTCTCGAGTAGTAACCTTATCCAATTTAAATTCTTCATTTGTAATGGTGATAACATCTCTAAAAACATCCTTATCTAGTGGTACTGAAGGCACATGCTCGAAAGCTTGTTGAACTGAAGGGAATTCAAATTCCTTCATGGCTTCCATATCTAATTCTTCTAATAGAGGTTTTAACTCCTCTAATTCAGCCTCTACATCTCGACTTTTCTCAGCATCACTTCTAACAGTCACCAAAATTTCATTTTGATAATATTTTAATATTAGATTAGTATTGTTTCTTCTGCTTGTGTTTTTTTCTACGATAAAATCATTACCATTTACCGAAAATGAAGAGGATTTATCACAATCATCAAAATTTAATCTAGCCTTCAAGCCGTGGTCAATTTTTACCTCTACTGACTTATCAAGTTCAGGGCTGTAATAGTTAACGGTGTTGCTAAGGCTTCTAGACGATAGCCCTTGGTATATTGATATATCTTCAACATTGAAGTTTTCCAAGGCTAATGGGAATTGAGATAATACTGGTAGATCTTTTATAATATCACCATATTGAATCTGCCACTTTAAAAAGTATTCCTTCTTTGCTAGTTCTTCAATTTTATATCTTAAACCGTTCAATTCATTTACATTAAGATTTCCTTCTAAAGCTTCAGCATTTAAACCATAATAAATATCATGAATGGAAGCAGGTTCGCTAACTCCAGCTTCTTTTAAATTTGATTTGTCAGGGTATTCCATTAGTACTGGTATTTCTATTTCATTCCCATTCTTTTCATATTTATAGGTGGATTTTAAGAAATACTCAGCTGATTTATTATCTATAAATTCTTGCCCTAGTAGTTTAAAGCCCTCCGTTTCTTCCTTTAATAAATCTTTAAATTCTTGTTTAGCATCTTGTGAATTGGCTTTATTTAAGAAAGTAGATGAAATCGTAATAAATATCAGAATTAAGAAAATCGGATTTTTTAAATGTAAAAAGTTGATCATAGCTTAAAATCTTTGATTTCGAAAACTTTATTTACAGTAATGGAACATAAAAAAATGATTCGGAAATCAAAATTCAAGAGTAAACTTTGATTTGAACCTAGAATCTATGACTAGATTAATATTTATCATGTAAAATCAGCGGAATAACACGAGATTATTGATGTGCTATGATTGGCAGTATTTAGTGATTTGATTTAGCTTGGTAAATTGTGCTCTTGACTATTTGCAGTCGAACCAATCAATATTTTGTTCTTTTCATTAAAATGTAAGACTTACAACCTCCTAATCCTAAAACTCCACAAAATCACCACAGCAATCCCAATTGCATTACGTAGAAAAACTTCATTAAAAGTATATCCGGCATCTACCAAAACCCCAAAAAATAAAGGTCCCAAAGCGGTACTTAAAACCATTACTGTCACAAACAGACTTCTGACTTTTCCGATGATATCAGCCCCAAAAATCTCTACAAAAAGCGCATTTTTAACAGTAGAGCCAAAGCCATAGGCAAAGCCCATCAATGCCAAAGATAAAGGATAGATAATAGCAGCATCGCTCAATAATAATGTCAAAACTCCAATGATATAAGGAATGAGAACGAAAGGGAATAGTTTTTTTGCAGTCAATTTATCAATATAAGGGCCTGCTATAAACATTCCTAAGGCACTGGCCCCTGCAAAAGCGGCTAATGAGGAAGAAACCCAAGTAGCACTCCAGCCTTTGGCAGCTCCTAATTTCAATTGAAAAAAGAAAATAGCCGTATTGGTAAATCCTAATACAAAAACTGCTGGCGCAATGATTAGAAAAGCTTTGTGACTGATTATTTTCCAGGCACTTGCTTTGCTCTTTCCTAAATCAATTTCTGGTTCTGATTGTGTTTGCTCTTTTTTCTTTTTGCTGTATAGCCAATAAACCAAAGGCATTATAACAATCAGAACAAATACCGCATTCAACTGTAAGGATCCTCTCCAGCCCAACCACCCTATTATTAATGTGATTAAAACTGGCATGGTGGCTTCACCGAATGGATGCCCAGTAGTGGCTATTCCAATGGCTTTCCCTCTATTGGTGTCAAAATATCGAGACATGGTGGAAACTGCTGTATGGCTCATCAATCCTTGTCCGAAAAGCCTTAACATATAAAGCCCCACAAAAACCATGATAATATGCATGGAAAAAGATAAAACCAAGAGGGCAGTCATTAAACCGATCAAAATCATAGCCATATAATTGCCTAGCTTCATGCGGTCAAACAAACTGCCCAAAGTAGGTAAAGTAAAAGCAGAAGCTACTGTGGCTCCGGCATACAAACTACCCATTGTAGTGTTGTTCAAGCCTAACCAACTTTCAATATCAGGCACATAAAGCGAGATCAGAAAAGTCTGCCCAAAACTGGAAAAATAGGCAAAAACAAAACCTAAGCTTAAGATGTATTTATATTCAGTAAATAATGTTTTCCACTTACTCATTTTTTGAAGATTCAAGAATTAAGAATCACGATTCAAGACTTTGTATTTTGTTCTTTTTTTATTTCAAATGCTAACCAAATAGACAGTTGACAATAGCCAATTGACAAAAGTTCTTTTCTAAATTCAGAGCTAAAATTCTATTGTATTTCAACTTATTTCCAATTGTTTCAACTTTATTTCTTCAATGTATTTCCTGTTAAATCTGCTAACTTCCTACACCTTTTCACTTCAAAACTTAAAAACCTCTACACTTACTTCTTCCTCCGCTTATCCTTAGGTCTTTTGCCAAAAGCTTTATCCCTTGCCTTTCCGCTAAGGTTTTTCTTTTTCTTCTCATGAAAGGCTCCTTTAAAGTCAGGATTATCTAAATGCTTCTGTCGGTCGATTTCCAATGCCATATCTTTCTTTTCCTTAGGCATGGTTTCCATTAATTCCACTTCTTTAGGAAGCTGTTTAACGGTGATTTTTTGGCTGATTAGTTCTTCAATTTTTTCAATATGATACAAATCAGACGGATCCACAAAACTGATGGCTATGCCATGATGTTCTGCTCTACCAGTTCTCCCAATTCTGTGCACATATTCCTCGTATTTATTGGGCACTTCAAAATTGATCACATGACTGATTTCATCCACATCAATTCCCCTCGCACTCACATCTGTGCTAACTAATACTTTTATATTTCCCTCTTTAAAATCTTTGATGGCATTAATGCGGGTAGATTGTGCTTTATTGGCGTGGATTACCCGAGAATCTTTTGTGATTTTCCTTTCCACAAAATTAAATACATTATTGGCGTTGGTTCGAGTCCTGACAAAAACCAATACTTTGCTGAATTCATCTTTGTCTAGTAGATATTTTAGCAGATTAATTTTAGTGAGGAAATTCGGTACATGATACATAGACTGCTCAATTAATTCTGCAGTCATATTTTCAGGTGTAACTTCTACTTTTTCAGGGAAGTCGGTAAATTCGTAAGCGTATTTTTCAACCTTTTCAGGAAAAGTGGCGGAGAAAAACAGGTTTTGCTTTTTCATTGGCAATAATTCCAACACTTTACGAATTTGAGGCATAAATCCCATATCCATCATACGGTCTGCTTCATCCAACACAAAGATTTTAATTAGTTTGGTTTTCAGAACGCCTGCATTGTAAATATCCAATAATCTTCCCGGAGTAGCTACAATAATATCACATCCTTGGGCAACTTCCTCTGCTTGTTTTTTCGGGCCAATCCCACCGTATAGGCAGACGGTTCGCAAATCAGTATATTTTCCTAATTCCAAAATATTTTCATAAACCTGCATAGCCAATTCACGGGTAGGGGCCAATATCAATCCTCTTGGGTCATGACCTTGCGCATATTTCAATTTCATCAAAATAGGTAACACAAAAGCAGCCGTTTTCCCCGTTCCTGTTTGAGCTATGCCCACTACATCATGCCCATTTAAAATCCGTGGAATGGCTTTAACTTGTATTTCAGACGGTTTTTGATAACCCAAATCATCAATTGCGTTGAATAATTGTTTGTTGAGTTTAAAATCTTGAAAGGATGCGGTAACTTGCGACATGAAGTCTGTTCTTTAGGAAAAAATTAACTGAAATATGAAAACCACTCTGATTGTCAATGCAAATATAGTAAATGAAGGGCGAATTCAGCCCTTAGATGTGCTGATGAAAAACGGTCGCTTCGAAAAAATTGCTTCCAACATCAATGCTGAGGAGGCAGATGAAGTAATTGATGCTAATGGAAAATATCTTTTTCCAGGCTTAATTGACGATCAGGTGCATTTTCGGGAACCAGGTTTAACACACAAAGCTAATATTTTTACGGAATCAAGAGCAGCAGTGGCAGGAGGTATTACTTCCTTTATGGAAATGCCCAATACAGTTCCTAATGCTTTGACTCAGGAATTATTGGAAGATAAATATCAAATTGCAGCTAAAAACTCCATTGCCAATTACTCATTTTTTATGGGAGCAAGCAATGATAATATTGAGGAAGTTTTAAAAACAGACCCAAGGAAAGTATGCGGGGTGAAAGTTTTTATGGGAAGTTCAACTGGAAACATGCTAGTAGATAATGAGCAAACCCTCAATAATATTTTTTCTAAAGTTCCTATGTTGATTGCCACACATTGTGAAGATGAAGCTACTATCAGAGCCAATACAGAAAAATTCAAAAAAGAATACGGAGAGGATGTCCCCATAGAAATGCACCCAAAAATACGTTCTGAAGAGGCTTGTTATTTATCTTCTTCTTTGGCTGTGAAGTTGGCAAAAGAGCATGGTTCTAGACTTCATGTTTTACATATTTCTACTGGAAAAGAAACCGAGTTATTTGATAATTCAATTCCATTAGAGCAGAAAAAAATCACTGCAGAAGCTTGTATTCATCATTTATGGTTTTCTGATGCTGATTATAAGGAAAAAGGGACTCTGATTAAATGGAATCCGGCTGTAAAGACTGCACAGGATAGAGACACTATTTTCCAAGCTATGCTGGATGATAAAATTGATGTGATTGCTACTGATCATGCGCCACACACTTTGGAGGAAAAGCAGAATAAATATTTTTCTGCCCCATCTGGTGGGCCTTTGGCACAACACAGTCTTTTAGCCCTTTTGGATTTTTACAAACAAGGAAAAATCAGTTTGGAAAAAATTGCTCAAAAAGCATCTCATAATGTAGCGACTTTATTCAGAATAGAAGATCGTGGCTATATCCGAGAAGGTTATCATGCAGATTGTGTTTTGGTAGATTTAGAAAAGGAATATTCAGTGACTAAAGAAAATATCTTAGCCAAATGCGGTTGGTCTCCTTTTGAAGGACATACATTCCAGTCATCTATTGAGAGCACTTTTGTAAATGGTCAGAAAGTTTATGATAAGGGGAATATAATTGAGGTAGGAGTAGGAGAGAGGATGTTGTTTGAAAGCTACAGTTAATGAAATTGGTTATATTTATTTAACTCAAAGAAAAGTCCTTCGCTATAGGTTAAAATAACGGTTTCTAAAAAAATGTTATATTTGAAATAAAAAATGACTTTAACTGATCGACATATAATTGAAGCCTATTCAAAGTTATTTGAAGGTTTAAGTCCATTAACTAAAATTGAACTGATCGAAAGACTTACCAAATCTTTAAAGAAAGAAAAGAAATCAAAGGAAACTGAGTTTCTTAAATCTTTTGGGGCTTTTGATACTGATAAATCTGCGGATGAGTTAATAAAGGAAATACGGGAGAGTAGAAATTTTAGAGATAAGGATTTGAATTTTTAGCAATGCAATATTTAATTGATACAAATATATGCATATTCTTTTTGCGTGGTTTGCTTGACCATAAAATCATTATTGAAGATAAAGGACTTGATAATTGTTATATATCGGAAATCACTGTTTTTGAATTGAAGTTTGGTGCTGAGAATAGCAGAAATCCAAAAAAATCTCATAAAGCAGTCGATAGATTTATACAAGGATTATCAATAGTCCCTATTTATGGATGCGCTAAAAGGTATGCAGAAGAAAAAGTGAGATTAAGAAAAAACGGAACACCAATGCATGATGAATTTGATTTATTAATTGGTGTGACGGCCATAGAAAATCAACTGACGCTTGTAACTGATAACTTAAAAGATTTTAAAAATCTCAACAATTTAAATTTAGAAAATTGGTATTCAAGATAATATCTAACCTAGTAGTAAGATAATTGATAATAGGATGCTTTAATAAGAGATTTTTCAATGGTTCATAAATCATTTTTTTCAAAAAGATTGAATACCTTTTATATGAATAAATATTTTTTGTAAAACTTCAATACAAAAAACCAAACAACCACAACGGGATAGTTTTATCTGTCCCAAATTTGATTTTATCTGCTGCTATATACGAATTTGGCACTCCTTTTATTTGTTTGCTGGTTTTATTAGGTCCGCCTATTTCAAAAATATATTGTTCATCCACCATGAAGTCACCAAATTTTGGAGAGCTTACTGCATGCTTTACACTTAATTGATTTAGGAAAAATGTTTCTCTTAGATTTCCTGGATTTGGTTGGTCGGTGAAGGAAAAAGCTAAATTGGTATTATTTAAATAGACCTTTTCAGGCTTTTGCAAAAAACTCATACCTTTTACCTCCTTTTTTAATAAGAGTAGTATGTCTGCTTTTGCCAGTAAATCCAGCATTTTCAAAACGCTGTTTCTGGAAGTATCCAGCTTTATAGCCAGTTCAGAAATATTTGGAGTAAATGGCACGATCTGACTGATAATAAACAGCAATTTTTCCATCTTCCTTAAACTGCTATAAGAGATATCTTCATTAGGTGCGATATCCATTTCTATTACTGCCCTCACTATTTCTTGTAATCTGGATTTATAAGTTTGTTTGTCCTCCTTATAGAATGGAAAGTATCCAAACTCTAGATATTTATTGAAAGCAGGTAGGATATTGATGCTGTCAGTTATTTGTGTACTAATTTCCTGATGATTCTTAATGAGTTCTTTTAAAGTATAAGTTTCAAAATCCTGTTTGTACTCTAGTTTTAGGAATTCTCTAAATGACAAACCTGATAAATGAAATACACTTGCTCTTCTGGATAAATCTGCCTGTGCTTTATCAATTTCTAAAATGGACGAACCAGTGATATAGAAGTGAGCATCGTCCAATTGGTCATAAGCCATTTTAATGTCTTTTGACCAATATTCATAACGATGAACTTCGTCTAAGTAGAAATTTCTATACCCTTTTTCATAGAGGGATTCTAATAGAATGATTAATCGGTTTTCCTCAAAATAAAAGTCATCCAAACTAAAATAGATGGAATTTTGAGGTTGTTCCATCACCTTTTGTAATAGGAGCGTAGTTTTCCCTGCTCCTCTATGTCCTAAAATTAAGATTAGTCGCTGGTTCCAATCAATTTCATTATATAAATACCGCTTAAATTCAGGGATGTTGGATTTTAATTTTTTCTGAAAGTGCTTTATTATCCTATCCATTTGGATTATGTTTATTCAATATTACAAATATACTAATTGTTAAATAAAAACAACAATATTAAAAATTGTTTTATGTATTTAACAAAATTTCAAAGTGTTAAACAAAAACAACAAAAATGAATTTTAAGTCTATTGACTATCTAGAAAAGGGAAGCCAGCTTCAAAAAGGAGCTCATAAAGTTTTGACTGAAAATGAAGTCATGGAAAAGTTGACAAATTTCCAACCTATTCTAGTAGGAACTATTCCGATTGACATAGCCATAAAGGATAGTGATTTAGATATAGTTTGCTCATTCGAAGATAAAGAGGTGTTTAAAGAAGAAATCCAGAAACATTTTAGTACTTATTCCCAATTTTCAATAGTAGAAAGAATATTTCAGGGTGAATCCACGATAATCGTCCGATTTAAGATGGACAATTTTCCAGTAGAAATATTTGCACAAAACATGCCTTCCAATCAGCAAATAGCTTTTCAGCACATGCTGATTGAACATGAGGTCTTAATTAATAGAGGTGAAGAGTTCAGAAAAGAGATTATCCGTTTAAAGGAATCGGGAATTAAAACAGAACCTGCATTTGCCCAATTGTTAAATTTGAAAGGTGATCCTTTTCATGCGCTTCTGGATTATGGAAAGCAACAGAAAATCATTTGATATGACTTAAAATTAAGTTATCATGAGGTATGAAGAGAATAACAATATTCTGTGGTTCAAGCGCAGGTAAAAACGGAAAATACAGAGAAGAAGCATTTCTTTTAGGCAGAATTTTAGCTCAAAAAAATATAGGGCTTGTTTACGGAGGGGCAAAAATCGGTTTAATGGGTGCAGTGGCAGATGGAGCATTAAGCGAAAAGGGAGAAGTAATTGGCGTCATACCTGATTTTTTGCAAACAAAAGAAGTCGCCCATAATGAATTGACAGAAATGATAGTGGTCGGTTCCATGCATGAAAGAAAACTTAAAATGCATGAATTGGCAGATGGTTTTATAGCACTGCCAGGCGGATTTGGCACTATGGAAGAACTTTTTGAAATCCTGACATGGGGACAATTGGGCTTACATAAAAAACCAGTTGGCTTATTAAATATGGAAAATTTCTATCAGCCACTTTTGGATATGCTTTCTCAAATGACGGAGCAAGACTTTTTGAAGGATATAAACAGAGAGATGCTTTTGAGTGATAATAGTATTGAGGAATTATTAATTAAAATGGAGCAATATCAGGCTCCTGAGACACCTAAATGGATTCTTGAGTCGGAAACCTAAAATTGTTTCTTTACTGACATTTCACCTTAATTAAGTTGACATATTTAGATGCACCAACATATTTTCCTAACTTTTAGATGATTTAAAAATAATCTTTAAGATTATGAAACATTTAATTTGGTTCATATTCATACCTCTTTTACTTATTCAATGTGCTTCAACTGATGAAGAACCATTAGATGAAAATGGAAACTCGCATGATGCTGTTGAATTTGCAGATGTAACTGCAGTTTCTGTCACTCAAAGTGGAAATGCTTATAATTTTAATGTTACCATCAAAAGTCCAGATACTGGATGTGACCAATATGCAGATTGGTGGGAAGTTGTAAGTGAAGATGAAAAATTAATTTACAGAAGAGTTTTATTGCATAGCCATGTAGATGAACAGCCTTTTTCAAGGAGTGGAGGACTTGTTGAAATTGCTGAAAATGAGAATGTTTGGGTTAGAGCTCATATGAATAACTCAGGATATGGCGGAAAGATATTTTATGGTTCGATTAAAAATGGATTTGAAGCCAAAGAAACACCAGATGATTTTGCATTAGACTTGGAGGAAAAGAATCCACTTCCGGAAGATTGTGCATTTTAGCTGAATTAAGCTGTTATATTTCAGTATTCCAACATTATATTTCAGAATATAAAGAACTTTCAAAAATATTATAAATCAAGGCAACAATACGCCACTACTTCGTTGATAAGGGTGTAAAAATATATTTAAACAAAACCATAAAATGATGAAAAGAAGAATTTTTGCAACCGCTATAATGTCAATGTTTGCAATAGTAGCATTTGCTCAACAGCAAATGCCAATGCCGCAGCAACAGCAGCAAGAAGTGAAAACAGATTATAGCGATAAGGAAATTGAGACATTTGTAGAGGCGAATTTGGATGTAACCAAAGTTCAGCAGGAAGCTGAAAAGAAAGCTATGGGAATCATTGAAAAAAATGATTTAGAGATGGATAGGTTTAATGAAATCGTTGCAATTCAGCAAGGCCAGTCTGATGAAGAAGCTAGCCCTGAAGAAATGGAGAAATTTAATGCAGCAGCTCAAGAAATCATGGCTAACAACCAAGAAACCCAAGCTAAAATGAAAGAAGTTTTGGGACAGCATGATATTGATGAGCAGAAGTACCAACAAATCATGATGGCGTATCAACAAGATGAAGAATTCAGAAAAAAAGTTGATACTGTAGTACAAGCAAAATCTAACGGTTAAAAGTAGATTGTTTTTCATAATGATGGAGCCATTCGTATTAATATGCGAATGGCTTTTTCATTTTTAAACCTCATCTATTCCTGCTTCTATAATCTTGAATAGCCCTATGGATAATGCATTCACTACATTTATAGATGAATTATTTCCAAACAAAGGGATGTGAAAATGGCTATCACAAAGATTCAGCAAGTCTTCTGATATGCCCTGCCGTTCTGAACCAACAATTAACACAATTTTTTTTTGATCTTCCATTCTTAAATTTTGAATGGGTTTACTGCTTTCTGTAATCTCCAAAGCCATTGAGTGGTATCCTGATTTTATTAGCTTTTCAATTTGCTTTATGCCATCTGTTTCGAAATCATAATCCATTGTTTTGTATGTATTTCGTGATGCCCTCTTTACTTTGGTTGTCAGATCAATAGAATATTCCCCAACGAAATAGATCTTTTCAACTCCAAAAGCTTCGGATAAACGCATTATCATTCCTGCATTTTCCGGGGTACGAATATTTTCGGCTATCAAAACGACTTGCAAGTCATGTTTGGCGTTTTGGATATGTTCATGGTCTTTTTGGATCATTTTCTAATCTTAGGATAGAATGACAAAATAAAGGTTTTTGAATTTCAATTGACTATAAAATCTGCCGAATTCCCATGAAATCTTTTTACAAATGTCATAATGTCAGATAAAATGAGCCTATTTCCTATTGGCACATCCATTGTTACTTGATGTGAAAAAAGAATTTAGAATTAGAAAAATAAAATAGATCATGGGAAAAATTATTGGAATTGACTTAGGTACTACCAACTCCTGTGTGGCGGTAATGGAGGGTAATGAGCCCGTTGTCATCCCCAACAGTGAGGGTAGAAGAACTACTCCTTCAATTGTAGCGTTTTTGGATGAAGGGAAAGGCGAACGAAAAGTAGGGGATCCTGCAAAACGTCAAGCTATTACCAATCCTGCCAATACAATTGCATCAGTAAAAAGATTTATGGGTAAGAAGTTTTCTGAGGTTTCAGAAGAGAAAAAAATTGCTTCTTACAAAGTAGAATCTGGGAATAACGATACAGTTAGAGTTAAAGTAGGAGATAGAAATTACACTCCTCAGGAATTATCTGCAATGATCCTTCAAAAAATGAAGTCAACTGCAGAAGATTACTTAGGACAAGAAGTAACAGAAGCTGTTATTACTGTTCCTGCTTACTTTAATGATGCAGAGCGTCAGGCAACAAAAGAAGCTGGACAAATTGCAGGATTAGAAGTAAAAAGAATTATCAATGAGCCAACTGCAGCTGCATTGGCTTACGGATTAGATAAAAGAGATAAAGATCAAAATATTGCCGTTTACGATTTAGGTGGTGGTACTTTTGATATCTCTATCCTTGAATTAGGTGATGGTGTTTTTGAAGTAAAATCTACTAATGGTGATGTACACTTAGGTGGTGATGACTTCGATCAAGTAATCATTAACTGGTTGGCAGAAGAATTCAAAAATGAGCAAGGCGTTGACTTGAAGCAAGACCCAATGGCATTGCAAAGATTGAAAGAAGCTGCTGAGAAAGCTAAAATTGAATTGTCAAGTTCTACTGAAACTGAGGTGAACTTACCTTATATCATGCCAGTTGATGGCGTGCCAAAGCACTTGGTAAGGAAGTTAAGCCGTTCAAAATTCGAGCAATTATCTGACGACTTAGTGAAAAGATCAATGGCTCCGGTTAAGAAAGCTTTAGAAGATGCTGGTTTGTCAAATTCTGAAATTGATGAAGTAATCTTGGTAGGTGGTTCAACACGTATCCCAAGAATACAGGAAGAAGTAGAGAAATTCTTCGGTAAGAAACCATCTAAAGGTGTTAACCCTGATGAGGTTGTGGCAATTGGTGCTGCAATTCAAGGTGGTGTATTAACTGGTGAAGTAAAAGACGTTCTTTTATTGGATGTAACGCCATTATCATTAGGTATCGAGACCATGGGTGGTGTAATGACTAAATTGATTGAAGCGAATACTACAATTCCTTCCAAGAAGTCAGAAACATTCAGTACGGCCTCAGACAATCAGCCTTCTGTGGAAATCCACGTATTACAAGGTGAAAGGTCAATGGCAAAAGATAACCGTTCCATTGGTAGGTTCCACTTAGATGGAATTCCACCAGCACCAAGAGGAGTTCCTCAAATTGAGGTGACATTTGATATTGATGCCAATGGTATCTTAAATGTGTCTGCCAAAGATAAAGGAACAGGAAAAGAGCAAAAAATCAGAATCGAGGCCTCTTCTGGATTGTCAGAGGAAGAAATCGAAAAGATGAAGAAAGAAGCGGAAGCAAATGCTGAAACTGATAAGAAAGAGAAAGAGAAGATTGACAAAATCAATCAAGCTGACTCTTTAATATTCCAAACTGAGAAGCAAATGAAAGAATTTGGTGATAAGCTTTCTGAAGGCAACAAAACAGCCATCAACGATGCTTTAGCTAAATTGAAAGAAGCGCATAGCAGCCAAGATGTTGAAGCAATTGATAGCTCAATGGAAGGATTGAATACTGCATGGCAAGCGGCTTCACAGGAAATCTACCAAGCACAGCAAGAAGCCGGAGGAGCTGAAGGACAGCCAGGCGGAGACGCAGGGCAACAAGCACAAGGCGAAAGCGGTGATGGAGTAGATGATGTGGAATATGAAGAAGTAAATGATGATGATAAAAAAGATTCTAAGTAAGAATCAATAAATCATAAATTTTAATGAAAGCCTCTCAGAGAAATCTGAGGGGCTTTTTTATTTAGCATCTCTCTACAAATGATTAATTGGATATATTTAAAACTAAATTTAACTTTAGATATATTTAAACCTACAAAGAGCCTAATAACCTGTATCTCTTAACCATGAAAAAATACATACTTTTTATTTCGATGTTCTTTTTTACAGGAACTTCTTTTTGTCAAAATATCATCTACTTTAATGAAAATTGGGAAGTAGTTAAAGACAAAGAGAATGCTAATTTCTACAGAAAAATATTTTATTTGAGATCAGATAGCCTGTATAAAATTGAAGACTATTATATCTCTGATTCCATTCAAATGAAAGGGCTATTTCATGATCCTCAAGCTGAGTTTGAAGAAGGTTTAGTTAGATGGTATTATGAAAATGGAAATGTCAAAACTGAAGCATTTTACGTATTTGATGAAATTAAGGGACTAAGGAGAACATATTATTCAAATGGACAAGTCGAAGAGTTAAGAAATTATCTACTTGAAAATGATAGTATAGATTATGAAATAAAAGAACTGTTTAATAAAGAAGGTGATACTTTAGTATATAATGGCAATGGTCAGTATATCAAATATTATGATAACAGTAATATTAAAATTAAAGGACAGCTTGAAAATGGTCTTAAAGTCGGCAAATGGCAATCATGGAGAAAAAATGGAGAACTACATTACACAGAGTACTATAATGCAAACGGGCAGATTGATCATGGAAAATCTTATGACCTTGAATCTAACGAATATTCGTATGAAAAATTAAAGGTTAAAGTTACCTATAAAGGCGGTGACAAAAAATTATTTAAAAAAATATATAGAAATATTAATTATCCCAGAGAAGCGTACAACGCAGGCATTGAGGGGGAAATTTACGTAAATTTAGTCATCAATAAAAATGGTAGAATTTCCGAATCTTACATTTTAAAAGGAATAGGTGGGGGTTGCGATCAAGAGGCATTGAGAGTTATCAAAAAGTGTAAGAAGTGGAATCCCGGATTGCAAAGAGGTCAAAAAATTAAAACCAAAGTTACTTTACCCATAAGATTTAAGCTTTAAAATACTCGATAGCAAACAATTCAATATTAACAAACTCTTAATCCGAATAAGATGCCAAAAAAAAAGAACCAGCTTTTTTATTTTTTAATACTTATAATAACTATACATATTTCATCCTGCCAAAAATCGTATCAAAAAGCAGAAAACCCACAAACTAAGTTTGAACTCGAAATTGCAGGTACACTGACGTTTGATTTAGACAACACCAAAACTGCTTATACCAAAGGGGTACAAGTATATCCAGACAATATCCCTCAATATTTGTTATTTTTTCACTCCCAAGGAAAATACATTTCCATATATGATCTAGAAACCCAAGAATTATCAAATGAAATTCATTTTGAATTTGAAGGATCTAACAGTGTTCCCAAAAGTATAAACTATGCCTATACGCATAATTTTGATTCTATTTTTCTGTTTGACCCATTACCCCAGAATGTTTATCTTGTAGATTCTACAGGAAATAATATTGACCAATTTGATTTCCAACTAGAGGATATGCATTATACATATCCAAATGGTACTCATCCTCCATATTTCAATAACGGAACACTATATTTGCCTACTTACCCTTCTCCCATGGAAAATGCCACTTCCTCAGATTATGGCATGATTGAATTTGATGTTGAAAGGAAAGCTTTTGGTACTAAACACAATTTATCCGATAAATATGACGAGGGATTTTGGGATAAACACAGCTACAGAAGTGCAATAACCACCTTTAATGAGAATGCTGATAAGATTATCATGAGTTTTCCCAATGATGAATTTGTTTATGTAAAAGATGCTAAAGGCAATAAGTCAAAGCACTTTGCTGGATCCTCTGAAATGAAAACTTTAAAGCCCTTAAGTGATGAGGTTTATAATGATGATGAGAAAACTTTTCGAATGCAGGCGGAACAAGGATTTTATTCAGGATTAAAATACGATAAGTGGAGAGAAATTTATTACCGATTCGTATATAATCCCATTAATAAATTTGCCGATAGAAGTACATTAGGCGAAAATGCTTCCATTATTATCCTTAATAAAGAATTTGAAATAATTGGGAAAAGCAGTATAAATGCTAAAAAATACTCGTTTGGTATTACTTTTATTAATGAGGATGGCCTGCATTTATTTAACAGTTATCAATATAATGAAAAGGATGATAGTCAGCTTTCTTTCGATTTATTTAAACTTAAAAATATAAAACCATGAAATAGTCATAAATCCTGCATACCAACCGAAATGAATATAACAGGTCAATGTAGGTTAGATAGCTAGGCTTTTGAACTTTGACTATTACATGTGGCAACTTTAAAACAATTATATACACATGAAATTCTTAATTATCTTATTTAGCCTAATCATTTTTCAAACTGAGTACAAACATACAGCGCAAAACAAGGACTTTATTATCAAATATAATTTTGTAGAAAGGGATGGTAAAACCTATATGCATGGGCATATTACATTCAAAAAAAACAATAAGAATGGCATCAATACCAATCTAGGTGTAGTTGGTCACAGAATTGGTACAGTACCTGATGTATCGGACGGCACTTTTAAATTAGAACTACCCGATAAAAAAGGTGAAATTTTAGTTTTTAATTCAAAATACAAAGACAAATGGAAATTTGAATACAAGGTGGAACTAAGCCAGGATAAAGATTTTACAATTGGTGATAATTAGCTGAATTTATTAATTAAAGACGTTGTCATTCAAGAGGATAGAATTGTTAAAGCTTTGGCTAAATAGAAGGGTTCACCGGTCATTATAAACTGTAATACATCTATAAACATTACATAAGTGTCGATAAACACTTTATTTTAATCGATTAATGAAATAATTTCCTCAAATTTCGGTTATATATTTGTAAACAAAAACAGGTAAGTACGATGAAACATTTGTGGAAAATTTTTGGATTAGCAGCTTTAGTACTTTTTTATGGCTGCGACCGAATTGAAAGCGGAAACGGAAGGGCGTCTTTTTATTTAACTGATGGTCCTTTAGAAGCAGAAAATGTAGCGGAAGTTGTGATTAGTATTTCTAAGGTTGAAGTTTTCGGCCCTGAAGGCTGGACTACCGTTAAGGAATACGAAAATCCGGAAGCTGTTAATTTACTCGAACTTCAAGGAGGGGAAACTTTCTTCTTGGATGAAAAAGAATTAACTAGTGGATTATATGACCAAATAAGATTAGGTCTTACTGGATCAGTTGATGCTGAAAGTGAAACCCCGGCTCATTATGTAAAATTCGATGATGAATCCATGGAGGAAATTTTTATTCCTAGTGGAAATCAAACAGGCTACAAGGTAGTAGGCGATTTTACTATCCCTGATGGAGGAGTAACTTCCATTATCATTGATTTTGATGTGAGAAAATCTGTAGTGAAAGCCGGAAATTCTGGTCAATTTATTTTAAAGCCAACACTTAGATTAATAGAAGACGCTGATGTGGGCTCTATTGAAGGCAGTGTAAATGGCGAAGTTGATGGGAATTTGGTTGTTTATGCATATAATGGTGGCGAATACGATGAAAGTGAAACAGAAGCAAATGCTGATGGACTTGTATTTGCTAATGCCCTTACCAGTGCAAACGTAGACGGAGCTGGTAATTATAATTTAGCATTTTTACAATCTGGTAATTATGATATAGTAGTTGCCTCTTTCGATGCAGAAGGTAACTTCCAACAAGTTGTAGCTGAAGAATCCAGCGTGGAATTAGGTGCTGGAGTTAAGTTGGATTTAGATATAGACCTTAGTCTGTAAGCAAAAATCAGATAGATAATTTTAAAAGGCTTCCAAAAATGGGAGCCTTTTTTTGGTCAATCAGAAAATCTCACGAGGGGGATTTATTTTTAAGCTTTCCCTTCCACTTTCCAAATAAGCTCTTCTATGATTTTTTCTATGCTCATGCCTTCTGCATCGGCTTTGAAGTTCTTAACCAATCGATGGCGAAGGACAGGAATCGCTACAGCTTTCACATCTTCTATGTCAGGGGAATACTTTCCGCTCAATAATGCATTGCATTTTGCACCTTTAATTAAAAACTGAGATGCTCTAGGCCCAGCTCCCCATTCCAAATATTCATTGGTAATATTAAATGCTTTTTCAGTATTAGGCCTCGTACTGTGAACTAATTTTACAGCAAACTCAATGACATTATCCGTAACAGGAACTTTGTTGACCAATTTCTGGAAATAAAGGATTTCCTCTGAAGTCATTACAGCCTTTACGCTTTCAAGCTCTTGTCCTGATGTTTTTACAATATCCAATTCATCTTCATAAGAAGGATAGTCCAAAGTGATATTGAACATAAATCGGTCTAATTGAGCCTCTGGTAGTGGGTAAGTACCTTCTTGTTCAATAGGGTTTTGGGTTGCCAACACAAAAAATGGATCTGGAAGTGCATAAGTTTCACCTGCTACCGTAACATTTTTTTCTTGCATGGATTCCAACAGTGCCGCCTGGGTTTTAGGAGGAGTCCTGTTAATTTCGTCTGCTAGAATAATATTATTAAAAATAGGGCCTTTGATAAATTTAAAGTTACGGTCTTTATCCAAAGTTTCAGCACCAATAATGTCAGAAGGCATTAAATCAGGCGTAAACTGAATACGATTAAATTTTAAATTCATGGCAGAAGCCACAGTATTGATCAACAAAGTTTTTGCTAAACCTGGAACCCCCACCAAAAGACTGTGGGAATGGCAGAAAAATGAACTGATCACCAATCGGATGACATCTTCTTGGCCAACTATAACTTTGCCTATTTCTTTTTTTAAACTTTCGAATTTTTCATGTAAAGCATTTGCAGCTTCCACTTCATTTTCAAATTTCTCCATATTTATCAGTTAAGAATTTGGCAGTTTTTATAATGATCATCAAGGATAATGAAAACTTCCGATTTAGAGTCTTTAAACCACTCTGTTAATTTCTCACTTCTTTTCTTATTCAAAGCCGCTTGTTTAATTTTTTGGTAATCCTTTCGTATATCGGCTCGGTGTGGCTTTATTTTATCTTTAAAATAAATGATCCTTACGGCTTCAGAGCGATCTTCCTGCTTGAAGACCAATGGCTTGGTAATGCTTCCAACTTCCATTGTATCAATAGTAAAGAATATATTGGGGTCTAATTCGTCAACCGAGATTTTAGTGCCCCCTTCTTCACTTTCAATAAAATAACCACCACTTGAGGAAGTGTTCATGTCATCGGAATGTTCAGCTGCTGCTTTTTCAAACGAAATACTATCCTTTAAAACCAATGTCCTAATACTATCTAAAAACTGAACAGATCTATTGATATCCTTTTGAGTAAATTTTGGTAATATTAGAATATGACGGGTTTGAAATTCATTTCCTCTTCTGTCTAGTAATTCAATTATGTGAAACCCGAAATCTGTTTCTACAGGCTTTGATATTTCTCCTGGCTTAAGCCTTAAAGCAGTGGCTTCATATTCCGGGGCAAGTTGTCCTCTTTCAAAATATCCAATATTCCCACCTGATTTCTTTGCTCCTGGTTCTTGAGAATATAGGCGCGCAATATCTTCAAAATTTTCGCCTTCCATTATTCTTTCTCTTAAACCATTTAATCGAGACTTAATTCTGTTTTTAGCTTCCTTGCTCATTTTAGGCTTCCTTACAATTTGCCCAACTTGAACTTGTGTTGAATAGAACGGTAAGCTGTCTCTTGGAATGTTGTCGAAGAATTTTTGAACTTGATTGGGCGTTACTTCTAAATCTTGGGTAATGGTTTTTTGCATTTCCCCAATGATCATTTGCTCTTTCACATCATCCCTTATCTCCACTTTAAATTCATCCAAGGATTTACCGTAATATTCTTCGATTTTTTCTTCTGAGCCTATTTGTTCCACCATCATTTTCATTCTGTTTTCCACTTGACCGTCTACCTGGGCTTCTGGAACTGTTACAGAATCAATTTCTGCTTTTGCAAGCATTAATTTATTGATGATTAGGTTTTCAAGGACTTCGCAGCGGCTACTTTGGCCTTGACTAGCTCCTCGTGATAAATGATCTTTGTAAGCCAAAGCCAGATCAGATTCCAGTATGATATAATTATCAACTTTAGCAATGATTTTATCAACTGTTTGCACTTCTTCCTGGGCTTTTACTAACAATGGCGCAAAAACCAAAGCCAAGGCTGTAAATAATGATAAGATATTATGGTTTGTAAATTTCATATTTATTTGAACTCTTCGCATTTTCAAAAACTTCCTCTTCTAACTGATTGGCCAAAGCCACTTTTCTTTTATTTAAAATTATTTGTTTGATATCGTTCCTTACAAATTCCAAAGGAGAAATCTGATCTGATATTTTATATTCTTTTATTCTTAAAAAGTACAGGTTATCTTCATTTGAATCTTCTACAAACTTATTGGATTTCAAAAAATCCACTTTATTAGTTACGCCCACAAAAGGGGTGTTTCTAATCGCTTCATCAAAATTTACCCAAACGGAATCTTCTAAAAAATAGGTTTCAGCAAAACGAAAACAATATGATTTTAGCTCTTTTAAATCCTCAGGCTTGTCTGAATTGATCAACTTTTTTAGTTGGTTGATTTTAGGGGCATCTTTTGTTACGGTTATAAAATACCCTCTAATAATATTCTGTTTTAATTCAAAATTATCTTTATTGCCTTCATAATAATCCTGAATTTCTTGATCAGTAACTGCAGTATCTAAATTATTATCTACATAATATTTTTTATACTCATGCACCATTAATGCATATCGATAATCTAATACTTTTCGTTCAATACTTGCTTGGTCAAAATTGATTTTTTCAGCTGCTTCGGATATTAACAATTGCTTTTTAAGCCATGAATTAATATAGCGATTAACTAAATTAGCGCTATCTTTTGGGTTAATATCTTTAGCCACTATTCCCGCAAGGTCTTTTTGATACAAGACAGAAGACCCCACTTTTGCTACAGGAATTTGTTCTTCTTCTGTTTCTTCCTCTTCGCCCTCAAATTTTTTAAGGTTAATATAATCACAACCCCAAAAACTGATAGAGAAAATTAGAAATAGTGATATGTTTAGATATTTATTCTTCAATTTCTGATTTTATTTTATTCAATATATCCTTATTTACATTGATCTCGTACTTTCCTTTTAACTTTTTAAGCCATTCTTCCTCTAAGTGTTCTTGATAGTCTTCCATTACCGTTGTTCTTGCTTCATCAAAAGTTTTTTGCTGAGGAGGATATCTTTTTATAGAATAAATTAATTCTATCATTCCATTTTGAGTGACGTTTTTAATATAATCTCCCTTACTTTTATTTTTCCATTTCGAATTTTCAGAAACCTCTATAACTTCAGTGGAAGCGGATTCAATACTATCAATATTTCTAGTTAAAAGTTCATTTGCTTCCGAAAGCAATTGCAAATATATTTTATTTTCATCGGAATAGATAAGGTTCACGACTTCCATATTGCTAAATGTTTGATTTAAATCCTCAAATAGTTCAATGGAGTCTTTTTGACTTATATTTTTTGGAAGTTTTATACTAATGAAAACCCTTTTTTCGCTGCTATCATTTATGTTAAGTTGTTTTAATGTGTTTTTCGATTTATCGTACTCCAACTCCTCTGTTAACGGGAAATAGCTATCCTTTATTGGCTTTTTAAATGGCTTTATTATAGAAGTGTCAGAAAATACAATACGCGCCACTTTTATTTTTTCATTGCTGATATATTGAGTGCGATGCTCATTATAGTATTTTTTCAGTGCAAGTGAATCTTCACTGGTTTTACTCCATACTTTTTGGTTCATAATTTCAAATAGAAGTAAGCCGTCTTTATATTCCTGCCTTAATAATCTATACTCTGGATATTTAACTTCCAGATTGTTTTCTTCATATTTAATAAGCTCAGATTTTTCAAAATCTTCTAGCTCTGTGCTTATTTTTTTGCTTGAATCATAAGAGCTTAAAAATTCATTGATAGAATAGTTTTTGTCTGATATAGTGAAAAGAGTCATTCCCAATTCTTTCTTTTTAAAATCATCAGGGCTCGGACTTTCTTTTGATTTTAATAGGCTGTAAGCTTCGGGTCTTTTAGTGAAATTGTTTTCCTCTTTTAATTTTTTAATGACTTCTACCTCCTTTAATTCAGATCTTTGGTCGCGCTGAATCTTTCTGCTTAAATTATCCTCCATGCTTTTAAGGCTCCCAACTCCTCTTTTTTCTTCTAATTTAAGAATATGCCACCCATAAGGACTTTTAACAGGTTTAGAGATGTCCCCTTGTTCATCTAATTCAAAAGCAGCTGATTCTAATGTGGACGGTAAGTTTCCAGCTCCAAACCAAGGCAGGCTTCCACCTTTATCCTTAGTGCTTAAATCTTCAGATTCATTAGTAGCTAGAATAAACCAATTTTCACTCTCTTTTAATTTTTCATAGATATCTCTTATTTCTTCTTCTGTCTGAGCCGAATCTTCCGCTGAAGCCTGTGGTGGAAATCGCTTCATGATATGCGCTACTTTAATTCTGCCCAATGTTTCTCTTTCATCATTTACTTTTATGATGTGATATCCAAACTGGGTTCGAATAATAGAAGAAACCTCGCCCACTTTTGTTTGATAGGCTGCAGATTCAAAAGGATATACCATTTGAAAAGCGGTGAACCATCCTAATAATCCATTATTGCTTTGAGCCGATGGGTCTTCTGAGTATTTTCTAGCTAATGCTTCAAAACTTTCCCCTGCTTCATATTTGTTTTTTATTTCATTTATTTTTTGATATGCTTTTAAGGTGTCCTCTGCTTTTGCATCCTGATCTACCCGAATCAGGATATGACTTGCATTAATTTCTTTTTGCAATCGGTCATAAGCTTCTATAACCAATTCTTTTTTTACTTTTTCTGTGGTGAGATATGGCTTTTTAATTTCTTCTAAATAGCCATTTAACTCCTGTAAATATGCTTGAGTAGTGTCTAATCCTTCTTCCTTTGCTTCCTTAACTTTTAATTTGAAGTTGATGTATAAATCTAGATATTCTTCAACTGGCTCAATATCCCCTTTATTTTTATTGCTCTTTTCATAAGCGTAAATAAATTCATCAGGATAAACCGCCATTGAATCAATAGTAAATAAGGGTTGGGTATCCTCAGAGGTGGACGATTTTTGAGTGGTCTTACAAGAACTTATGAATATAAAAAGAAGTGGAATTATTAAACCTTTGATGTTCCGCATTTGGCTAAAGTGAATTTTAGTTGGCAATTTATGCAAATGGATTCACACAGGAAAATATAAGGCAATCTGAGAAGTGAATTAATTATTTTTTTGAATTATGGTTAAAGCTTTTATGCAATATACAAGTGTTTTTTTCTGCTTTATTGGTAAACTCCACCTTGTCCATAATCCTCCTGACCAACATTAAGCCAATCCCGCCTTTTTTCTTGGTTTGCACTACTTCCTGTATGGATGGTTCCTTATAATTATTAACGTCAAATTTTTCGCCCTCATCAGATATTTCAAAAGTAACACCATCTTTTTCAACGAAAACTTCAAGATTGATGACTTCATTGGCATTGCAATAATTGGAATGAATGATGAGGTTGGCACAGATTTCATCAACAGCTAATACCATTTGATTGATTTCCAAATCATCATGCACATAAGCCTTCAACTTTTCGGTTATAAACTTCCGAATATCTTTCAGGCGTGTTTTTTCGCAATATACTTTAAGATTGAACTTCATGTAACTTCTCCTTCGCTTCCTGCTTATCACTTACTATAGTCATCAATTGATCTAAGCCCAATATTTGAAATACATTCAGTACCTTTTCGCTTAAACCATATATTACCATTCTGATATTCTTGCTTTTAAAATCATCAATGTAAGACATAAATACACCCAATCCTGCTGAGGAGATATAATTTAGCTGCGTTCCATCTACTAAAATAAATTTTACGGACTCATCGTTAGCCAGTTCAGTTAAAGCTTCATCCAAATGGATGCTAGAACTGGCATCTACATCGCCTTCCACCATTATAATGTGGTCTTCTCCCTCAGTATTTGTTGTTATGTTAATCATACAAATCTTATTACGTGCTTATTTTCAGTAAGTTGACTGCTATGTTATAAAAACCTTATAATTAAAGCAGTATAATCATCTTCTAAGTTTTCTGTATCTATAAAATCATATAAACATTTGATTAAGCCGTCCTGAATTTCTTTAGGGCTTTTCTCACTATTTTGTTCTAAATAGCTACTTAATCTGTCATATCCAAACTCCTCACCCTCACTATTTTTGGCTTCAATTATTCCATCAGTATATAAGAAAAGAATGTCACCACTATTGTAATGAATTTTACTTATATCAATAAATTTTTTAAAACTGTCATTTCTCACAATTCCCAATCCCATTCCTTTGTTATGGAAATACTCTGCTTTGTTTTCTTTTTTATTGTAGAAAAGCCCCGGGCAGTGACCTGCTCTTGAAAAACTGATGCTTTTTTCCTTGGAGTCGATCGTGTAATAGGCGGCTGTTATAAAGGATGTTTTTTCCAAACAATGACTTAATGCATGGTTTGCTTTGGTAAAAAATGTTTTGGAGTCTAAATCGAATTGTACCAAGCTGTGGAACACGCCCTTCATTTGAGACATATTGAAGGATGCTGAAGTTCCTTTGCCCGAAACATCACCAATAATTACAGCGGTTTTATGCTCTGCAGTTTTGAAGAAATCGTAATAATCTCCCCCTACCTCATCTGCCGACTCATAAAAGGCATGCATTTCAAATTCTTTATCCGAAATTAAGGAATGAGGAAGCAAACTTTTCTGAACGCGAGTAGCAATTTTTAATTCCTCTCTGTACCGTTCATTTTTTAGGGCTTCCGATAATAATTCGAAATTTTCAATGGAAATACAAGCTTGATTTACGAAAGAGCTTATAATATTGACCATTTCTTTATTAAAGCCATCAGAAACATCTTTTAAGACGACCAATAAGCCAATTTGACGATCTTGAATAATTAGTGGCATTACCAATACCGATCCATAATCGGGGTCATTGAGATTGGAGGTAAGCTTATTGAGGTTTAATTCCTTTTTAAAATTGTTGGCTTTTTGTTTATTGAGATAAGCAAAAATCCCATTATCTTGAATGCTTTTTCTAACCTGAGTTATTTTTAAATCGGTGATATTTGATTTTAGAATATGATTAGGTTCGTCATCATCATATATTTCCAGCCAAGCGCTAGTTGAAAAGACCGCATTATTGCTACTTTCTAACAAAACTTCATAAACCTGATTTTCGCTGTCTCCCTTTTGGATAGTTTGGCTTAAACGCTGAAAATTCAAAACCTCGCTTATTTTTTGCTCAAAAACGGAAGAGGTTGGCAAGTTGAATAGTATTACCAATATGGAGATTAATGCATAAATAAAAATAAAGCCTGCCAAGGTTAGGATGAATACATTATCTAGTAAATCAATTATTAAATTGAATTCTTGAGAGAAACTGAAAAGGTTGTTAATGAAATAATAGAGGTATAAAATGACCAGCGCCAGTAATAATATGCTTCTCCATTTTTGTTTGAAATTCAAATAGGCTATCCATTTTAAGTTAAAGGATAACACTAATCCGTAGAGAATGAACATTCCCAAAAGACCATTAAACAACCATTGCTGTGAGCCAATTTGGAAAAAGCTGTAGAGTAGTGAAGCTAAGAGCGAATATTCAAAAATTTGCCAAATAATTAATAGTCGCTTGTTTTTTTGATAAAGGATTAGCCTTTTCCAAACAATAAATGTAGAAACCAAAAATATAATGATAGCACCCAAATTAATATGGTAGAAAAAATTCACCATTAATGGGTTTTGCATCAATTTGGTATCACTTAGCAAATAGAAAAATAAACTTACGGTAAGTTGAACCAAAGAAACAATCAGACCAGTAGAGAAAACATGCCACAGCAGATCAATAAAATTGATGCTTTCTGCCTTTTGAATTCTAATTTTGAAGAAGAAGTAAATGAATATTATATACAGCGATAGTAAAAGCTGTGGGATTTCTTTGGTTATCCCTGCGTTTGCTTCATTGATTTCAGCAAAAAGCAAAAATAAATCAGCCAATACCAGCGAAAGCCAACATAGTACCGCAAATAATATTGTGAGGCGTAAAAGTCCTTTTTCTGAGATCAATTTTTTATTTTTCTATACTTTGGCAAAATAAGCGATTAAATATTATTGTGAAAATAGTTTTACAAACATTAAATTCATGCACACAAAAAAAGAACTAAAATGCTCAAAAAAATAATATTCACTTTTCTGGTATTTATTCTTAGTCTTGGGATAACTTTTGCTCAAATACAAAAAGGTCAAGCTTCTTACTATGCTGACAAATTTGAAGGTAAGCAAACCGCTAGTGGAGAGAAATATAAGCATAAAAAATTGACTGCTGCCCATAAAAGTTTGCCTTTCGGAACTATAGTGAAGGTAACCAATTTGGATAATCAGGAATCTGTAGAAGTAAGGATTAATGATAGAGGGCCGTATGTTGATGGTAGAATAATAGATTTATCTCGCTCAGCTGCCGAGAAATTGAAATTTATTAATCAGGGCTTGGCGGAAGTGAAAATTGAGGTGGTTGATGCTGGAGATGGCAGGACCAATAGTAATAGACCGGTGCAGATAGACCAAAATATTGAAAATGAATCCTATTTTCAAATGAAGGTAAAAAGAAAAGACCCAACTGGATTTGGTGTTCAAGTTGGGAGCTTTAAGGGCTTTGACAATATGTTAAAGCTTTCAGAAAACATAAAGAAATCTTACCGAGCGAAACTTTACATTGAAGTGAAAGAACTTAATGAGGCTAAAGTTTATGCTTTAATTTTGGGAGATTATAGGAATAGAAGGAAAGCCGATAAGCTAAAAGCCAAAATTTCAGATCGTTTTCCGGATGCTTTTGTAACAAGATTTTAGAATTTATCCTCAAAACTACTCTTCAGGCTGGAAATTATTCTTAAGGATTTTCAAAAAATGCTAAGATTAAAAGTAAATTCGCTTATCAGATAATGAATTGAGCTAATTATGACAAAAATAAAAGATAAAATTGCCTGGGTGACTGGTGCCAGTTCTGGAATAGGAGAAGCCCTTGTGTACGAACTCATTAATAAGGGAGCCAAAGTGGTGATTTCTGCCAGAAGGAAGGAACTTTTGGAAGAGGTGAGAGCCAAATCTTCCAAACCAAAAAATATTATGATTCTTCCTCTAGATTTAGCTGATATCAAGACATTCGATTCCAAAGTAGCAGAAGTTTTGGCTCATTTTGGAAGAATTGATATCCTTTTCAATAATGGAGGAATCAGCCAAAGAGGAATGGCACTTGAAACAGACTTATCTGTGGATAGGAAAATTATGGAAATTGATTATTTCGGCACTATAGCACTTACCAAAGCAATAGCCCCGCATATGGTCAACCAGAAATCCGGGCATTTTGTAGTCACCAGCAGCTTAGTAGGTAAATTCGGATCACCTTGGCGTTCTTCTTATGCGGCAGCCAAACATGCACTTCACGGTTTTTTCGATTCATTAAGAACTGAATTGCATGATGATAATGTAAAAGTCACCATAGTTTGCCCTGGCTTTATTAAGACTGATGTTTCTGTAAATGCATTAGGCTCAGATGGCAAACCAACTGGCGAAATGGATAATGCCCAAGCAAATGGAATGTCCGCTCAAGAATGTGCAAAAAGAATCATTAATGCCGTTGAAAAAGATAAACTGGAAACGGTTATCGGAGGAACTGAACGATTTGGCGTATTGCTTAAAAGATTATTTCCAAAGCTATTTGCTAAGGTGATTTTGAAGAGGAGTGTGAGGTGAAAGATTGGGTATAAAAAAAGCCCGACAATTGCCGGGCTTTCATTATAAAATTTTTAAAACTGATTAGCTGATTTCAACTAATTCTATTTCGAAACTTAAGTCTTTTCCTGCTAATGGGTGATTAGCATCCAAAACAATATGGTCGTCATTTACTTCTGCTACTAAAACAGGTAAAGCTTGACCATCAGGCTGTTGCATTGATAATTGCATGCCCACCTCTGGTTTGATTTCCTCTGGAACTTTATCGTGAGGAACCGGAACCATCATATCATCTCTTTTGTCACCATAAGCTTCTGCGCTAGGGATGTCGGCATTTTTCTTGTCTCCAATTGCCATTCCATCTACCGCTTTGTCAAAACCGGCAATCATCTGTCCTGCACCTAATTCGAACTCAATTGGTTCTCTTTCCAAAGAACTATCAAATACGGTACCGTCTGATAATTTACCTGTGTAGTGAACTTTTACTTTGTCGCCTTTTTTTGCTGTTGACATAATTTTTGCTTTTGTAATTTGCTTTATAAACTACAAAGCTACCACTATCATTCCCTAAAGAAAAAATATTCTCACTTAAATCCTAAAATTGTACGATTATGTAACAATTACGTACGAAATCGAACACTTTTTCAACTCAATTTATTAAATTGTAAGCTCAAAAGCTATTTTAGGCTTTGGCATTGTTTTTATCTTATTCACCATAGAATTGAAGCAAAATGGAAAAAGAAATTAATAAAGTATTAATTATAGATGATGATGAAGATGTGTTGTTTGCAGCTAAAATGCTGTTGAAAAAACATGTAAAAGAAGTCATTATTGAAAAAGACCCACGCAAGATCCCCTTTCTTTTAAACCAGGGGAGCTATGACGTAATTCTTTTGGATATGAATTTCAGTCAGGATACTACCAGTGGAAAAGAAGGAATGTATTGGCTGGAGCAAATAAAAGAAAGGGACCCCAAAGCAGTGGTGATTTTGATTACGGCTTTTGGTGATGTGGAAACTGCTGTTAATGCACTGAAAAAAGGAGCTACTGACTTTGTATTGAAGCCTTGGCAAAATGAAAAATTTGTGGCCACCATTCATGCGGCTGCTCAACTTAAAAATTCTTATAATCAAGTCAGTCGGCTGGAACAAGAAAAACAGCAATTAGAAGAATCCATTGATGCGCCATTCAAATCAATTATTGGTGAGAGTAGGGCATTGCAAAATGTATTCACCATAATCGATAAAGTGGCGGCTACTGATGCCAATGTTTTGATTTTAGGGGAAAACGGAACGGGAAAAGAATTGATTGCCCGGGCTTTGCATAAGAAATCAACTAGGAAAGATCATTCTTTTGTGAGTGTGGATATGGGCGCATTAACAGATTCCTTGTTTGAGAGTGAACTCTTCGGTCATAAAAAAGGAGCCTTCACGGATGCTAAAATTGATAGGGCAGGTAGATTTGAAATTGCAGATAAAGGCACCATATTTTTAGATGAGATTGGGAATTTAAGTGCCCCGCTTCAAGCAAAATTATTGAATGTTCTGCAGAGTAGGACCGTTACCCGTTTGGGAAGCAATGAAGCCATTCCATTTGATACTCGTTTAATTTGCGCAACCAATGAGGATATAAATGCCAGGGTGAATGAAGGCATGTTCAGACAGGATTTATTGTATAGAATCAATACTGTTGAGATTCACTTGCCAGCTTTAAGGGAGCGAATTGAAGATATTCCATTATTGGCGGATCATTTTCTGGGTATTTACGCCAAGAAATATAAAAAAGGCGATATGAAAATCAGCCAAAGTGCCTTGAGGCTCTTGCAGAAATATCAGTGGCCCGGCAATATTAGAGAATTGCAACACGCCATTGAGCGGTCCTTGATTATGGCAGACCGTTCTACTTTGGAGGCGGATGACTTTTTCTTTTTATCTAAAGGCGGCAATGTTAATTCACCGCAAGCTTCAACAATGGATGATAGTTTTAATTTAGAGGACGTTGAAAAACAAACAATCCAAAAAGCGATTCAAATACATGGAGGTAATATTTCAAAAGCAGCCGATGAGCTAGGACTGACAAGAGCCTCTTTATATAGAAGATTAAGTAAATATGACCTTCAATAACCCACTTTTAAAAAGATTTTTAATTCGGCTGATATTGTTAGTCTTAACAATTTTTGTTTGGGCAATAGTGACGGTTTATAATGAATCTACTTTTTTAGGAATAGTATTTCTAGTGCTTATAGTGGTTCAGGCAAGGGCTTTTTTTAAAGAGCAAGCGGCTAATGAAATTTCTATAAACCGTTTTCTTGAGCAATTAAAGAATAATGAGATCGATTTTGAACCAGAGGAGCAAAATGCAGAATTAAAGCAACAATATTCTGCAATTATTAATGCGATAAAAAGCAGGCAAAAAGAAAAAGAAGCCGAGTATCAATATTTCCGGAATATTGTCCAACATGTGGGGATTGGCATTATCACTTTCAACAAATCGGGTGATATTCAATTATATAATTTTGCGGCAAAAAAATTATTAAACACTTCATATCAAGTCAATAATATCCAACAATTGGCTAAAGTAAGCGAGGAGTTAGTGGAGACTTTTCGGGAACTCAAAACGGGAGGCAGTAAATTAATTCAGGTAAATATAGGGGAAGAAAGCAGGCAATTATCTGTTTATGCCATTGAACTCCAATTGCATGACAAGCATTTTAAGTTGGTTTCTTTACAAAACATCCAAACAGAGTTAGATGAGAAAGAGATGGAAGCCTGGAGAAATTTAATCCGGGTTTTAACGCATGAAATCATGAATTCTGTCACACCTATTTCATCTTTAACCGGTACTACCCGAGAAATGCTTAGTGATTATAAGGTGAATGGTGCAGAAGAAGTGCCTATCCAAAAAGACGATATGGATGACTTGATGTATTCACTTAAAACCATCGAAAGTAGAAGCGAGGGTCTAATCAGGTTTTTGAATGAGTTTAGGAATTTGACTCATACACCTAACCCCAAACTTAAAAATGAAAATATTAATGTTCTTTTAGAGGGAATATGCCTACTGATGAGCAAAGAATTGAAAGGGAAGTCAATTAATGTTCATAAGTCATTGGACGATAGAATTCCTGAAATTCCGATTGATAGGGAATTGGTAGAACAGGTGATTATAAATTTAGTAAAGAATGCTTCAGAAGCTTTCGATTCTGAGCGGGATGAAAAAAATATATGGGTCAGTTCCAACCTAGACAACAAAAAAAGAGTCGTTATTAGTGTGAAAGATGATGGTGCCGGTATAGAACCAGAAGCTTTGACTAAAATATTTATTCCGTTCTTCACAACTAAAAAAAATGGTTCAGGAATTGGTCTGAGTTTGTCTAAGGAAATAATGAGAAAACATCAGGGTAATATTTCAGTTCAGTCTACGTTAGGAGTTGGTACGGAGTTTGTATTAAAATTTTAGTGATTACCCTTTAAAAAGTTATATTTGTGGAAAAAATAGTTAAAATGCCAAAAGAAGAAATTCAAAAAACCATTACCAACATATTAGTCGAAAAGTTAGGGATTGCGAGTTCCGAAGTAACTGCTGATGCAAGTTTCATTAAGGACTTAGGTATTGATTCATTGGACTATGCAGAATTGGTGATGGAATTCGAGCAAAATTTCAATATCAGGATTCCGGATATGGATGCCGAAAAGTTGTCAACTATTAATCAGGCAGTTAAATATATTGATGAAAAAGTTCAGTCAGCTGAATAGGATTTTTTAACAAAGAAAAGCTTGATTTGATGCCGATGGTTAATTTTTTATTTCCATCGGTTTTTATTTGTCCCAAATATTCTCCATTCATAAAAGCTATCAATAGGTTTTCATGAATTCATTAACAAAAGTAAGTACGCTTCGTTTTCCCCTCAATATAAATTCCTACTATCTAACCTTATGAAAAATAGAATCTTTATTCTACTATTTTTATTGTCCACCCCTTTGTATGCCCAAAAGTATACGGTTAGCGGTTATGTAAAAGAAGCAGGATCGGGTGAAGTTTTGATAGGCGCCACTGTGGTAGATAAAAATGAATCCTCAAACGGAATGGCAACTAATGTTTATGGTTACTATTCTTTTGAATTGCCTAAAGGAGAGTATACCCTGAAAGCAAGCTATGTGGGCTATGAAACTAAAGAAATTGATGTAAAACTTACTAAAGATATTACCCTTAATTTTAGTTTAGAAGAAGAGGCTTCTAGTTTAGAGGAAGTAGTAGTCTCTGCCAAACGGAGTGATGAAAATGTAAGCTCTGTGAAAATGAGTACTGAGAAATTACAAATTGAAAGGATTAAGTCTATGCCTGCTCTTTTTGGTGAGGTGGATGTGGTAAAAAGTTTGCAATTGCTGCCAGGGGTTTCCACTGCAGGAGAGGGCACTTCCGGTATGTTTGTGCGGGGTGGAAGCTCAGATCAGAATTTAATCCTGCTGGACGAAGCAACAGTTTATAATGCCAGCCATTTGCTAGGTTTCTTCTCTGTTTTTAATCCTGATGCCGTAAAAAATGTGGAAATATATAAAGGAGGGATTCCTGCAAAGTATGGCGGCAGAATTTCTTCTATTCTGGATATACAAATGCGGGAAGGCAATAATCAGGAATTTGAAGCTTCTGGGGGAATTGGCAGTATCAGCAGCCGTTTAACAGCCGAAATACCAATTGTGAAAGATAAATCTTCTCTGCTTTTATCAGGAAGAAGGACTTATGCGGATATATTCTTAGCTTTTGCTCAAGATGAAGATATTAGAAATAATACGCTCTATTTTTACGATTTTAATACAAAATTCAATTACAGATTTAGCGATAAAGATAAAATTTTTGTTTCCGGTTATTTCGGAAGGGATAATTTAGGTTTTCAGGATTTATTTGGATTTGATTGGGGAAATGCCACTTTTTCTACTCGGTGGAACCATCTTTTCAATGATAAATTATTTTTAAATACTACTTTGCTTTATAGTAATTTCGATTATGGTTTCGATGTGAATTCTGCTGGTTCAGGATTTAATTGGAATTCAGGCTTGCAGGAATATAATTTGAAGTTTGATTTTGATTATTTTCTAAATAATAATAACACCCTCTTTTTCGGAGCTAATGCAATATATCATGTATTTGCCCCGGCTCAAATTACCTCACAAGATTCCAATGTTCAGGATTTTGATCTTCAAAATGATTATGCAGTAGAAACGGCTTTATATGTTAGTAATCAACACACCATTTCGGATAAATTGAGTATGGAATATGGAATTCGGTATTCTTCTTTTGCAAAAGTTGGGCCTGATTCTGTCGCTATTTATGAAGAAGGACAAAGAAAAAGACCCGAAAATGAAATCAGGACAGATGTTTATCAAAGCGGTGATTTAGTAAAACATTATAGTGGTTTCGAGCCTAGATTGGGAATTCGATATCTTATTAATTCTAAAAATAGCCTAAAAGTCTCTTACAATAGAATGCGTCAATATTTACAAGTGGCAAGCAATGCAACGGCTGGATTCCCTACCGACCGATGGATTCCAGCAGATTATCACATTAAACCGGTAATTGGGGATCAGGTGGCAATGGGTTATTTCAAAAACCTAAAAAATAATGCTTGGGAAATATCAATTGAAGGCTATTATAAATGGCTGCAGAATGTAGTGGATTTTCTTCCAGGAGAGGATGTGCTTTTAAACGATAAAATTGAAAATGCAGTGGCTGACGGGATCGCATGGTCTTACGGGGCTGAATTTATGCTAAGAAGAAATATAGGAAAAACTACTGGCTGGCTAAGTTACACCCTTTCAAGAACTCAACGACAAATTGAAGGAGTAGCAAATGGGGATCCTTATTTGGCGCGATATGACAAGCCGCATGATATAGCATTAGTACTTTCCCATAAATTTTCCGAACGATTATCACTTTCCGGAAATTGGATTTATGCTTCTGGTGCAGCAGTCACTTTTCCGGAGGGAAGATATATTATGAATGAACAAAGTATTCCTTATTACGATGACTCTAAAAGAAACACCAGTCGTATGCCCGATTTTCACCGCATGGATTTGGGGTTAACTTATGAATTAAACAGCAGATGGAAGCGCTACAATCATGAAATAACCCTTTCATTTTATAATGTTTATAATCGTAAAAACCCTTTTTCAATAGAATTCAGGCAAGTAAACAATAATGATCCAAACTTTAATGAGTCAGAAGACGGACCAGTTACTAGTACAAATCCAGCTGCGGTAAAAACTGCATTGTTTGGCATTATTCCTTCTATCACCTATAATTTTTCTTTTAACTGATGAGAACGAATAGAAATATAATATGGAGCCTTTTGTTTGCGGTTCTTTTGAGTTGGGGCTGTCAGGAAATTATTGATTTGGAAATAGATCAATCAGAATCAAGGCTTGTTATTGAAGGTGATATTGTAGATAAAAATGCTATTCAGAGAATTAAAGTATCAAAAAGTTTAAATTATTATGATACAGGTAAAATGACCCCTGTTTTAGATGCGGACATAAGTTTGCTGGATGAAAATGATAATGTATTAAGCGAATTTGTTTATAATTCTAAAGATAGTATTTATCAAACTTTCGATTCCTTAAGTTTGGAAATAGGCTCTGAATATAAAATTCAAATATTAGTGGATGAGGAAATGCTGGAAGCCAAAGGGGAAATCTTAGCAGGGCCTACTTTAGATTCCATTTATTATCTATCCGATCAGGAATTACAGGATTTAAATCAACCGGTTATTGGAGAAGGATATTTTATGTTTGTGGATGGAAAACTTAACAATGAAGGGATTGAATATTTTAAACTCGATGTTGCCGTAAACGATACTTTAAGGAATTCTAGGTCTGCGCTTTCCAATTCTGTTTTAACTTCTGAATTTTTTGGGAAAGAGTTTAGGGCATTACCAGTTCCAGGTTCATTTGAAGAAAAAGATACTGTTGATCTGGAACTTTATACATTAAATGAAGATGTTTATCAATATTATGTAGAATTTATTAACCTTCTATTTAATGATGGGGGAGTATTTAGTCCACCACCTGTAAACCCAGATTCAAACATTAAAAACCTTACCAATCCTGAAAATAAACCATTAGGCTTTATTCAGTTTAGTTCTGTTCAAAGAAGGAGGTTAGTTATTCAAGAAAGGGATTGACCCTTAATTTTAAATGAACTCTAAGAACTGCTATTAATTTAATGTTGAGGGACTTTTATACCAATGTTACTAAAATTTGAAAATAGCTATAATCCTTTTTAATTGTTTAACAGCCACTTAAACATAGAATCATAATCAATGATGACCTTTAAGAAACCAATAAAGGTCATGATAACACACTACAAAACTTTAGTCATATCCGATGTTCACTTAGGTACAAAAGGCTCTAAAGCAAAAGAGTTAGTCAAATTTCTAAAACAATGCAGTTGTGATAGATTAATCCTCAATGGAGACATAATTGACGGTTGGCAACTCAAAAAATACGGTACTTGGAAAAGAAAACACACTCGTTTTTTTAACAGAATCCTGAAAATGATTGAGGAATATAAGACCGAAGTCATTTATTTAAGAGGGAATCATGATGATTTTCTTGACCAGGTACTTCCCTTCAAAGTAGGTAATCTCACAATCTCCAGAGATTTAATGATTGAAAGCAAAGGGAAGAAATTTTATGTCGTGCATGGAGATATTTTTGATTCCATCACTACCAATCTAAAGTGGGTGGCCAAATTAGGGGATGTTGGTTATACTTTCTTATTATGGGTTAATTCTAAATATAACCAATATAGAAGAAGCAAAGGCCTGCCTTATTATTCGCTCAGTCAGGTGATAAAATCCAAGGTAAAGTCAGCGGTGTCATATATTGATGATTTTGAAAAGCAATTGATTGAAATTGCAAAAATTAAAGGCTGCGATGGTATTATATGCGGACATATTCACCAGCCAGCTTTGAAAGAAACTGAAGGACTCGTTTATATGAATTCCGGTGATTGGGTAGAAAGTATGAGTGCATTGGCAGAAGATGAAGAGGGGAATTGGTCATTGGTTTATTATGCAGATACATCGGCCTACAAATCGAGTCATAAAAAGATGGAGGAAATCAAAATGAACCAAAAAAATCCTACAGAAACTGAAGAAATTAATCTACGAAAAAAGACTGCATAATATATAATTGCTGAAAAGGCTTTATATTCGAATATGGCTTTAATCAGTAAGAAGAAGAAAATATTCCCGGTCAGCAATAATTTGATGAAGTACCTTAAGAATCATAGCAGGCAACTTGATATTCCCATCAAATATAATGATTTAACAAGGGCAAATAATGCTATACCTCTTTACGATAGTGAAGATAATGACACCCTTTGGGAGACCTTGTTTTTCCCTCAAGATGATATGAAACATATTTATTACGGATTAAAAAACATCTATGCTATTTTAAAAGCAGATGGTGATTTGTCCGTAATGGAGCACCTTTACGTTGATAGAGTTGATGCTTGCACTTATGGAAATACATATCCTTTTCGAGTAAGGATAGTCAATCAAATTAATGATAATTTCGATTATTTCTATATTAAAAAAGCTGATGCCTCTAGAATTTATGGCTTGGAACTGGAACATTTACTCTCCCCCAACAGGATGAGTTATATAGTAAATGGAGAAACCTTAATTGAAGAGCATATTCCGGGCATTCCAGGAGATCAATTTATCAGAAATTATATGAATGACGATAAACTGAACAAGATCAGGCTGGCAAAGGAATTTGTGAAATTTACTGAAAGGTGCTTTGTGAGGTTATTGGGCGATATGCATTCCAGTAACTTTGTGATTGATATCACACCCGATTTCGAGGAAATCCATTACAGGATTAAATCAATTGATTTTGATCAGCAATCCTACGAGGGCAGAAAGGCGGTATATATGCCCCAATATTTTAAGCAAAACAATCCAATTATAGAATTGGGATTAGAATTGATGACACCTGCCACAGTTAAGCAATATCAAAAGGAAGAACGCTCATTAATCGTCAACAGGATGAAAGCATCTGACCATAGTTTAAAGGAACTGATGAAAGCCATGCGGAAAGACGAGATTTCCATGCCTGAAAATATATCTAATCTGAAAGCTGAACTAGCTGATCATTACAAACACAATGCTTTTAATGATTGTAAAACTATGGGTGATATTGTAGCTGAAAGCTTATTGTATTTGAAAGAACACAATTAACGAATTAAAATGATTTTCTGATTTAAAGCATCGGTGACTTCCTGCATGAATGTTTTAATCATTGGATATTCATCTGGCATGAAAATCACTTGGTCATAATCTATGGTATATTCGATTTTTATAGTGTCCCCTGTTTTTTTGTATTGGTACATCAGCTTTCCTTTTCCATCTTCCAATCCAATGCTTTTGTCAGTAGGATATTCCAAAACCGTCCAACCTTCAGGTATTTTATAAGAATAACTTGCCTTTCTGATGAGAGGGGTATAAAGCGTGATTGGGTTTTGACGTTTTTCAGCCTTCAGTGGGTTTTCAGGAAATTCATTTAAAACCACAGGCTTTATTTCCATATAATTTTTGGTAGTAGAATCAACCGGTCTTACAAAGGAAAGATATTCCTTAAGGAACTTATTTTCCTCGAATTCTTCATTTACTTCATGTTTTTTAATGTCCCAATCCATATTTTCAAATATGGTTTCAATCAGATAGTCATTATAGGAGCGGTTACTATTTAAAAAGCGTGAATCAAAAGAATAAACAGCATATCCTTCTCTTTTTACTTCATAAACACCTTTGATAGTGGCGGTATCTGACACTTCAAATTCGGCAGTAACCATTTCTTTGTCTTCATAATTAAAATTCAAGGGCACAAAGCCAGGGGCATTTTGAGAAATAACCAAGCCGCCACTGTTGATATAATTAGGAGGAAGCATATTAAATAGTAGGTTCTTGTTTGAGGCATCTAGAAAATAGTTTTTTCCATTGTAGCGTACCATGCAAACGAATTGGTCGAAGAGCTCAAAATATGGGTTTTCAGGATATGTAGGTCTGTTTTCAATAGTGCTTAATGCTATCAGATAGGCATCAAAACCTGATTGGTTCAGCATTTTAGTTAAGAGCATGTTGATTTGTTGTGGAGTTCCTTTTCTGGCTTTATAGGCTTCTTCCAAGCTTTTCTCACTAAAGGTTAAATCCACTGAGAAGTTATTTCGGATAAAGAAATAAAAGCCTTTAATCACATCCATTTTGAACAATTCCGGGTGGTAAATTCTATCTATTTCCTTTTGTAAATAACTACTTCGAGTATACACTTGCTTGAAATAAGGTGAGCCTGCCCAGTTATATGCTAATTCCTCATAATTTTGAGGTAAAAGAAATTCTGTTGACTTCTTAGGTAGAGTATACTCTGCTAGCTTAAATTTTAACTTTGAGATAAAATAGTCATAGCCCGGCACATCTTCTTCCTCTTGATAGGCTGGAATGCTATCCATTTTATAATTTTCTATTAGCACTTCAGTTTGTTTGTCATTGATCATTTTTTTAACCGTCTTTCTGCTAAAATCATCCAAACTTAAAGAACCTTCCAGATATTTATAGAATAGCAAGTAATTGGGGACTTCAGTAGTGTAAGTGGATTTTTCAACGGGGATGTCATTTTGAAAATACCAGCTATTTAATTCTTTCCAATCTTCAATTTTAATTTGGTAACTATATTCAATTATACTACCAACTTGAGCATTGGGCATTGAAAAATAATTTTCAACTAAGCCGTTTCGGACTTCTTTTTCAATGTTTTCTGTTTGTAAACTATCTATTTTAAGTGAATCATTATCATCCAAATTGTAAGTGTGCCCTTTGATAAATATCAGCGAATCATTTTCGCTATAAGGAATCATTACATTTGCCCAATCTAGTCCTTCTTCTGAAAGGATTTCAATTTTAGTGGTATGGGTAAATATTAATTCAAAATCTTCATTGTAGACACTGTGTCCACTATCAAGTAATATTAATGCCTCTGCATCTAAACCAAATGCAGGATCCTTAGGTTGTTTCTTTTCTTGGGCTAAAATTTGAGATGAAAAAAGGAGGATTAAAAAAGAACTTAGTAGTACCTTCTGCATTTTGATTCAATTTTGTTGATAGATAGTAAGTTTTGTATTCAGTTTTAACAAGCAATTATTATTCCAAATACAATTTATAAACTCTATTTACGATTAATAACTTATTCAGTTGGAATGATTGGGCAAGCCATTAGAAAATAGTTTTTAATTGGCTCAAGCAATCTATCTCATGCGTAACACTTGATTTATGTTTTTCTTTTTTAGGGTTGAAATAAATAGTGTCCATACCAAAATTCCTGGCCCCTAATATATCAGTTTGCAAGTTATCCCCTATCATGATGCTTTCATTTTTTCTGGCTTCTGCCTTGTCAACTGCATATTTAAAAATTGAGGTCATAGGTTTTTTGTACCCTGCGCTGTCAGAAGTCACTACAGTTGAAAAGTAAGAATGTAAGTTAGATTTTTCTAATTTTAATTTTTGGACATCATTAAATCCATTAGTTAAGATATGCAGATGGTAATTTTGCTTTAAATAGTCGAGTACTTCAAAAGTATAGGGCATCAGATGGGGTTTGGTTGGACACAACATTAAATATTCGGATGATAATTTTTCACTCAACTCATCATCATTTATTTCAAACTGGTTTAAAATTCTCAAAAACCGCTGTTCCCTTATTCCATCACGAGATATTTTGTTTTTATTATAATCATTCCACAGAGAACGGTTTACTTCTTCAAAACAGAGATTAAATTGGTCGCAATTGTTGATGCCTAAACTGTTGAGTTGATATTTCAAGAATAATTCGCCCAATGCTTCATTGGAATTCTTTTCATAATCCCAAAGTGTATGATCCAGATCGAAGAATATATGTTTGTATGCGTTTATTTTATCCATTTTTTGCTGTGTAATTTATTTAAAGCCAATGTCCTGTTGGAGTACATCACCTTAAAGTTCTCCAAATCTTTTTGCAATTGTTGGTCTTTTTCAACGAATTTGAACGTTTGTGCCAACAAATCTTTTACCTCTTCCTTTACATAATAAAACACCCATTGGTCAACTTTCTTAGAATTCAATACCCCATTATTCTTTAAAAATGATAAGTGCCTCGAAGTTTTAGCCTGAGTGAAATCTAAAATTAACTCCAAATCTGATATGCACATTTCCTGATTCTGGTGCACTAAAAAAAGTATTCTTAAACGAGAATCATCCGAAAGACATTTATAGAATTGTACACTAAAATTTAAAGTAAAGTTCTTGAGCCTCATAAGCTTTAAATATCAAAGAGAGTAAAAGTACAAAAGGATAAATGAACTTTAACAATCCAATTAAAATTATAATCTAAATACTAAATTTGGACATGTATAACTAAAGAGTAACTGAAACGTTAATTATTTAGTTTTTAATCTATTATATTTGTGAAATATGGTTCAAAAAACACTTCCCATATTATTAATATCATTATTTGTTTCTTTTTACTCTTATGCTCAAGAAGAGGAGACTGAAAAAGTAATTCAATTTACGGGTGTAGTTTTAGATGAAGACAGTATGGCCGTGCCTGGTGTTCATATTTATGCTCCCTTATTCGGGAGAGGTACATCCACCAACCAATATGGATTTTTCTCAATGCCGGTATTGGAAGGTGATAGCCTTGTGATTAGTGCTGTAGGATTCAAAAAAACAACCTATATAGTGCCTAAAGTAAAACGCTCTACTTTAAAGGTGATATTTCAATTGAAACAAGATACGGAAATGATGGATGAGGTTCAAGTATACAATATGCCGCCTACTTCTGAAGCATTTAAAAAAGCAGTTTTGGCAATGCGACTCCCTGAAGAATATAGCAATATCGATAAGAACTTAGATCCTGCTACCCTTCAAAAGATGTATAAAAACTTGCCGGCTGATGGTTCCATGAACCACCGATGGTTTGTGCAAGAACAAGCATATTACAACCAAACTAAAAACTCTGTAAGAATTAATCCATTGTTAAACCCTATGTCTTGGGTAGAAATATTTAGAGCTATCAAAAGAGGAGACTTTACTGATAATAATGATTAATAATTAGTTTGTACCTTTCCATAAAATTCCATACAGTTTTTCTCATATAAATTTAGTTTCTTGCTTTGGAAGCATTTCATTAATATTGTCCATAAGTGGTCAATAATTTTTTTTAATAGATGCTTTCTGTTTATTTTAGGTATTGAAACTTTTTATTACTTGAGGATATCTATAATCATATTCATTTTATTTCTGTTTGGTGGAAATTCCGTGTCGGCAAAATCTTTTCAGGATATTCTTGATGAAGGTTCAGGAAAAGTTACGGTCTATTATTTCCCAATAGAACCCTTTATTTATCAAGATGAAAGGGGCAATTTATTAGGGATTGAAAAAGAAATAATGGATTCCTTCTTAAGGTTTATTGAGAAAAAATATTCAGTTAGGCTATTTGTGGAATGGGAGGAGGTTCCCACTTTCAATAGTGTATTTGACTCTGTCAATCAATCTGAAACAACAGCTTTTGGGGTCTCGGTAATTTCAAAAACCACCGAAAGAACTAAAAAAGTCGCCTTTTCTTATTCTTACATGCCGGATGTAAGCGTTTTTATCACACATTTATCAGTCCCTTATTTAAAGGATGGGAATGCTTTAAAACAACATATTAAAGGATTTGAAGCGGCTACCATTTCAAATACTACCTATAAGCATGATTTGGATGATTTAAATGACACATTTGACTTAAATTTAAATTATGTGGATGTTCCAAATGATGAGGATATAATTCGTTTGGTAGGCAGAAATAAGGAAATGGTAGGCTATGTTGGCTTGCCTTTTTACGTTATAGAAATTAGTAATGGAAATCCTGTGAAAAGACAAAGTGCTTTTCAGGTTAAAAGGGATGGCTACAGGTTTATTTATCAACTGGAACAGGGCTGGGATAAAGCTGTTAAAAATTATTTTGAAAGTTATTTGTACCGGGCTGAGGCAGATAAAATTATTAGAAGGTATTTAGGAAATGATTATTCCGAGCTTATTTGGGGCTTGGCAGGGGATAATATTAGTAATAAGCAAGATGAGATAGCTTTTTTGAATAAAGAAAAGGAAATTCAAAGTCAAAGTTTAATCGCTGCCGAACGACAAAAAGATTTGCAACTGACCATTATAATTTCTGTAAGTGTTGGGCTCGTTTTTGTGGTGGTTATAGTGTTTTTGTTGATTCGTTCCAATAAGTTGAGGCAAAGGGACAATGTACTTTTAAAAGAGAAAAGTGAACAATTGCAAGAGTTGTTAGACCAGCTTAACCAAAATAGAGACGAAATTTCACATCAAAGAAAGCTGCTACAACAGAAAAACAAAGAGCTATCAGAACTCAATAAACAAAAAGATGATTTAATTGGGATAGTTGCCCATGATTTGAAAAGCCCAATTAATCAAATGAGTGGATTAATCACCATTTTAGGGTTTAAAAGTGAAAAGTGGGATAATGAAGAAGCCGAAGTTTTTGAAAAGCTAGAGAGTTCGAACCTTCATTTAAAGGAACTTGTAGAAAGAATTTTAGATTTGGAATCAATTCAAAAAAAGAGCTTAAATTATAAGGTTAGCACAGTGGACATGGCGCAGATTTTGAAAGAAACCATAGCCGAATTTGAAGAGAAAGCAATATCTAAAAATATTTCAATGGATTTTAGTAATGTCATAAATGGTAAAATGGTAATGGTTGATCCATTTTTTTTAAAGCAAGTGTTTGAAAACTTAGTAAGCAATGCCTTAAAATTTTCTCCTTTTGGTAGTAAAGTTTTTATAGGTACGGAGACCCAGCATGGATATCATCATGTTTATGTTAAAGATGAGGGTCCGGGTATTTCAGAGAAAGATAAAGTTAAATTGTTTACCAAATACATGACCTTATCTGCAAAACCTACAGGTGATGAAACATCCACAGGTTTAGGGTTGTCAATTGTGAAAAAGTATGTGGAGGAAATGAATGGCAGTGTTTGGTGTGAAAGTGAATTAGGAAAAGGGGCTAAGTTTATTGTGGCTTTTCCTAAAGTTTAAATATTTAAAGAGAATTTAAATGAGAATTTTATTTGCAACAGTGTTGATTGCCCTTATGGTGGCATCTTGTAAGAACGAGAATGAAAAGAAAGTAATCTACATGGTTCGTCATGCTGAAAAAGATGAAGTGCCTAAGAATGATCCGCCTCTTACTACTGATGGTGTGATCCGCTCCGTGGATTTAGCAAGCTGGTTTAAGGACATTGAGCTTGATTCGGTTTTTTCAACCGATTATGTTAGAATGCGTGAAACAGCAAAACCTGTAAGCGAGCAAAAAGGTCTTGAGCTATCTATGTATGATGCAAAGGATTTTGATGGGTTTGCCAAACAATTAAAGAAAATGAAGGCGGACACCATTTTAGTGGTAGGTCATAGTAACACCATACTGGAGCAGATAGAAGTACTAGGACTTGAAAAACCGCAAGAGGAAATTCATGAAAATGAATACGATAAAATTTTTGAACTAAGATTAGGGACGGATGAAGTCATTACCCACAGCTACGGCTCTAAATTTGAAGAGTAATTTTAAACATTTACTCTCAAATTTGATTATCTATTCATGCATCTTAAACTTAAAACAAAAGTAGATCAAAGTTTCTTATCAGTTAAGGAAGGCTTTACTGAAGAACTCTTTTTGTCACTTAATCCTCCTTTTCCACCTGTTAAATTGAAGGAGTTTGGTGGGTGTGAAAAAGGGGACAAGGTTCACCTTGAGCTAAATTTCATTTTCTTTAAGCAAGATTGGATTAGTATAATTACTTATTCCAATACATCCGATGCTGTTTTTGAGTTTATTGATGAAGGTACACAATTACCTTTCTTTTTAAAATATTGGAAACACCACCATATCGTGGAGAAAATTGATGATGAGCATTCTTTTATTATCGATGATATTGAATTCAAACCCCCTTTTGTATTGATGGACTATTTGCTTTATCCTGTTTTATGGTTGCAGTTTGTTTATCGGAAACCGATATATAGGAAGGTTTTCAAATCTTAAGCTAAATAGAAATCTTGACCAAATTGATGAAAACCAACTAATATTTATATTTTTGATATAAATAATATAAATATTATGAAGAGCAGCTTATTTTACATTTTATTGTTTTTATCTGTTTTTAATAGCCATGCAAATACAATCGAGTTTTTGCATGATAAAGACATTGAAATAAAGCTAATGGATGCGGCATATCCTACTATATTGGAATATGCCCCAGCAGTTAATTACCCAACTTCAACTATTTTTCAATTAGGACAGGCAGAAATTCATTTCTATTTATTAAGCTATAAATCAAAAGAATATTATTTATGGGTTAAAGATTTGTCCTCTAGTATAGAGATAGATTTATCCAGTCCAGATATTAATACATCAAATATTCTATTAATATCAAAAAGCAATTGGCTTTCAAAAAAACTGAACGCTGATAATTCTGAGCTTATCGATCTCCAGGAGATTGACTTATATTATAACCAAGCATTGGATAGTTTAAATGGACTAGCTCAGTCTGATGCTAAATATAGAGCAGGGAATAGTTTCAACACCCTTGTATGGGACAGTCGTTCTGCAAAGCGATTATTTAATTTTGCAGTAGAGCACTTTAATCACCAATTTGATGAGAAATGGATTCATTCTGTGCCTTCATATATCCAATATTGGCAATTGATGTATAAACTTTACTATCAATATTTCCATTCCAATGCCTTTAAAGAACTTAATAATCAAGAAATTAAGGCTGAAATTGAGAGTGATTTCAATTACCCTGAATCAAAAACATTAGTATTTCATTATTTTATAAGAAGTGGTATAGCTTTAAAAGCTTTAAAGGGTAACCTTCAATTTTTAAAAGATAATTTGAGCGTAAAGGAGAAAAATATAGCAGAAGCCGCAATTCAAAAACAAGCCGTTAAAGTTGAAACTAATAATCAAAAAATTGATTTTCTGTTCGGGATTGATATTGATGGTGCCATGGAAGGTTATTTTGCTCGTGACTCATCAGAAAAGAAAAATGTTTTGGTTTTTTGGTCCACATGGGATAGTGATATGATTACTGAATTTAATCTGTTAACTGATTTAAAAGAGAGATTTAATGAGGAGTACAATTATATTCATATTTGTATGGATGCTTATGAAACCCCTGAAAAAACGAAAGCATATATTTATCAAAATAGGGTAGGAGGCTTTCATTTATTGCCAGAGCAATCCAGTGCATTTAGGAAAAGTAATTTTAGGAAGGAACTGAAAATAAGGGATTTTCCCTTTTATGTATTGACCGACAACCAGGGCAAAGTTATGGAAACGGAATCAATCCCAATTGAAATTAGCAATCGCTTAGAGAATAAGCTAAATCATTTTAGCACAAAAAAATAGCCCTACATATTTGCAGGGCTATTGAATTCTAATTCAGTGTATTTTATTCTTCTTTTTTATCCTCTTTATCTGAAGTATCATCAGAAGAAGGTTTATCAGTTTTTGAAGTTTCCTCAGCAACTGATTCTTCTTCTTTTTTCTTCTTATCCTTTTCTTTTTTCTCTTTATCTAATTTGTCTTGCTTTTTACCATTTGTATAAGCCTCATAAGTAGTTTGCTGCGCAAATGGTCTTTTGCCAATGAGTTTCTCCAAATCAGACTGGAAGATGATTTCTTTTTCCAACAATTGCTGAGCTAAGATTTCTAATTTGTCTCTTTTCTCCGTTAAGAGTTTTTTAGTAGTTACATAAGCTTTAGCAATTAATTTATTCACCTCTTCATCAATCACCTTGGCAGTGTCCTCTGAATAAGGCTTAGTGAACTTATATTCACCACCATCTTTAGAATCATAAAAAGAAACATTTCCGATCTTTTCATTCATACCATAAACACTTACCATACTGTAAGCCATTTTGGTAATTCTTTCCAAATCACTTAAAGCTCCAGTAGAAATTTTACCGAAAACGATTTCCTCAGCTGCACGACCACCAAGCGCCATACACATTTCATCAAATAGTTGCTCTGTTTGATGTAAAAATTGCTCTTTTGGTAAATATTGTGCATAACCTAATGCTGCAATCCCTCTTGGAACAATACTTACTTTCACCAATGGATCAGCATGTTCTAAAAACCAACCGGCTACTGCATGTCCAGCTTCGTGATAAGCCACAATTTTCTTCTCATCAGGTGATATGATTTTATTTTTCTTCTCAAGACCACCGATAACTCTATCGATTGCATCTTGGAAATCATCCATATCTACTGCCTTCTTATTTCTTCTGGCTGCAATCAATGCTGCTTCATTACAAACATTGGCAATTTCCGCACCGGCAAATCCCGGGGTTTGAGCTGCTAATTTTTTAGCTTCTAATTCTTTGCTCACTTTTAAGGGACCTAAATGAACCTTAAATATGGCTTCCCTACCAATAATGTCTGGCTTATCAATACTAACTTGTCTATCAAATCTACCAGGTCTCATTAAAGCTGAATCCAAAACATCAGGTCGGTTGGTAGCCGCTAAAATGATAACCCCGGAATCCGTTGAGAAACCATCCATCTCCACTAATAGTGAGTTCAATGTGTTTTCTCTCTCGTCATTTGAGCCAGGCATTCTGCCCCCACCTCTTGAACGACCGATTGCATCAATCTCATCTATAAATACAATACAAGGAGCTTTTTCTTTTGCTTGCTTAAATAAATCCCTTACTCTGGCAGCACCAACACCTACGAACATTTCAACGAAATCTGAACCTGATAGCGAGAAGAAAGGCACTTCCGCTTCACCGGCCACTGCTTTTGCCAATAAGGTTTTACCTGTTCCCGGAGGGCCAACTAATAAGGCACCTTTAGGAATTTTACCACCTAAAGTGGTGAATTTAGAAGGGTTCTTTAAGAATTCTACAATTTCTGCTACTTCTTCTTTAGCCTCATCAAGCCCTGCTACATCTTTAAATGTGATTTTTACTTTATTCTCTGCGTCAAATAGTGCAGCTTTTGATTTTCCAATATTGAAGATTTGACCTCCAGGCCCACCTTGACCTGACATTCTTCTCATCAAGAACCAAACCCCAAATAAAAGGAAAATGAGGAAGCCGTAGCTCCAAAACATTTCTGACCATTGCGTACGTTCTTCTACTTCATATCCAATTCTATCCTCTTCAGGTATTTGGCTTTCAAGTGCTGAAAAATTTTTGTCAAAAATATCTAAGCTAGGTATCTCAAATGAGTAATGAGGGCCCTGTTGGTAGTTCCAAGGATTATTGTTTTCTAATTCTTGAATATATTTTGAATTTTGAAGGGCATCTTCTTTCAGATAGACCTCAACTATACCTTGGTTTTTGAGCAATAACACTTTTTTAACGTCATTACTCATATACATTCTTTCGAATCTTTTTTCTGATATTTTTATGGCATTACTACTGCCGCTAAATAATGAAATACCAAATACCACAGATATTAAAACTATAATTACCCATATTTGATAATTTGGTTTTTGTGGTGGCTTTGGTATGATTTTTTTTCTTTTGTTATCTTTTGGTTTTTCTGCCATTACTTTTTACTATTACAATGCTGCTAGCCATAACGTTAGCATTTAGCATTATGTTTATGATAAATTTTTAAACACTTTCTACCTCTATTATTTTGGCATCGCCCCATAAACTTTCGAGATTATAATGTTCTCTTTTGTCGTTTTTGAAGACATGGGCTACAACATTGGCAAAATCAATAAGAATCCATTCTTTATTGTTTTTACCTTCTGTCATCCATGGATGCTCATTTGCTTCTTTATAGACAAATTTCTCAATAGATTCTGATATGGAGTCAGCTTGAGTGTCGGAAGATGCTGAACATATCACGAAGTAGTCGGCTACTGCGTTTTTTACTTCTGTTAAATCTAATATGGTGATGTCTTGAGCTTTTCTCTCCTGCATTCCTTGCACCACTAAATTGCTTAAAGCCTCTGAATTCATTAAATATTTTTTGGTTTCAAATCTAAGATGTTTCTTTGCTGTAAATCTACGAAATAATATTGCATAAAATCTTTGCCAATACCTTATTTATGGGGAAACAAGTCGTTTCCCTGCCAAGCTGTCATTCCACCAATGATTTGATGGCACAAATGTCTGCCAAAGGACAGCTGTACGAAGGTGCAATTATCATCACAAAACACCAAACAAAAGGCAAGGGCCAAAGAGGAAACAAGTGGAGTTCTCCAGCTGGAAAAAATTTAACTTTCTCGCTATTCTTGAAACCACATTTTCTACAAGCTTCACAGCAATTTGAACTTAACAGAATGGTCTCTTTAGCACTTTTAGATGTGGTGATAAGTTTATCTTCCGAAGCTAAAGTTTTTGTGAAGTGGCCCAATGACCTTATGCTGATTAGAAAAAAAGTTGCAGGCATTTTGATTGAAAATTCTATCAGTAAAAGTGGCATTGCCGAAAGTATAATTGGAATTGGTTTAAATGTAAACCAGACGGAGGATTTATTGCCTACAGCAACCTCATTGGCAAATCAATTTGAACAGGAATTTAATTTAGAGAAAATTTTGCTTGAAATCGTTCAAAGATTAGAACACTATTATTTTATTTTAAGGAGCGGTGATTTTCGGTTTATTCATGAGTTGTATGAATCAAAATTATATTTGAAGGATAAGGTGGCTTACTATGAAGATGCAATTGGGAAATTTAACGGCATAATCCGAAAAGTACATCCTGATGGAGTGCTGGAAATTGAGGATGAAAGCGGTATTCATAGAAAATATCAATTCAAGGAAGTCCGCTTGCTGTCATAATAGTAGTCTTTTCCCCCAATAAATACCCACTCTCTTTAATTATTAAAACTAATGTGGTAATTTTGTGTAGCTAAATGTAGTTACATTGAAGAAAATAAGTTAAAATGACAGATACAGAAAATTACAAAGTAAAAGACATTTCCCTAGCCGCTTGGGGAAGAAAAGAAATCACACTTGCTGAAGCAGAAATGCCGGGCTTGATGTCCTTAAGAGAAGAATACGGAAAAGAGCAGCCATTAAAAGGTGCTAGAATTGCAGGTTGTTTGCACATGACCATTCAAACAGCAGTTTTGATTGAAACTTTAGTGGCTTTAGGCGCTGAGGTAACTTGGAGTTCTTGTAACATCTTTTCAACTCAAGACCAAGCTGCTGCAGCCATTGCAGCCGCAGGTATTCCTGTTTATGCCTGGAAAGGGATGACGGAAGAGGAATTTAACTGGTGTATTGAGCAAACGCTTTTCTTTGGTGAAGATAAAAAACCATTGAATATGATTTTAGATGATGGCGGTGACTTAACCAATATGGTGTTGGATAACTATCCTGAGCTTGCTGAAGGCATCAACGGGCTTTCTGAGGAGACTACAACTGGTGTTCATAGGTTGTATGAGCGAATGAAAAAAGGGACGCTACCAATGCCTGCTATCAATGTGAACGATTCCGTTACTAAATCTAAATTTGACAACAAATATGGTTGTAAAGAATCTTTGGTTGATGCTATTAGAAGAGCTACCGATGTAATGATGGCTGGAAAAGTTGCTGTTGTAGGTGGATATGGTGATGTAGGAAAAGGTTCTGCTGCTTCATTAAGAGGTGCTGGCGTTAGAGTTATCGTTACGGAGATTGATCCAATTTGTGCGCTTCAAGCTGCAATGGATGGGTTTGAAGTGAAGCCCATGAAAAAAGCAGTACAAGAAGCTGATATTATTGTAACAGCAACTGGTAATAAAGATATTATTACTTCAGATTTATTTGAAGCGATGAAAGATAAAGCTATTGTTTGTAATATTGGTCATTTTGATAATGAGATCGATGTAGATTGGTTGCACAAAAATGCGGAATGGGATAACATCAAGCCGCAAGTAGATTTGATTACCATGAAAAATGGTAAACAAATCATTTTATTAGCTGAAGGAAGATTGGTGAACTTAGGTTGTGCGACTGGTCATCCATCTTTTGTAATGTCTAATTCATTTACAAATCAAACTTTGGCTCAAATTGAATTGTGGACTCGCAAAGACAATTATGAAAATGCTGTTTATATGTTGCCTAAGCATTTAGATGAAAAAGTAGCGGCATTGCACTTGTCTAAAATTGGAGTTGAACTAGATACTTTAAGCAAAGACCAAGCTGATTATATCGGTGTTACGGTTGAAGGGCCATACAAGCCAGAGTATTACAGATATTAATTTTAAATTAATTTTTTTAAAACAGAGCCTAAATTTTAGGCTCTGTTTTATTTTTTAATTCATATCTCAATGAGAAAAAAAATTAAATGGAGAAAAAGATAATTTCTTATGTGCATTCCGTAGACATCACATCTATGTCCCCTTCAGTTAATTTTGTTTTTTATAATGCTTTATCAATTGCCAATCAGGGACAAGAAATTAATCTTTATGTTCGGTCAGGATCTAATCAACCTATTGAAAGTTATCTTGAAAATAGATTTGATACTAAAATTCCAGAAAATTTAAATATTTATACTAGTAAAAAACGGAAATTCTCTCTTGTATTTTATTTGTATTGTATCATTAGTATTTCCAAAAGCAATTTTGACCATCTAATTATCACTAGGTCTCTTGGGTTTTTGCCGTATTTAATCACTTTTAAGAAAAAGAACTGGCAGCTTTATTTTGAAACGCACGATTTTTATTCTGACCTTGATTTAAGAGATGATATTAATCGAAAACGCAAAGCGAGAAAACACAAGCTGGAGAAACTATTCCTCAAAAAATTGGATGGGATTATTTGTTTAAGCAATGTACAGAAGAAGTTATTTGAGAAATATTATCCTGATTTAAATATTAAAGTATTTCATACAGGATTAATTCTTCAGGATAGTAAGGCTTCCGGGAAGAAACAGAAATATTTGGTTTATGTGGGCTCTTTAGATAAGTTAAAAGGGATATCTAATATATTTGAAGTTGCCCAATATCTTCAGGATCCTATAACGGTAAAAATTGTAGGTGGTAAAACGAAAAATGAAATAAACCATATAAAATCACTAATAGTACAGAAAAAACTAGATCAAAAGATTGAGATTACAGGCTGGTTAGATAAAAAGGAATTATACCAGATACTTAAAAATGCGCAAGCAGGTTTATTGCCACTGGAGAACAACTTTTTTAATAGTTATTTAACCGTGCCTTTAAAACTGCTTGATTATTATGCATTTTCCCTTCCAGTATTTGCCACTAATTTACCATCCTTAAAAGAATTTATTGATGATGGGAAATCAGGACTACTTGTTGATTGGGAAGAACCTAAACTTGCTGCGAAGCAGATAGAATCCTTTTTATTTGATCAGGATATGATGGCGAATGCTAAAGGAAATATTAGAGAAAAAGCCTTGACATTAAAATGGGAGGTGAGAGCTCAGAAGCATTTGGAATTGATGAATGAAATATTTTAATGTAGGTAATGAACATCATAAGGAAGAAAATACTTAAACAGCAGCATTTAGTAGAGGATATATATGCTGATAACCTTGTCTTAAGACAATTATTAAAAGATTTTAAAACTTATATTCCTTGGACCCAATATGCTATTAGACCATTTGCTATATCCATTGTGCTCAATGACATAGTTTTAAATGAAAGGAAGTTTTATATAGAGTTTGGTTCAGGTATATCCACCTTTTTAGCGGCTAAATTGATTCAGTTAAATAATCTTGATTGTAAAATTATTTCTGTTGAACATGACGATAGCTGGTTAAAAATTGTGGAAGATACCTTGGAAAAAGAGGGCTTGAATCATCTCGTGGAATTAATACATGTTCCATTAAAAAATCAAGAGAACGATGTGATTGCCAAGACAATTAACTGGTATGATAAAGATGAGTTAAAATTAAAATTGCCAAGCAATCAGTATGATATCGTATTGGTGGATGGCCCTCCTGGAGAAAAGAAAATGAATCGGTTTCCTGCAATAGAGTTTTTAAACGATAACACATTACTATCCTCAGATTTGGTGGTTTATCTTGATGATTATAATCGAAATGAAGAAAAGAAAATTGTTAAATATTGGGAAGAAATTTTAAACATCAAATTTGATTCTGTCTTGAATAAAATTGCAATTGGCAACAAAGGAAAAGGCTTTAAAGTAAGATTACATAATTAAGCATTTTTTACTTCTCTGATTGGATTTCTTGATATAAATTAAGGTATTTCTCAGCCATTGCTTTTGTGTTAAACTTTAATGAATATTCATAAGCATTGTTGATTAGTTGAACCTGAAGTTTTTTATCTTTTTTCAATTTATAAAGATTATTTGCTAAATCTTTAAAATCTCCCACTTCGGCAATTAAGCCTGTTTCTTGATCTTTCACTAATTCGGGAATTCCACCGGCATTAGTGGCAACCACAGGAACTTTAGAGGCAAAAGCATCGATCACACTTGTCCCTAAGCCTTCGGTTTTAGAACTCATTAAGAAAATGTCAAGCGATGGTAGAACCTCTTCAATATTTGTTACAAAACCAGTGAAAATAAAATAATCTTCAACCCCAAGCTTTTTGACATAGGCTTTTATTTCATTTTCTAGTTCACCTTTTCCTATTATAAAAAACTTTACTTTTTGATCGTAATTTGTAATGTAATAATGTGCGCTGTCCACAAAAGTGAAATAGTCTTTGTGAGGAGCAATAGCACTGGTGTTTCCAATTAAAGTTATGTCTTGAGCAAGTTCATATTTTTTGTGCAAATATTCTTTTTCTAAGTAAGGTTCAAATTTTTGATGATTGATGCTGCTATAAATAGTAGTGCATTTGTCTTGATCCTTAACCGTTTTTAATACTATGTTTTTAATGGCATCGGACACACAAACAATTTTTTTGATTTTAGGAAAAGTGTATTTATGCCTTGAGATAAAATTATTTTTTAGCTCAAAATCTACTCTTCTTGTTAAAATTACTGAGGTTTGATTGCCCAATAAATAGGCTAAATAAGTGGTTCCGTGGGAATGAGAGCTATGTGCGTGCACTATGTCCACGGATAGCTTTTTACATAGTTTTTTCAACCTTAAGCCCGATTTAATATCTGTAGAGTTTTTCATGTCTAAAGGATAATGTTCCCAGCCTTTTTCGATACAAAAAGACTCGAAAACTGAATCTGGCTTGCAGGCCACAAGTGGTTTTATCCCCAAAACATCTAATTGCTCAATTAGATAAGCAATTTGTTGCTCACCACCTCTCCAGCTAGTTTCGGAACTTAAGTGAAGAATTTTCATTTTTGAGATTTAAGATGAATGTATTTAGCATACTTTAAAAATTTTGCATAGGCTGAAATTACTGCTATGGTCAATCCATAAAAACCATCTAGAAACCCTAAGTTTAAAATATAGCGCTTGAGAAACATAAAAGGAGGATTCAAAATCATTTTAAAGGTAGCGGAATGATTCTTTTTTGATTCCAAAAGCTGCTGTGCGGCTATATCAGAAAATTTATTGACTTGTGCTATATGGGCGTTTAAACTTGGGATCGTATAATGCAAAATATCCCCGTTAAGCCTTTTTGCTTGAACTCCATTATCTAAAATAACTTTATCATGTGGGTTTTGACCACCCCATTCCCCTACTTCTCTATCCCATAACCTTACTTTTCTGTCAGGATACCAACCGCTATGTCTAATCCACTGACCACAATAGTTGTTTAATCGAGGCATTGAGTAGGCCTGTGAATTATCTGGATCAGCAGATTTAATTATTTTTATTTCAGTTTTTAAATCTTCACTTAAGCATTCATCTGCATCTAAAGAAAGTATCCATTCATGCTTTGCTTGCTGAATGGCAAAGTTTTTCTGTTCAATATGTCCCTTGAATTCATTTTTAATAAATCTGACTTGCTCGTACTGCTTACAAATAGTCTCTGTTTGATCAGTAGAATAGCTGTCCACCACTATGATTTCATCTGCAACTTCTAGCAAAGTGTCTAAACATCTTTTGATGTTTTGTTCCTCGTTAAAAGTAATTATGGTTGCACTTATCTTCATACCGAATATTTTTGAGCAAATTCAATACATTCTTCCCAGTCCTTGCTATAAAACTCCTTTACCTTTTTTTGATGGATAGGGTTTACTAAAGCTTCTGTTTTAGATTTCGGAATGAATAGAGCTGCCATTAAAATAAGATGGTTCACTATCCATTTAGAACGATAAGTGATGAAGGTTAATATTTTATTGGTATAATGATTTTCCTTATCCTTATCGATAGGACTGTATTTCTTAACTAATCTGAGTTGATGATCGCTATAGGCAGTATGTTTTGGTTTTTGGTTGATTTCATCCAATGAATATTCTGCTTTTAGGTATTCTGCTATTCTAGCTAAAAATTTCTCAGGATCTTTTTTTAAATCTTCATGAAAGAGGACTAATGGCTTTTTAGTGAAATTATTTTTAATGAATTCCAGCATAGGGAAGAAGTATAAGTCTTTTTGCTTCCAAGCTCCATTATCATGATCTAAATCTATAAACTGTTCAAAGTCTTGTTTGCCCCCATTTTTCACGTACCTTCTATATTGGGAAGAAATCCAGCTGTCATGCCTTCTTAAGATGATAATAATGTGAGTGTCTTTAGATAGGTCAGCTATTTTTTGGGTTTCGGTATAAAACTGTCTGTCAAATTCCCTGGAGAACAAGTATCGGTCATACTGCCCTTTTTTCACTATTTTTGGAAAAAATCTGTAGATGTTCGAGGGGGTATAATGTATACCTCGTAATTTTGGGAAAAATTGTGCCTGCAAAAATGTAGAAGCGGTTTTGCCAAGGCCAACATGGAAATAAAGTTCTTGATTAGGGGAATCATCCATAAATAGTAGAAACTTGTAATATAATTTTAAGATAAAATTACTCAAATTTTAAGAAAGAGAGTAGGTTTAATAAATATTTCATAGCCTGCCCCAATTAATTGGGATGGCAACTTAAAAAAGTTGAAGACTTATGAAGATTAGTGGTTTTACGATGGTTAAAAATGCGGGCAAGCTGTATTATCCAATAAAAGAATCAATTGCTTCAATACTGGATTTAGTTGATGAATTTGTAGTGGCCTTAGGAGACTGTGATTCTGATGATAACACAAGAGAATTGATATTATCAATAGGAAGTCCTAAAATAAAGATAATTGATACTGTATGGGATACAGAAAAATATCCCAGAGGAATGGAGAATGCCCATCAAACTGATATTGCAAAAGAAGCCTGCTCAGGTGATTGGCTTTTTTATCTGCAGGCAGATGAGCTAGTACATGAAAAATACCATTCGGAAATTGTAAAGAGCTGTAATGAATATTTGAATGATGAGCGTGTCGAAGGGTTTTTATTCAAATACATTCATTTTTGGGGAGATTACAATCACTATCAACATGAACATGGTTGGTATCCTTGGGAAATAAGAATAGTTAGAAATAAAAAAGACATCCATAGTTGGAAATCAGCCCAATCATTTAGAAGAATCCCTAATTTTGATGGATTAAATTATAGGGTTAAAGAAGGGACATATAAATTAGGTGTGAAAAAATTAGATGCCTACATCTATCATTATGGCTGGGTTCGACCACCCAAATTAATGACCAAAAAATCAGCTTCTCTAAGTAGAATCCATTCTAATAAAGTAGATGAAATGGATTTTGAGCAGCCAAAAAAATTCAATTATGGTGCTATGTTACGCTTTCCGAAGTTTAATGGCACACATCCAAAAGTTATGAACGAATGGATTGCTGCTATGGATTGGAAAGATGAACTTGATTTTACTTCTAAAAGTAATCAATCAGACAAACAATGGAATAAAAAAAGGTTGAAGAAGCAAATATTAACGTGGGTTGAAAACAAGATCCTAGGAGGGAAGAAATTATTTACAACTAAAAACTATAAATTAGTAAAATAGGACTTATCAGAGGCTAAAAATCATAACCTTCTCTCCGTTTTACGGTTATATACAATAATTAAACTAGTCTGTGGGAGAGCGTATGTCATACGAAAACAAAGATAAACAAAGAGTATTCAATCAGGAATTTATGCCGCATATTGATGCGATGTATAATTTTGCCTTTAGGCTTACTTTGGATGAAGATGACGCCAAGGATTTGGTGCAAGAGACATTCATGAAAGCCTATAGATTCATCAATTCTTTTGAAACGGGAACCAATGCTAAGGCTTGGCTGTTTCGAATCTTGAAGAACAGCTTCATAAATAATTACAGAAAAAAAAGTAAACAGCCTAATAAGGTGGATTATAAGGAAGTGGAATCGTTTTATAATTCCGATTCCGTTAATGAAAATATCACAACCGACCTTAGGGTAGAAACTGTTCAACATTTAATAGGTGATGAAATCACTAATGCGCTCAATTCCCTTGATGTTGATTTCAGAACCGTTATAATTTTGTGTGATTTGGAAGGCTTTACCTATGAGGAAATGGCTAAAATATTAGATATTCCCATAGGGACAGTCAGAAGCAGATTGCATAGAGCTAGAAATTTATTGAAAGAGAAATTAAAACAATATGCCAGTTCTTTAGGCTATAAGGATAAGCGAAAATAATTAAAGTAGATTTTTAGGTGAAGAAAACATTGGGCATATTTGTAGAATAATAAAGGTAACCGCCAAAATTTTTTAATGAACGATCAGACCATGGAAGTTGAGCAAAACCAAGCGTGTACAGAACTATTACAATTAGTAATTGACGGACAAGCTACTCAGGAGCAACATCAAGAATTGATGAAACATTTGGAAGAATGTGAGAACTGTAGAAAGGAATATTTACTGAGTAAAACAATTAAAGACAGCCTCCAAAATCACGTGAAGGTCAACAGCACTCCTAAAGATTTGGCAAACTCCATCCAAAATAAAATTTCTGAAACAGCTTCCCTGAAATGAAAAATAACGGTAAAGCCATTATCTTCTCAGCCCCCTCCGGTGCTGGTAAAACCACTATTGTACAACATTTATTAGATAAACATCCTGAGCTAGGCTTTTCTATTTCTGCGTGCACCCGCGATAAAAGAGGTAGAACAGAAGTTGATGGGATTGATTATTATTTCCTGACCCCTGAAGAATTTAAAAATCGCATTGATAAAGATGAGTTTGTAGAATGGGAAGAAGTTTATGAAGGAAATTTTTACGGCACCTTAAAAGAAGAAGTACAAAGAATTTGGGATTCGGGCAAAGCCGTGATTTTTGATGTGGACGTAAAAGGTGGTTTAAAACTCAAAAAATATTTTGGCGATGACGCATTAGCCGTTTTTGTGAAAGTACCTTCACTAGAAGTGTTGGAAGAACGATTGAAAAACCGTAATTCTGAATCTTCATCTAGTTTATCCCAAAGATTGTATAAAGCCAAGTTTGAAATGACTTTTGAAGAAGAGTTTGATGTTACTTTGGTAAATGAAGATTTGGTGACATCTCTTAAAAAAGCGGAGGACTTAGTGGCTGGTTTTATTGGTAAATAAAATTATGAACAAAAACGTAGGTCTATTTTTTGGTTCTTTTAACCCCATTCATGTGGGGCATTTGATAATCGCCAACACCATGTTGGAGGAGCCTGATATAGATGAGGTCTGGTTTGTGGTTTCCCCACAAAGCCCATTTAAAAAGCAAAACTCACTAGCGCATGAGTTCGATCGATATGATTTGGTTCAAGCAGCTATAGGCGATCATTTTCATATGAAGGTTACGGATATTGAATTCAATATGCCCAAACCAAGCTATACTTCCGATACTTTAGCCTATTTAACCGACCAAAACCCTAATCACAATTTTAAATTAATAATTGGTCAGGATAATTTGAAAAGCTTTCCCAAATGGAAGAATAGTGATGTGATTTTGAGAGATTATGGATTGCTGGTTTACCCTCGACCAAATGCCAAAAAATCCGAACTGGAAGAGCATGAAAACGTTCGTTTTGTAGAAGCCCCTATGATGGACATTTCTGCCACATTTATACGAAAATCCATAAAAAATAACCGATCTGTGAAATATTTGGTGCCGGATGCGGTTTTAGATAGGATAAAAGGGAAAAAGCTATACATTTAATTTTTTTTCCATTAGTCTTCTATTATCAGCCTTAGTTTTAATAACTTGAACTCCATTTGAACCAAAATATGAAGAAATTTTTTATTGCTAGTATTTTATTCATTTCTGTTTTTCAAATCAAAGCACAAGGAGTTCGCGGAGTGGTATATGGGGATGATGGTGAAGCACTGTCATTTGCAACCATTTATGTTCATGAAACTGGTTCTGGGACCTCCACTAATCAAGAAGGCTATTATGAATTGCAGTTAAAAGAAGGTGATTATACTCTTCAATTTAAATTTGTAGGTTATGAAACAATAACAAAGAAAATCACTTTAAATAATGAAAATATCCGCTTAGATGTAGAATTACCTAAGCAAAGTCTATTGTTGGATGAGGTCACTACCTCTGCCAAAGCAACAGACCCCGCCAACTGGATGATGCGTAAAGCCATTGCAAAAAGCAGCTATCATCGCCAACAAATAGATGCTTATTCAGGAAGGGTTTATGTTAAGGGAAAAGGAAGAGTGACCGATATTCCTTTCTATTTGAAAGTTGTTTTAAAAAAGGAAGGCATTGATACTGAAACGATGATCATTACCGAATCAGTAAGCGAAGTAAATTACCGCAGGCCCAATCAGTTTTCTGAAAAAGTCATTTCGATTTATGCTTCCAAAAAGACGGATTTTAATGCTAATCCCATGCGCTTCATTGCCGGTAGTTTTTATCAGGATGAAATTGCATCAGTCATTTCTCCCCTTTCATCCAAAGCTTTTCGCTATTACAAATTCAAGCATTTAGGTGCTTTTATGGATGGCGATAACTTGATCAATAAAATAAAAGTAATTCCCAAAGTTCCTGCCCCTAATGTATTTGAAGGGGAAATTCAGTTAGTGGAAGAGGATTGGGCACTTTACAGATTGGATTTGGATTCTCAAATAGAATTGGGTGTAAAAGTGCGTATCCAACAGGTTTATCAGAAAATAGAAGATTTAGCATGGATGCCCATAACTCATCAGTTTGATGTAGATGGAAAAATGATGGGAGTAAGTTTTGAAGGGAAATATTTAGCCTCTGTAAGTAATTATGAAATTGAATTAAATCCTGCTTTACCCCAAAAGTTGAAGATATTGGATAAGGGTGACGGGGAGCAGGGCAAAATGAAGGAAGATATTATAGAAGAAGCATCTCAACTATCCGAATCAAAAAGGGAAGATAAAATTGTGGTGAAGTCGGAAGATCTTTCAGACATTATGAAGGATTATAAAAAGTCTCAGGAAGATTCATTGGCTAAACAAGATGTAATAGGAGTTTATAACTTTAAAGTAGATTCCGGAGCTTATAATCAGGATTCTATGTTCTGGGCTCAAGTACGTCCAATCCCGCTTTCTACTGATGAAAATAGGGGCTATGCAAAAATTGACAGTTTAAATATAATTCAGGATCAAAAGGCTGAGAAAGATTCTATTGACAATGTAAAACAATCAACTTTTCAAATTTTAGATATTTTGAAAGGAGGACGATATTATTTGGATAGCGCAAAACAGTGGAGGTTTAAAATTTATAACCCTATTTTTAAAGTTCAATACAATACAGTAGAAGGCTTGAATATGGATTATAGTATTGGCCTTAAAAAAATGTTTCCGATTCGATATGATACCACCAGAAAGAATGAAGAGGTGGATAGAAGTTATTTCAATTGGACTTCATACGCCCTGATAAAACCGACCTTTCGCTATTCGGTTGCTCGAAATAAGGTGATAGGTAAAGTTTTAGCAAAATATCAATTTCCAAAAGGGGCGGTGGCTTTCCGGGTCGGGCGATATGTGGAACAGTTTAATGATGCGCCTGCGGTTGAACCTTTAATTAATACAAGTTTTACCACGCTCTGGGAGCAGAATTTCATGAAAATTTATGAAAAGGATTTTCTTAAGTTAAATTTCGAAAGAAGGTTTTCTGCAGGTTTCGATATAGAAGCTGAAATTGAATATGAAGAAAGGAGTCGGTTATTAAATAATGCGGATTTCCGAACTGTGGATTGGAAAAGGGAATTCACGCCTAATTTCCCCGTAAATATCAATCCTATTAATGATTTTGATGGGCAAAGGGCATTAACCGCTAGTTTCAAGGCTCATTATAAACCTTTTGTGAAATACGAGATAAGGAATGGTGTGAAGCGACCTAAATTTACAAGGAATACTCGATTCACATTTGAATATCATAAAGGGTTTAAAAACTTGGCAGGAAGTGATGTGGATTTTGATAGATTTGAATTAGCATATCGAGATGAATTTGATTTTGGAGCTAAAGGAAAAACCTATATTAACACTAACATAGGCGGATTTTTAAATAATAATGCTTTAGGCTTTATGGATTATGCCCATTTTCCGGGCAATCGTTCGTTTATCACCCAGGCAGATCCTGTGAAAACCTTCCGACTGCTAGATTATTACCGATTTAGTACCGATCAGTTTTATGTCCAAAATTTCCTTTTCCATAGATTCAGAAAGTTGTTCGTTACTCAACTTCCTGCTACACGTTTTATGGGACTAAAGGAGGGCGTATTTGTTAATTACCTTTTAACACCAGATAGCAACAATTATTCAGAGCTTGGCTATTCGATAGAAGGTATTTTGAGATTTTTCCGATTGGAAGTAGCAAGCCAGTATGAAAATTTCAAATATAAGGGCTGGGGAATAAGGGTAGGAATATCCACCGCAATTGGAGGGAATATGTCCATTAAGGTTAATGATGATGAATGATTAATATTCAGTATCAGAAATGGTGTTCAGGCTTTTCGGTAATTTAATTTCAAATTTGGTGTGTTCTTTTTCCTCTAAAAGCATATTGAAATCCCCGGATAATTTTTGAATACACTGCTTTACGGTATAAAGCCCAATGCTAATATTTCCGAATTCGTTTTGAGCTTTTGAAAAACTGCTCACTAGTTTGGAAGTTTCAGCATCCAGTAATTTCAAATCAAATAATTTGAAGCTAATATGAATGTTGCTTTTATCATCCGTAATATAAAAACCTATTTTGTAATCATTGGACTGCTCGCTTTTCATAAACTGCAATGAATTTTGGAGCATATTAAAAATGATAAGGCGAATTAAGGCTACGTCCGAGTAAAAAACCAAACCTTCTTCAATTTGAATATCCAAATTGAAAGCCTTGATATTTTCAATATAAGCCACTTCATTAAAGCATTCCTGAACGATGGATTTGAAATCTATTAAAGAGTTTTCAACATTTTTTTCATTTAATTCACTGATCAACTTAAGTTCTTCAATAATCACATTCAGTCTAAGTGCAGCTTTATCAAGCATACTGAAATATTCCAAAGCTTTGGCATCATTCACATCTTGCATAGCTAAATCACAAATTCCCATAAGTCTAACGATCGGCCCTTTAATGTCATGAGAGGATTTGTAAATAAAATTGTCAAGTTCTAAGCTGGTGGTGCGCAATCTCTCATTCACCTTTTTAAGTTCATAGTTTCGTTTGTCCACCGTACCGGCTAATTGCTGATTTAAAATCTCTAATTCATCCTTTTGTTCGCTAATTACATTTTTTGCACGTTCCAATTCCTTTAGATTGGTTTCTAAGTATTCTTTTTGAGTCTCAATCTCTTCTTTTTGTGCTTCTACCTTGTCATTTTGCTTCTTTAAGGTTTTGTTGATTTTCTTATTTCGTTGATAAATCAATATCATCAGAAATGAAAAAGGAGTAACTAAAATAAGGAGGGATATATAGACTAAATTCTGAAAGCTTTTCTCCTTTAGTGCGATTTCACTTTCCTGGAGCTTCATCCTATTTTCGTTTTCTTCAAGTTTTAAAGGGATTAAAGACAAGTTTCTACCCAATACGTTAAGGTAAAGGGAGTCTTTTAAAGCAATGAATTTCTCTAAGAATTTATTTGAAACAGGGATGTTACCTTTGTTTTTATATAATTCGGCAGATACCCGATAGGTTTCCAGTACTAAATCTTTGGCTTTTATTTTCTCGGCAATAGAATCGCATTTGTTGAGCAAATCCAAAGCTTGGTCCGGATTGCCTTTTTGAACTAAGAGCTCGGCTTGTAGGAGATAAATTTCAGCTATCCCTTTTTGCTCGCTGATCCCTTGCCTGATTTTTAAGGATTGATCAAAATAATAATTAGCAGAGTCAAATTTTTCTTTAGCCATGGCAACCTGCCCCATTCCTTGAAGTGCTACAGATTTCCAGTTTTTATTTTCATTGTCTTTAGCCAGCCTTATTGAGGATTGGAAATACATTCCAGCTTTTTCATAGTCTTTTTGGGCTAGATGTAAATTTCCTATATTGTTTTGTGAATAAATTACTATGTCGAAATCATCATTGTCTTGGGCAACTTTTAATCCTCTATTAAAATATTGAATAGCACTATCAAACATATGAGCTTGTGCATAAACTAAGCCTATATTATTCAACGTATGTTCTAAACCATAAATAACTCCTAATTTTTGCTTTAATTCGTAAGATCTCATTAAATATTCCAATGCATTCTGATAATTCCCTAAGCTGATATAGACAAAGCCGATATTGTTTAACGCATTGTGAATCAGAAGAGAATCATTAGTTTGATTAGCCATTTCAAGGGCCTGTAAGTTATATTCTAAAGAGGTTTCAAATTCACCTTTGTAATTATAAGTACCGCCTAAAAGCCTAAGTGATTTGGAGATGTTTTTGGTGTCCTCTACTTTTTTTGAAAGCATTAAGGCTTGTTCGGCATATTTAAGGGCTGAATCGGGGTAGTTTAGCCATGTTTCAAAAATTAATGCATGCAGAATATTTATTCTTTGTTCATCTTCTGCGCTTTTCAATTCCATCCGTAAACTGTCAGTTTTGGATTGAGCCATTAATTGAAAGCTCATGAAAATAAATAGGGCGATATATAGAAATATTACTTTCAATTTATGAATTGAACTATATTGATATTAGTATTACTTAATATAGTCAATATAATATCAAATAGGAAGCGAATATTTACCGCTGTATATGAATATTCTTTTTATAGATGTAATAATTTTATTGATTTGGTAAGGGGAAGTTGAAAATAATACTAATTCTTGTTATTAGTTTCATAAGGTGGTAACCTCCAATAAGTTCTAGCTTTTTGTATTATTTCTATTCCTGTAAGTTAAGTAAAAAAAAAGCCCTTCAAGTGGATTGAAAGGCTTCAGGTATTAATATCTTTTTGTGGTCTTATTTCACAGGCTCAACAGAAACGTAAGATCTGTCTTTCTTGCCTCTTTTAAATTGAACCACTCCATTAGTAAGTGCGAATAATGTGTGATCTTTTCCCATACCCACATTGTTTCCTGGGTGATGAGCAGTACCACGCTGACGAACCAATATGTTTCCTGCAATTGCAGCTTGGCCACCATATATTTTCACACCCAATCGTTTACTTTCCGATTCTCTACCGTTTTTGGAACTACCGACTCCTTTTTTGTGTGCCATGGTTTATATTATTTTGTAATTTTTTCGATTAAAACTTTTGTGAAATCTTGACGATGTCCATTTCTTTTCTTGTAGCCTTTTCTTCTTTTCTTTTTGAATACGACTACTTTATCGCCTTTTACATGACCAAGGATTTTCCCTGATACCTTAGCGCCCTTTACTAAAGGTGCACCAACTTCGACTTTTCCATCATTGTCTACTAACAATACTTTGTCGAACTCTACGGAAGCGCCATCCTCACCCTCCATCTTTGGAGCGTATACGAACTGGTCTTGCGTTACTTTGAACTGCTTTCCGGCTATGTTTACAATTGCGTACATTGAAATAATTGTTTATTAAGTATACTATTTCCCAAAAGGAATGCAAATATAGTGATTTTATTTTTAGTTGCAAAAGCTATTGTATTACTCATATTAATCACTTGGATTTCTGTTCTGCACATTTGTTAAGCGATTGTAATCTTGCTTCGAATAAGTCTAAATGCAAGCGGTTTAAGCAAATTAGTAGATTCAATATTGAATTAAACGAGATATATTGCTTTATGCGCTTGCTTTGTACGCTTGTATTGCTTTAATTTGAAACTAACAAGCACAGTAAATATTCTTAAAAGATGAAGGTAAACATTCCTGAGAAATATACCGACCTATATGTAAAAGCTTTAGGCGATAAAAAGAAAGCTTTACAGATGAAGATCAATCAATTCAAAGCTGAGATTGAAGAAATCGACAGCCATCTTGCTAATTTGGTCAATCTACCTCTTTTTCAGGAGAATGAAGCCCAAAATCTACTGCATCAAAAAACAAATGCTTACCATGACCAATGGCCTTGGACTAAGAAAATTGCCTATTTTATCGATTTTAAGCGGAAATTAATTAAAACCAATGAGGTGGTGGATTTCATTATGGAGAAAGAGCCAGACCTGAACAAATCAAAAGTAAGAAGCTCAGTTTCAGCTGCATTATCCAATAAAATGAAAAAGGGAATTTACCGTAAGTTTGAAGATCCCGTAACCGGCAACACATATTACGGGCCAGTGGCATATTTCTTAAATCAACATGAACCTCAAATTGAATTTATGCCGGAAGACCTGAAAGAGAGATTGTTATATAATAATTAATAATGTAATATAGTGTCCTTTAGGTCATTTTTTTTAGTGCTTATATGCTTGTGCTTGTGGAAAACTTTCGCATTTTTTTTTAATGCTCGAATGCAGCCGAAAATCCCCTAAGTGAAGCTGAGATAAAAGCATTTAAAAAATTGAATAACAGATAGTTATATACTTATCCACAGCTCTCTGTCAGTAACTTTTTCCCCTTTGATTTTTCAGTTCAGTTCGTAATATTTGTAAACACAGCCAAGAAAATAGGGAAGCGAAAAAAGATTTTTGACTGCGTAATTTTTTCTATCTGCTTTAGTAAGAATTCATTAGCCTGAACCACCCTGTTTTCTTTGAGAATTTATTAAGAAACTAAAAAAAATATTTCAAAGATGAGTGAAGTAACCACATTCCAAGACGAACCGATTTTGAAAGAGAACAAAGACCGCTTTGTATTATTCCCAATACAACATAAAGATATATGGGAATTCTATAAGATGGCAGAAGCTAGTTTCTGGACTGCTGAAGAAATCGATTTAAGCCAGGATCAAAAAGACTGGGAAAATCTGACGGAAGGCGAAACACACTTTATTAAGCACGTGCTTGCTTTCTTTGCAGCCAGTGATGGAATTGTAAACGAAAACCTAGCAGAAAATTTTGTGGCTGAAGTTCAATACACGGAAGCTAAGTTTTTCTACGGTTTTCAAATTGCAATGGAAAACGTACACTCTGAAACCTACTCTCTATTAATTGACACTTACGTAAAAGACAATAAAGAGAAGGATAAGCTTTTCAATGCAATCGATACCATGGACTGTGTGAAGAAAAAGGCAGACTGGGCATTGCGTTGGATAGATGAAGGAAATTATGCGGAAAGATTAATTGCCTTCGCTGCTGTGGAAGGAATTTTCTTCTCTGGTAGTTTCTGTTCTATCTTCTGGTTGAAGAAAAGAGGTTTGATGCCAGGTTTAACTTTCTCCAATGAATTAATCTCAAGAGATGAAGGATTACATTGTGATTTTGCTTGCTTGCTTTATAATGAACATTTGATAAATAAGTTATCAAAAGAGAAAGTGACTTCCATCATTACGGATGCAGTAGAAATTGAAAAAGAATTTGTGACCGATTCTTTACCGGTGAAATTAATCGGAATGAATGCAGATTTAATGTGTCAGTACATCGAGTTTGTGGCTGACAGATTATTACAAGAATTAAGATGTGATAAAGTATATGGATCAAGCAATCCATTTGACTTTATGGAAATGATTTCATTGCAAGGTAAAACCAATTTCTTCGAGAAAAGAGTTGGGGATTATCAAAAAGCAGGTGTAATGAAAAAAGATGAAGATAGCGATAAAGCTAAATTCTCTTTGGACGAAGACTTTTAGGATTTAACATATGGATGCGTAAGCACGCATCCATATGTTAAATCCGTGTTCCCGCGAAGGCGGAAATCTCAGTGAAAAAAGTACCATAAAACTAAAAGAGAGTTCCCCGCCTACGCGGGGACATGAACCCCATAAAATAATAATAGCATGTTAGTTGTAAAAAGAGACGGTAGGAGAGAAACCGTTAAATTCGATAAAATTACTGCCCGCATAGAAAAACTATGCTACGGCTTAGATCTTAATTACATTCAGCCAATTGATGTGGCTAGAAAAGTAATCAATGGTATTTACGATGGTGTAACTACCCAGGAATTGGATAATTTAGCGGCTGAGACAGCTGCTTCTATGACGGTGAAACACCCGGATTATTCCAAGCTTTCCGCCAGAATTGCCATTTCCAATTTGCATAAAACCACGAGCAAGTCTTTTAGCAATACCATGAAAAGGCTTTACACTTATGTGGATGCAAAAACCGGACAAAATGCGCCTTTGCTTTCTACAGAAACTTACGGCATTATCAAAAAACACGCGGCTCAATTAGATTCTGCTATTATCTACGACCGTGATTTTGGTTATGATTTTTTTGGTTTCAAAACATTAGAGCGTTCATATTTAATGAAAGTGGACGGTAAAATTGTAGAGCGTCCGCAACACATGTTGATGAGAGTGGCTATTGGCATCCATGGGGAAGATATAGAATCAGCTATCAAAACCTATAATTTGATGTCTGAGAAATGGTTTACACATGCTACACCAACACTTTTCAATGCTGGAACTCCTAAACCACAATTGTCATCTTGCTTCTTGTTGACTATTCAGGAAGACAGTATCGATGGAATTTATGATACATTAAAGCAAACGGCTAAAATCTCTCAATCAGCCGGAGGTATCGGACTAAGCATCCACAATGTAAGAGCAACAGGTTCATACATCAAAGGAACCGGTGGGGTTTCCAATGGTATTGTACCAATGTTGAGAAACTTTGACATGACCGCTAGATATGTGGATCAAGGCGGTGGAAAAAGAAAAGGTAGTTTCGCTATTTACCTAGAGCCATGGCATGCTGATATTTTCGATTTCTTGGATTTGAAAAAGAACCACGGAAAAGAAGAAATGCGTGCACGTGATTTATTCTACGCCATGTGGATGTCTGATTTATTCATGAAGAGAGTGGAAGCCAATGCGGAATGGACTTTATTCGATCCGAATGAAGCACCGGGCTTGGATGAAGCTTATGGAGATGATTTCGAGAAACTTTACGAAAAATACGAGCGAGAAGGAAAAGGCAGAAAAACCGTAAAAGCGCAAGAGCTTTGGTTCGAGATTTTAGAATCTCAAATTGAGACGGGTACACCATATATGTTGTATAAAGATTCAGCTAACAAAAAGTCGAATCAGAAAAACTTGGGTACTATTAAGTCTTCAAACTTATGTACCGAGATTTTAGAATACACATCTAAGGATGAAGTGGCGGTTTGTAACTTGGCTTCTATTGCCTTGCCAATGTTCGTTCAGGAAGATGAGAATGGACAAAAATTCTTCGATCACGATAAATTATATGATATCACTTATACGGCTACTGTAAACTTGAACCGTGTGATTGATGTGAATTATTACCCGGTAGAAGAAGCCAGAACTTCCAATATGAGACACAGACCAATTGGTTTGGGTGTTCAAGGATTGGCAGATGCTTTCATGTTATTGCGTTATCCATTTGATTCAGCAGAATCAAGAAAACTGAATAAGGAAATCTTTGAAACTATCTACTTTGCAGCTATGACAGCTTCTAAGGATTTGGCAATCAAAGAAGGCCCTTATGAAACTTATAAAGGTTCTCCGGTTTCTAAAGGTATTTTCCAATTTGATATGTGGAATGTAGAACCAACTGACAGATGGGACTGGACTACATTGAAGCAGGAAGTGAAGAAAAATGGAGTTCGTAACTCTTTATTAGTTGCGCCTATGCCAACGGCCTCAACTTCTCAGATTTTAGGAAATAATGAGTGTTTTGAGCCTTATACTTCTAACATCTATACCAGAAGAACATTGTCAGGTGAGTTTGTGGTAGTGAACAAGCACTTAATGCGAGACCTGATCGAAAGAGGCATGTGGAATGACAATATGAAGAATAAGCTGATAGCAGCCAATGGTTCTGTTCAGGATATTCCGGATATTCCAAAGGATATCAAAGAATTGTATAAAACGGTTTGGGAGATTTCTCAGAAAGCCATTATAGATATGGCAGCAGACCGTGGTGCTTACATTTGCCAGTCACAGAGTATGAACTTATTCATGCAAGATCCTAACTTCGGTAAAATGACTTCTATGCATTTCTATGCTTGGAAGAAAGGCTTGAAAACAGGCATGTATTACCTACGCTCTAAAGCAGCAACTAGTGCTATTCAGTTTACTGTTGATAAGAGTCAATTGGACGAGCCACAGCCAGAGAGCAAGCCTCAGGACATAAGTCAAAATACGGACACCAAGGTAAAGAGACCAGCCAATAATGGCGGCACACAAGGGCATGGGCCTCAAGCCAGTACAGAAGAAGATGACTTGGCAGCGCTTAAAGCAGCGCAAGTAGCCTGCTCATTGGACAATCCTGATGATTGCGAAATGTGTGGGTCTTAAATGAGATTAAAATCTTAGGTTTTAAGGTCTAAGATTAAAGATTATAAGCATAAACTGTTTATTCATAGCCGAAAACCACCTGGGAGACTGGGTGGTTTTTTTCATTATAAAGCTTAAGGGTTTTGAGGAATTTCCTGTATAAATTATTAAATTAGTTATCTGAATAAATAGATAAGATGACAATGCAAACCTACCATACCAAAACTCAATTCAATAGATTTGTTCCGCAGTCTAGTAATAATTTAACCGGGAGTGAAATTAAAATATAATGGCAAAAAGTACAATAATTGATGTTAAGGGCTCTAAGATAAATATCATAAAAGACGGAAGTGAGGACTATATTTCTTTAACTGATATGCTCAAAGCTAAAGATGGAGATTTTTTTATTTCAGATTGGTTAAGAAATAGAAATACTGTAGAGTTTCTTGGTATTTGGGAATCGATTAACAATTCGGATTTTAATTATGGCGAATTCGCCATAATTAAAAGTCAGGTAGGATTGAACAGCTATAAAATAAGTGTGAAAGAATGGGTAGAAAAGACTAATGCTATAGGACTTCGTGCAACAGCTGGAAGATATGGAGGTACGTTTGCTCATGCAGATATTGCCTTTGAATTTGGCATGTGGATTAGTGCAGAATTTAAAGTTTATTTGATCAAAGAATTCAAGAGGCTTAAAGAAATTGAAAACGACCGTCAAAAACTTGAATGGAACCTGCAGCGTACACTAGCTAAAGTGAATTATCATATTCATACGGATGCAATCAAGGAAAAATTGATTCCAACTTCTATTACAGTCAAACAAGCGAATTTAACTTATGCTAACGAAGCTGATATTTTGAATATGGCACTTTTTGGTACTACAGCGAAGGAATGGCGCAAAGAAAATCAATCTTTAGATGGAAATATACGTGATCATGCTACAATTGAACAATTGGTGGTACTCTCTAATTTGGAAAGTATCAATGCAGTTTTGATCCATCAAGAATTGCCTCAAAAGCAACGCATAATGCAACTCAATCAGATTGCTATCTCACAAATGAAAAGTTTGATGCATGCGAAAGGATTAAAAAAATTAAAGTGATAAAAAAATAAGATTCTAAGCTTGAATAAATGGTCAATTTTGTTCCGAAAATTTACCTTTAATTTAATTAAAATTTAATTAATTATTAATCCCATTTACAATTCCCTCATCCTTCCTTATATTTACTTCTGTATTCACCAAAGCAGAACCAAATGAAAAAGCATTTATTAACCGCCCTCATTGCAGGTTTAATTTTAGTGCCTTTAGCCATCTGGGCTACCTCCAAATTCCATCATCCCAGAAAGTACCTTGAAGAAGCTCAAGTAAAGGAAGTGATTTTGCAACAAGATTTCCATGGGGCTAAAGTGGTTTTGAATGATGTTTATTTTGTTCATAGGAGAAATAAACCCAACAGACCTATTATTGCTTATTATGAAATCCCCGTAGAAATCTCGGCTTTTGTGGATTTGAAGGACATGGTGGTCAGAAGTGATAATGATCAGAATATTACTATTCTTTTGCCCGATCCCTTGAGTTTGACACGATTTTAACTTAACGCATTGATATACAGATAGATAATATTTTTCTTTCGATATACAAAATTTTATAAGTATTTGGTTATCTGTT
>JBNJFX010000003.1:0-160431 GCA_051747245.1 Bacteroidota bacterium
ATCCAAATCATTGGTGTTTTCACCGGAATTAACGCCCCCTACGGTATAAACAAAATTCACTTCATTTCCATTGGTAATGTTTTGGAAAGAGGCTTGTCCTCCTGTGTTTAAATCTAATAGAGGCGTTCCCCCCACCGCTACATCCTCATCGAATACCAATTGGATATTGATATCATCCCCCGGGCTGTACAATCCATTTGCACTAGTTGAAACAATTTCAACAATTCTTGGTTTTTGGGTATCAATTATGAAAGATCCAGATGTATTGGTAATGGCGGTATTTCCCACCACATCTGTTCCACCTGAAACCTCTATGGTCACATTTTGAATTTCTTCCTCAGTTAAATTATGGGTGAAAGTTGCAGCATATTCTGTAGCTGAATTCCAACTGCCGCCATCCAAAATTAGGTTGCCGGAACCTTGCACATTAAAACTTGGAGTTGTCCCTTGATCCATGTCCTCATCATAAGTGGCGGTAAGCACTAATTGATTATTAGTACGGGTAATTTCCGTATTATCCAAATTAATGCTTACCGTAGGCGATTGGGTATCAATTACCAATGCTGAATTATCAGCCAAATTATTTGGACTGGCCGGTAAAGTTAAAACAGAAGGGTTATCCACTAAATCCAAAATTTCATTTTCAGAATTTGAAATTTCCGTCACATTCAGGTCTGTAGTGTTTTCACCCGAGCCCGTAGCCCCAATTGTATAATTGAAATTCAGTTCATTCCCGTTTGTTATGTTATCAAAAGTAGCTGTAGCCCCGGTATTTAAAGTTAATGTTGGTGCAGTTCCTGATTGGGCAATATCTTCATCAAAAACCACCTTAATATTAATTTGATCGCCAGGCCCGTAGGTTGCATCAGCAGTGGAAGATAAAATTTCAGTAATCCTTGGACTTTGAGTATCAATATCAAATTGATCCGAATTATCTGTAACAGTGGTATTTCCCACCACATCCGTTGCACCGGAAATCTCTATACTCACATTCTCAAGTTCTTCCTCAACAGCCAAATCATGTTCGAATTCCACACTATAGGTTCTTGCATCAGACCATGCTCCAGCATTTAAAACCATATTACTTCCAGCATTGAAATCAAATGCGGGAGTAGAAGATTGATCCATGTCCTCATTATATTCCACTATTAAATTGAGTACATTATCGGCTTGAGTAATTATGGAATTATCAACTGTGGCAGATGTCACTTCAGGGCTTTGCGTGTCTATTTCTATATTATTATTGTCTTTTAATCTATTAGGATCAGCTGGTAATGCCACATCTGCATCATTATCAACCAAATCTCGAATATTTCCGCCATTCATATCAAATGCCGTCACATCCAAATCATTGGTGTTTTCACCGGAATTAACGCCCCCTACGGTATAAACAAAATTCACTTCATTTCCATTGGTAATGTTTTGGAAAGAGGCTTGTCCACCTGTGTTTAAATCTAATAGAGGCGTTCCTCCCACCGTTACATCCTCATCGAATACCAATTGGATATTGATATCATCCCCCGGGCTGTACAATCCATTTGCACTAGTTGAAACAATTTCAACAATGCTTGGCTTTTGGGTATCAATTATGAAATTTCCGGATGTATTGGTAATGGCAGTATTTCCCACCACATCTGTTCCGCCAGAAACCTCTATGGTCACATTTTGAATTTCTTCCTCAGTCAAATTATGGGTGAAAGTTGCAGCATATTCCGTAGCTGAATTCCAACTGCCTCCATCTAAAATTAGGTTGCCAGAACCTTGCACATTAAAACTTGGAGTTGTCCCCTGGTCCATGTCCTCATCATAAGTGGCGGTAAGCACTAATTGATTATTAGCACGGGTAATTTCCGTATTATCCAAATTAATGCTTACCGTGGGCGATTGGGTATCAATTACCAATGCTGAATTATCAGCCAAATTATTTGGACTGGCCGGTAAAGTTAAAACGGAAGGGTTATCCACTAAATCCAAAATTTCATTTTCAGAATTTGAAATTTCCGTCACATTCAGGTCTGTAGTGTTTTCACCCGAGCCCGTAGCCCCAATTGTATAATTGAAATTCAGTTCATTCCCGTTTGTTATGTTATCAAAAGTAGCTGTAGCCCCGGTATTTAAAGTTAATGTTGGTGCAGTTCCTGATTGGGCAATATCTTCATCAAAAACCACCTTAATATTGATTTGATCGCCAGGCCCGTAGGTTGCATCAGCAGTGGAAGATAAAATTTCAGTAATCCTTGGGCTTTGAGTATCAATATCAAAAGGCCCGGAATCTTTTGTAACAGCTGTATTTCCCACCACATCTGTAGCACCGCTTACTTCTATGGTAACATCATTCAATTCTTCCTCCACACCCAGGTCATGTTCAAATTGTGCGTCAAAAGTTCTTGCATCAGACCATGTTCCACTTAAGAATAGCATATTATTTCCTTCACTAAAGTTAAAGGTATGGCTTGAGGTCTGGTCCATGTCCTCATCATATTCAATGGTAACACTTAAAATGTCTTCTGTTGTACTAACTGTATCCAGATCTAAAGTAATATTACTTACCTCAGGACTTCTGGTATCAATTTCAATGTTTTTATTATCCTGAAGACGATTAGGATCAACTGGTAAAGTTAATTCGGCTTCATTATCTGAAGTATTGGTAATGCTTGCCCCTTCCAAATTAAAAGCCGTCACGTCCAAATCAGCAGCATTTTCATTGGCCCCAATTGAATAGCTAAAAGTTAGAACATCATTAAGAGTAGTAGTATGAGTGGCTTCACCTCCAGAATTTAAAGATAAAGTAGGAACACCACCGGAAACTACAACATCTTGGTCAAAATCAACTTCTATTTCGATAGAGCCCGAAGTTTCATTGTAAATACCATCAGTAGCAGGAGATGTGATAAATTCAATTCTAGGCTTTGTAGTGTTAATGTTAAAATCAGGTGAAGTAACCAAACTCATTTCGTTCCCAGCCACATCTTCAGCATTGGTAATACTGATGTTTACATTATTAACCTCCTCTTCTACCAAGCTATGGTCAAAAGTTAAAGTATAGACCGAATCTCCTCCGCTCCAAGCACCATCGCCATTATTAGACATTTCACTAGTCCCATTAAAAGCAAATAGTGGATCAACAGCAGTATTCATTACTTTATTGAAAGTAATTTCTAGCTGAAGTGTGCTGTCAGGTCTTGTGATAAAAGTTTTGTCGAGATTAACGGAGATAGTTTGCGGATTTTCGGTGTCTATGGTGAATAAATCAACATCGGTATGATCATCTAAAATATTGCCTGATTTATCAGCAGCATCTTTAATAAAAACATCAACATCTTCCACCAATTCATCTTTATCTGTTAAATCAAAATAGAAAGTATAGACCGTACTATCTGCAGACCATGTACTATTTCCATTTGGGCCAGTAAGGCTATTAGTAGGATTTTCCACAGGAAATTCAATATTAGGAATGACGGAAACATCCATTTTCTCATTAAAAGTAACTTGAATTTCAAGTGCATCTGCTCCTAAATCCTTACCTGATAAAACAGTTGGGGTAGCTGTAATTTGATTAACCCCAGGCTTAGTAATATCCTCAAAATCATAAGTTTTAGAAAAATTAGATGCGTTTTTATTGGCCGAATTATTGAAAGTAATATTGGCAATATCCAATCCAATAGTTAAATCAGGTGTATCAAATTCATTTACGGTACTATCCACATCCAAAACAAGGAAGTATTCTTTGGCCTCCGTACTTAGATTTTCGGTCAAGCCGGAAAAAGTGATGGTATTGGCTCCATTATCAACAGCAGGTGAAGAGGCAATTACTGCATCCGTAGCCGTTCCGTCATAAGTACTATCAGCGGAAGCCACTAATCTTATATTTTTAACTCTATTGGTTAAATCAATATTAGTGGAAAATTCAATAGCTTGAACTTGAGTAGATCCCAATGCCTCTAGTGCAAAGCCTAAAACTGCTTGATCGGTAGTGGCACTCTGTAATGTTCCAGTATTTAGCCCATTAGTAAGCTCACCTAAATCAACTGTTGGGTTCACCGTTACGGTTTCAGAAGATGCATTGAATCCATCATTATCATCTGAAATGGTTAGTGTACCATCTCCACTTCCCTGATAATTAAATGTAGTAGGAAACTCCAATTCACTATTATTAAAAGTGGTAGGCAGATTATTCATAGGAATATTATCTGCATTGCTTATTGTAAAGGCTCCACTATAATTTAGGTCTAAATTCCCGTTGGCATCTTTAGCTTCAACAACTGCTTGTTGGGCAATGTCCACTGCGGCATCTACCGTAGCTGGTGGATTAGCCGTAAACTCAAAAGCAGTAGCAATTACCTCTATTTCATTATCAGTAGCGGCAGTGGTAATTTCAGTACCGGCTCCTGTTAAAAATTCACTTGAATTTCCTTGATAGGTTATTGTAGCAGGGTCCAATTCAAACACAAAATTATTGCCTTCAATTTCCGTTTCTGTGATGTTGGCCTTCAATCTAATTTGCAATTGCATATTGACAGTAGAACCATCATCAATGTAACCAAACTTGCCGCTACCATTATTTTCAGAATTTGCTATTGCTATTTCAATTTCATTGGCGGTAATAGAAGCTGCTAATTTTTCATTACCATTGGTTACATTCACCACTTTAGCATCCTGTATAATATTAGTCCAGTCTGTAAAATCATTTCCAGTACCAGGACTAAAGGCAAATGATGCTAGTTTAGTTGCAATACCATCAACTCCTCCATCCGTCATGTCAAAATCCATCACAGTGATATAGGTGCCATTTTCATCATTATCTACTGCATTAATTGTAGTTGCAGCTGAGCCATAAGTGAGTGTATTGTTAGCAGAGGCTGCCAATGTTGTAATCGTTTGAGAATCCGGGCCATAAGCATAACAATAAGTACCCGCTACATAGGCATAAATATCAAAAGTATATTCCGTTGCTGCGGTTAAATCCGTAATCGTAACGGCAGTTCCCTCATTGGCATAAACTATTTTATTTCCGCTTGCCTCAGTAGCATTAACAAAACTACTAGAATTAATATCCCCTGTTCCTCCATCTTCATAATTATCTCCATTAGAGACCACAAGATCAGCATCATTGCCTTGCTTAGCCACAATTAAATACCTTTCAGCATCTGCAATTGCATCCCAACTAAGGTCAACTGAACCGGCCGTTAAATTTGTGGCCGGATTAAATACTGCAGCATTTGAAGGCGGTTCACAAGCTGTAGTTTCAGTTACCGTTTCCGCAGGGTCATTGAGATTATAACAAAAGCCACCATTAGCAGGGTTATATTCATAAATATCAAAGCTGTAATCTGTTAATTCATTTAAACCTGTAACTTCCACTGAAGTCCCGTTTCCATCATAAACTGTAAAGTTATCGGTCCCTGTTTCATCACCATCCCCAAATATTGGATCTGCAGCATAATCTGTATTTAGAGTTGGCTCTACAGCAGCAGTTGAATTCTCTCGAGCTACAACTAGCACATTATTACCGGCTCCCTCAATAGTCCAATTTATTGTAAGTTTATTAAAAGAAACAGCTGAAGTAGAGGTTGCTGAAACTGTAGTGGAAGCAGGGTCGCAATCAGTTTGTTGCGTTACAGAAACGCCATTATTTTCATAACAATGACCATTATCATTAAAGAGGTAAACATCAATGGAATATTCCTGGTAATCTTCCAGGCCTGATAAAGTAAAGCTAGTGCCAGTACCATCATAAACTATAAAGTTATCACTAGTTCCTAATTCATTAGCAGCTGAAAAATCATTATTGGCTGTATAATCTTGCCCATCAACAGGTACTTCCTTGGCATTTGAACTTAATCGAGCTACGGCCAACACATTTAAACCGCTGGCATTGGTCCAACTAATGTCCATTTGATCTACATCAACATTTGAAGTTGCCAAGTCTGCAACGGTTTCAGTGGGATCCACACATAAAGTTGTAGCCGTTTCTAAAGGAGGGTTATCATTATTATAATTATAAGTTTCTTCTACTGGCCCACCATCATCTAAATAGGTATAAGGAATCACCTTGAATGCATAATCTGTATCAGGATCAAGACCAGTTACATTTACAGAAGTGGCCGTTGCATCATTTAGATTGATCGAATCAATTTCAGCTGGGTAAGTTTGATTAGCAGGGCTTACTGCATTTTCTAAGAATGAATCATCAAGAGCTGAATTAGATTTTGTGTATAAAACGAGGTAGCCATCAGCATCTGTTACAGTTGCCCAGTTTACATCCATAGATGAATTGGTAATGCTATTGAGCGTAAAATTATTAGGATCAATATCACCTCCTGAAGCTGGTTCAGACAAGGTATAATGTGTAATTGTAGGTGCATTAGTATTATAATACCCCAATTTAGCGTAATCTGAGCCATCGAAATTAAAAGGCACAATTCTAAAGGAATATTTAGTCTCGGGTAAAAGTTTCCCGTCTTGGACGGTTATTGCTGTTGCGGTATCATCATTTTGAATTTCATAATCTGACCCTATTGTGGGTTGATCCGCAGGTTGATAACCATTCTCAAGATTGCTTAAATCCACTGAATTTCCAGTTTCAAAATAAACTACTGTGCCCCCATCATCTGCAAAACCAGTATATTCTTCATAAGAGAATGACATTCCGGTTGAAGTGCTGCTTGTTTTACCAAAATTACTGACTGCAGTAGTCGGAATGGTGGAGGTAGTAGTTATATCATTTATTTTATTATTAGAAGTAACATATTTGTAAGTGTTAGGAACTTCATTCCCTAAGCCATCAGTTGCATAGGCATAAGATATAACATTAAAACTATAGGTTGTTGCAGGTGCTAGGTTAGGAATTTCAATAAGCGTATTTGCCCCTCCATCTGAATAATAAAATCCAGTAGCTTGATTAAAATCAGCTGCATCCGTATGTTTTACACCATCCGTAACACCATCAGTATTAGGCCCATTAGTTCCCGTTCTATATAATATTAAATAACCATCTGCAGTGGGCTCTTCTGTCAATGAAATCGTTAAACTTTCGTCTAATTTACTTTCATAGGTTAGGCCCGTAGGATTAGCATCTGGTTCTGCAGCTAAAGTATAGGTTGAGAAAGTCGTGCCATTTAACCTATAGTTATAGGTTCCACCCAAGTTTTCTCCATCATGAGAAAAAGGTATAATTCTAAAACCGTATTCGGTAGCTTCGGATAAGCCTGAAATGGTAGGGGTAGTTTCATTTGAGCCCTGAACATACTGATAGCCATCAGCTGTGGTAAATTCACTGCCATCACTGCTTTTAAAGCCATCTTCTACCCCCGTTGCATCTACTGAGCTTGAATTCTCGGCATATAGAATTAGGTATCCGCTTGCACTTGTGACCTCATCATAAGTAATTGTCATTTCTGTCCCACCAGGAGTATCTCTTTTAGGATTTGTAGGGTCTCCTGTTGGTTCCGCAGCTAATGTATATACTGATTGTAACTCAACCCCAGGTGTTTTATAATTGTAAGTTGTAGGTTCATCAGAAGTATGTGAAAAAGCAATAATTCTAAAACTGTATTCTTCAGCTTCAACCAAGCCTGTAATTGTAGGATTTGTTGAACTATTACCTTGAACAAATTGATAGCCATCTGCATCTGAAAATTCACTGCCATCTGTACTTTTCGTTCCATCTTCCACACCTGTTGCATCGGGTGCATTATTCCCTGTAGCATATAAAATTAAGTAGCCGTCTGCATCGGCTACTTCATCAAAAGTAATTGACATCTCATTGACATCTGGAATATCCCTGGCAGGGTTTGTTGGATCAGCAGTTGGCTCTGCAGCTAATGTGTAGGCTGAAACTGTACTGTAAGTTGTAAGGTTATAATTCATGGTTGCCTCTCTATCTGCAGGTGCGCTGTTATATGGAATAATACTGAAGGAGTATTGTATTCCATTATTCAAGCTTTCAATCAATTTTAATACCTGGGTATCATCATTGATAATGGCTGTATCAATATTATCTGTATTTGGATCAGGAAGCGTTTGCTCCCAAGGCAGCACTGCTTTTTCAACAAAATCTGAAGGGTCTGGCGCAGTATTGCCAGGAGCATAAATTATCATATATCCGTCAGTTGAATCACTATTGGAAGCTGTCCAGCTTAATTCAATTGACACATCCGAAGTGTTGTCTACTACAAAGTCAGAGATAGCATCAGAATAAACATCAGATAAAGTCCAAAAAGAAACTTCAGAACTAGTGGCTGTTTTGGTGTCATCTAAAGATTCTTCTGCGTATAAATCAAAGAAATACTGTGTTTCAGGATCAAGATCAGAAATAACAGAATCAACCGAGACTGTTCCATTTAACGCTGTAATAGTTGCCGATTCAGTCGAATCACTTAAATCTCCTGAAGTAGTGCCGTATCTAAAATAATAATCTACATCTACTTCACTTGATGTAGTAATTTCACCCTTAAGTGTTACGCTATCAGGAGTGATATTGGTAACAGTATCAATTGCTACACCATCTAATCCCTGCGCCCTTGCTTGAAATACCAACAACAATAAAGCACTTAAAAATATCAGTAAAAATTTCTTCATATTTTAATCTCCTTATCAAACTTCTAATTCACCAACCTTCCGAACTTATCGGTTTTAATCAACAGCAGTGTATTTTCTATCCCAATCACAGTTGATCCAATGGAATAAATATCATCATTGACCATTACCGCATCATGCAATTCTTCATCTGCATCACTTCCAAAGGATAATGAAAATGACTCTCCCCCATTTTGCCCTCTTCTTGACAAATAGAAATCCAATTGATTACCATTTCCTTTATCAATTTGAGTTGAGCCTGCCACTAAAAATCCATTTTCAGTTTGCTTAGCTCCATTCAATTGATTTGGTCCGCTTCCTCCAAATATGATTGGATCATCACCAGAATACACTTCATAGAAAAACATCATCCTTTGGCTTTCACTATCATCTAGTTCCCCTAATATTATAACTTTACCATCTTCAGTCATAATTAATTTCTTGGATACGATATTATTGCCATTTTTAAAATTTAAATCATCTATATCCTCAATCTGTTGCATACTTCTATTAGGGCTCCTCACTAATTCAGAATTTCCTGTATTATAAGCCCAAATCAAGCCTCCGCTAGCATCTTCTAATATTGGTGTGGCAGGCAGTGCTTTTGCTTTGCTGCTTCTAAAGGGTTGCTCAATTGATAAATCAGAGGCATTAATTTGACCAAAAATTGTAAATTCTCCCTCTCCTTCTGTCCATTCCGAGCCTCCAAAATATACTTTCGAGTTAGTCTCATCATAGGATAATCCTGTCAGCTGATAATTCTCCATTTCGGAACTGTAAAATCTGCTGTTTACAGAATCAAGCTGAGCATTAATTTCCAAGAAAAACAAACTATCATCAGCCCCCACTGTTCCACCTAAAATAATTCTTTGATCATCGATTACTATCATATCCTTTACATTCCAGTCTTGATCGGAATTCCTTGGATAATATTGTTCAGGTACTACTTCATCCCCATTTAAATTCAACTTTAGAACTCGTACTCTATTAGAAGGATTTCCTCTTTCAACTATGGTGCTATTGGATACTATCAATAAATCCCCATTTAATTCCTGAACAGATAATGGTGCATCACTTCCTTCGCCTTGTATGATCTTAATGTAGGAATTTTGGGTAGCCGGCTGCACATCATCTTCAATATTGCAAGCACTAATTGCAAAAAGAGCAAAAAAAGAAAATATGGTTACTGATAATTTATTCATTTTACTAATTCAGGATTAAAACGTGGAAAACGGAAACCTACTCTTAACATAAATGCATGTCCCTTTAATTTACCTTCAGCATAACCAGCTTGAATTAAATCAGGCAATAGTTCAAAACGCTCAATATAATTTAACTCCCTATTCTCTTCTATAAACCGATATTGGAAAAGTGCTTCAACAGTCACATAATGTCTTCCTATTATTTTAAAATTACCTCTCAGTCCCAAAATACCGCTAAGGTTCATTTGGTTCCTATATTCAAGCATATCCTTATTATTGATCTCCCTATTCACATTTTTAATGTTCAAGTTAGAATATAGCAAATAATGAAAGGAAGGGCCAGCAGTAGCTTCCAATAAGAATTTTTCCACTAATGGTATTTTATAATTTAACAATAATGGTACTTCTATCCATTGTTGGGTCTCGCTTATTTCATGATTAACAGTAGAACTTCCCTCTGTTCTGTTTATTTCTCTATTTAAATCCGTTCTTCTAAAATTATAATAAGTTTCTAGGTTTACTGAAAACTCATTATTGATAGGATATTGGAAAAACAATCCTCCTGAAATGCCAATAGGAGGATCATAACTACCAAGCTCTGATTTATTATAGACTAAAAAAGGGGTGTCTTCCAATATGTTGTATGATGGGCTACCTTTGATTCCAAAGAAGAATTTAGGCTCTGTATCATATCTTTCAGATAAAATAATGAGCTCGGTTGGATCAGAATCCTCATCAACTTGATATTCGGGCTCTATTTTAAGTAATCTTAAGTAAGTAGCCTCGGCTTTTTCTTGTTCCTCGTCAAATAAATAGGATAAAGTAACCAATCTTAATGCCTCCACTTTTTCTTCATCCGTAAACCCATTATCAATACACTTCAGTAATAATTTTGGCAATTCATTTAACTTCCCAGCATCATAAAAATTTCTGGCCTCCCTTAGGTTTTGTACACAAGAGGATTGTGCATTACCCAATAAGGGGAATAGAATTAGCAGTGAAAAGGATATCAATATAATTTTAATTAGCCGCATCTGAGAGTTTATCTAAATTTTCACATGTTTTTTCATAAGGCAAATCTTGTCCAACATAAATGGCCCATTCAGAAGTGCTCATATTGCGATCTAACTCATCGCAAAGTTGATTGCCCATTATATCAATAGAATAAGGCCATACATGTACCATTCCATCTTCTGAAACTGAGAAAATCCATTCATTATTCGCACTGAAATCCGTTGACCATACCCAATCTCCATGATCAGATAAAACAATTGGAGCTTGAGTTATTTCTGAAAGATTCCAAACCCTTACCGTTTTATCTTTACCAGCTGACAGCATAGCCGCTCCATTTTCACTTATTTTCAATTCATCTATTCCGCCAATATGCCCGGTTAAAGAATTTGAATTTGAAAAGTTATTATCAGAGAACATTCTAACTCCTCCATTTTCATCACCAATTGCCAAGAAATTATATTTGGAAGTTATAGCGGTAATTGACCGGTCATTTTGATACATTACCGTATCATTTTCCCCGCTTTTATCAACTCGGTACAACTCCCCATTATCGGCAGCCAGCCATATATAAGGTTGGTTTTTATCCACTGTAAAATCATTTATTTTTACATCAGACTGATAAATATTTTGGCTTTTTCCGTTCTCTAAGCTTTTAATAGATTTCCCCCCTTCATCCAATACCCAAAGTTTGTCATCAGCTAAATGCATTTTCACAAAAGAGCCTTTCATACCCTTGATCACTTCAGGATTACCGGAATTTTTATTGAGGTCATATTTTTCTATGATCGACTCCCCATTTTCATTAATAAATTGCCCGGCAGCATAAATATGGTTTTTGTCCTCATCAAAAATCATGGATTTTACTACTCTTCTATTCCTAATTGAGGCAATGGTATCCGCCATCCATTGATTTCCTGTTTTTTCCCATTTTAATATACTTCCTTGAGAACCAGCAGAGAAAAACTCTTCATCACTAGTTCCACCCAAAACTACTTTTGCTGATTTTTTATGTCCATTTATTTTTTTTGCCAGAGGGTGGTCAAACTCCTTTAGGGCAAAATATAGTCCTTCATATATTTCAGGGTCGTATTCATAATTATTATATCGTTCATCAAACTCATAGGCCTGCTGCGCCAAAAGTCCTTTTAGTTGTGGGTCATTCAGCTGTGTTGATTTTACAGCCATAGCATTGGCAATGGCTAGGTAACGCAATTGATCCGCTCTGTCTTTTTCTTGTTCAGCCAATTCTTTTTGCTCGTATGCCAATTTTTCCTGCTTTTGTGCTTCAATAGCCGAGGCACTAGCTTTTCCTTCTGCTTCTTCAGCCTCTATTCGTCTTTGCTCCGCTAATTGTGCTGCTCTGGTAGCATTTTGTTGCTCTTCTTTTGCTAATTCAGCATTCTGGACTGCTTTTTCTTGTGCTTTTAGAGCAATTTCCTCTTGTTCTGTTGCCCTATCTTTTTCTCTTTCAGCAATTTTAGTCTGTTCTACAGCTTCCTTTCTTCGATCATCAGCCAACTTCTCATTTCTTTTTGCTTCTGTTTGCTGATAAAAAGCATAAATCAAAAATAAAATTGAAATTACAGTAGCTGAAGCCATAATTAAAGCTGTAAGCCTGGCTGTTCTTAGCCTTCTTTTTTGCTGTAATTCCTTAGCTCTTTGTTCTATTTCATATTCCTCCTCAGAGTGCTCCAAAAAGGACATAGTCCGCTCATAAGCTGGATGATACCGCTGTCCCCAAATCAAGGTAGGGTCATGCTTTTCTTTCCAGTTTAAAGCCAATTGCAAATCAGGTGGACGCCACAAACTTGTTTTGCCTTGCTGAAACATATCAGCAGCCTCTGCCAAACGCTTATACATAGCCACTGCATCAGCTTCATCATTTACCCAGTTTTTCAGGCGGTTCCATATTCTCATAATACTTTCATGAGAAATATCAATTATGGATTGACTGTGTAAAGGAACCCCGTATTGAGGTGTTAATAAAGAACGCCCCGGATCACGGAATTTCTCAATTACCTGAATGATTTTTTCTTCTGAAGTATTGGCAATGGCTGCAATTTCATTCAGCTGCGTTGGCCTTCTTATGCCATAGCTTCCGCCACCTCTTTTTTCGGTTATGGCTTTAAATAAAAATTCACAATTCCTTTGCTGCTCGTCATTGAGTTCTTCATAAGCTTCATTGGCATGCATGGAAAGGGCTTCTGACATGGTGCCAATAGCTTCATAATGCTTGATATCGAGCGGTTCATCATCATAATCCCTGAAATGGCTCCAATAATCCCATGTACGCATTAAGGCATGCTGCAAAATGGGCAATTGATCTGGGTTATCCCCCAAATCATTTAAAAGTTGCTGAGTCAATCTTGGGGCGATTTCAGCATTCCCTACAGCCACCGGCCCGGTAATAGCCCGTCTTTTTTGTTCCCGGGTCATTTGCGGGATCAAATATTGGCTGTCATTAATTTGTTTGGTCAATTCCGGAAATTGGGAACATTCCCCTATAAAATCCGACCTCATGGTGATGCCCACATAAATCGGTACATCCGAATAATTGATAGCTTCCATTAATAAATTAATAAAAGCCAAGGTTTCATTGACCGACTGAAGATTAGAGGAATCTTTAAAGCGGAACAGTTCCTCAAATTGATCGACCAGTATTAAATAATTTTTTTCCTTATCCCCTTTAAATTGCATGATGGTTTCTACCAAACCAACCGAAGAGCTCCGTAAAAGAGAAGAGATTATGGTTTTTTTGATTTGCTTGTCCTCATCAGATAATTCCTCGTCCACAAGGTCGGTTTTGAGAAGTGCTTGAGCCAAATTATCGATTGGTGCTGCTCCTGGGCGTGTCACCACTACTTCCCATTCCGTTGATCGGCCGGTTAAAAACCCGCCATATAAAATCGGTAATACACCACAATATATAAAAGAGGATTTACCACTTCCTGAAGGGCCAATAACACCAACAAACCTATGTTTTGATAATTTTAATAATACCTCATCACTTTGTCCTTCCCTACCAAAAAACAAGTGGCTTTCTTCAATTTTGAACGGACGTAATCCCGGGAAAGGATTGTTTTTCTTTCCGTATTGCGACTGAGGTTTTTCTAATATGGTGGTTTTTTGCTCCTTCATTTTAGCTATCTCCTGCCATTTCCAATTGGGTTTTTTCAAACTCAACTTTAATTTCTTTTATAAATTTATTCAATTTTTTTGAATCTTCACTAATATCCACCTCCACTTCATATCGATTAATGTACTCACTTTCAGAACCCTTCGCTTTCCTAGACTTAAACATTTTGCCTAAAATGGGTTTTGACCTTCCAAAGCCAGGTGCTTTTAATAAATCCAATAGTTTCATGTAAACCCATTGATTATTGACATTTTTCTGGAAAACTATGGCTGCATCCATTTGCTTTAATGCATCGATATGCTTATTTCTTAATTCCATTAAATCTCCCTTATTATCCAAGGTTAAAATATTGACTTGCTGATCATCAATATTAGAAATTAATTTTTGTGCTTCTTTATGATCCGATTCATCATAAATCAAATATATAATCGGTAATTTTTGATCTTCTGATGGGTAAGCATTTCGCAACTTTTTGTTAAGTCCGCTATCCAACAGTTCTTCCCATAAAGTGTTTTTGAAATCTTCCAAAGAGGTTTGTAATACTTCTGCCCCTAAAGAAGCTTTAGCATCTCTTTTTATGTTATGGATGAAAGACTTTTGTTTTTCGCTGGCAAATTTTAATGACGGACTGATCCATATAAGGCGGCTAAAATCATGTGGCCTTTCCTCTGATTGATCAGCAGCTAGCCCGTTTTGGATATCCATAACAGATGTGTCCGAACCTTGGGGAATGCTGCCATAAGAGGCTCCAACCATATGAATAGAAAATTGACATTTTTTCAAATCCTCGGTTATGGATTTTTTCATCTCCGTGAAATTGTGCGGTAATAATCCCTTAGGATAAACCTCATATCCATGCCGAGTCAATTCTCTTTTAATTATATTTCTGGCTCCGGCCAAATCCTGGCCGGTATCCGCTAAATACACTGCCCTTCTATTATGGATATTATTCCCTTTACTATCTTCATTGCTCATTTTCAAAACAGTTTCATAGATGTCAAAACATAAATCCACCATTTTCATCCAATAGCCTTTTTCAGCTTCCTTACTAAAGAAATCTGAGAGCTCTTGTTCATGGTTTTCGTAATCCAAATAGAAAATATAGGCTCTAAGCGGACGAAGTTTTTCAGGGATATCAACAAAATCTAAAGGCGATTTAAAAACAGGCAATATCCGATCGTGTATTTTTTCACTATCACCATTAAGAAACAAGCTTTCAAGACTATCCAAACTTTCTCCGGACAAAATAAAATCCGGTGATAAAATAGGGATATAAACCCCGTCTTTGAGCGTAGAATCCTTAGCAGCGTCCGAAAGCAAATTAATTTGAAACTCCCTGTTCATAGTTTGCTTAAGCATCATTTGCAGGAATTTATCAAAATAACCTACCCACCCCCTATTTTGCATGATAGGTTTATTATCTTCTTCTGCGTATATAATATTTATATTTAATCTCTCGCTCATACTAATGATTGATAATGTTGGGTGATGGCTGTAAAAATTTGATTAGTAAACTCCTGGCTTCTAGACATCAGCGTATAGAAATTATTAATATTCAATTGAAAAATCACTGAATCAGTCTCTGCAGTAATTTTGTGCGCTTTTAAATGTTTTTCAGGCACAAATAATTCTCCATAAACATCTTTTTCCTCTAAAATTACATCTGCTTCAAATTCTGTTTCCAATTTATATTTCCCATCCGCCACTACATAAATGGCATTATTTTCAGGGTCGGTCAAGTCTATAGATTCCATTGCATTCATACGGATTACATGTGTGTTATCTGCTAAATCACAAAGTTGCGCCCCGTTAATGTGGGAAAACACTTCAATTTGTTTAAGGAACATAACTATTTCCACCAAAAGAAAGTAACCGTCATTTAACCCATCCTCTAATTGGTTATGGGCAATAGTTTCAATTAACTCATCTTGATCTTCCTGTTTAACACGCTCTATTACCTGCTCGAATTTATTGGGTGACCTATGATATAGCAACCAGGCGGCAACTTCCTGTAATAACCTATCATCATTAAAAATATGGGCTATTACGGCATAATCCGGTTCATATTCCTTTTGAAATGCCAGATTATATAATGCACAAGCTTTTATCCATCTTGACAATTGATTAAAATCCCGGTTTAGAATATTTTTTAAAAGCCTTAATGGTTCGAAATGCTCCCTTGGGAAGAAATTTTCAAGTGCTTTGATTTTCTCGTTTACAGAAATATCATCTACTAATGGGAAAAGCTTGGATTTTAGTTCGGAACCTATAAACATGTCCAACAACTCAATACCATAAGCTATACCTTCTGAAGTTTCTGATAATATATTTTCCTTTACTAGAGAAACCGATTCAGTATCATAAATCAAGGATAGCAACAGGAAAATCTGTTCATAATTATGACCGATCTCCTCTTTAAAAGCTTGGCGTAGAATTAAATATTTATCTTCTTTTGGCAGTTCAGTTAAAGCCGCCATGTTCCAAACCGTTTTGCCAATTTCGTCTTCTATTAAAGTGATAATGATTTGAGCTTGGTTTCCTTCTGCATTAAAATCACTATAACCAAAGCCGTTTAGCATCTCATAAACTATGCGCTTATCGGGAAAATCAATTTTCTTTAACAATAATTTTTCAGCTTCTTCTCCTCCAATCTTTGCCATAATCCTTACCACCGCCATTTTTATTTTATCGGATTGACCTGATTTATGAAAAGCCGATTCTAAATGGTGCAGCACTTCTTCCCCAGCACTTACTAATGCAGCTGCAGCAGCATGTCCGAATTTCTCTGAATCCAACATGTCAATTAGGACATTCCAAGTTTCGTGGCGCTTAAGAATCCTTGAAGTCTCGATCGCTTCCATACGAACTTTTAGGTTTGCGTCCTTTAACAAATCCAAAAGCAAAAATATGTTTTTAGCATCAGCATGTTGCCTGAATATTCTGGCAGTATAAAGTCTTTTGTCAGGTTCCAATGAGCGTGCCCAAGTACTCAATTGCTCAAAAGTGACAGGAGTTACATCCCTTGACTGGCTTTCTTTCAGTGCTTTCTCAGCTAGTTTTCTTAAAGTCAAGTCCGAACCTTCTGAAGTGGCTTGATCCTTTTCTCCTATATATTCCTGCATTTTAGGAGATATATCGCCTTTGAAATTTTCCTTAAAAGAAGAAAACTCTTCAGGCTCCAGTTTTTCCATGAGCTTTAAGCTATACAGCCTTTTGTGTTCTTCCTTACTATTGACTTGCTTTTGTAATAATCTGCTGATTGAATTTTCATTCTCATCAACTTTATTTTTTTCTTTGTTTCTTACCAATGTGCCCTGAAGCGTTGACCGGTAGCCTTTGTGCATTTTTTGGGTTACCAAATACCAAATTATTAATATAGGTATTACTGCGATTGAAATTGTTAAGAGATTAAATACCTCCACATTATTTAGTAAAATAATTATAGCACCGGCAATCATACCGGCAAATGCGTTTACCACTCCTTGTATTTTAACTTGAATATCAAAACGGCTTTCCACATCCAAGGGTAAAAAATACAGTTTAAAGGCTGGTTCATCCAAAGCATCTTTTAAAGAGGTAACAAAAAGCTTACTAACGGCAATGATGACAAAGAAGAAAATAAATGTCGGGTCATCGGGGGTAAACCCAAAGCCGGCACCTATTAAACATGCCCCGCCCACCATAATCATAATGAGTATAGGATTAATTAGGAGGGAGACTTTAAGTCCATAAAGTGCAATGATTTTATCAGTAGCAAAAGTTTGGAATAAGAAACTAAATATGATGATAGTACCATTAAAATAAGCCAGGAAAGTTGCTAAATTACTTTCATTAAATTGTGCTGAGGCAACACTAAAGAAAGAGTAATCTATGAAAGTAATGGCCACAACACTCACCAAAACAAATGCCACCATCAAAAGCATGTATTTGTCAGTAAGGACTTTTTTGTAAGAAACTAATTCATTTTTTCCAGCCCTTATTAAATACTTTTTAGAACTGTTCATTAGCCATAAAAATGACAAAAACATCCCGCCAAGACTAATCACACTCATGGTAATTAAATCTTTTTCTGCAAAATCAGGACGATTAAGCAAATAAGGGATAATGATTAATAGGGCTAATATTGAAGCGGTTAATTGACCGGTATCTATTCCTCCTATAATTCGCTTTGATTGTCTTAAATCAAACAGCCTTCCGAATGCACCCCAAAAAATTAATAAAATCAAATAAGTGAAAGGAAGTACAAAGGTGAAGGTAATAAAATATAAAGGCGAAACATCAGGAAGATAAGAATAGGCTATTTCTACTCCAATTAACAATAAAAAAATGATAAGTAAGGTATAACCTGCTAAGCGAACAAAACTAGTTTTAGATTGAAAATAATTGAATAGGTAAGTAGCCAATACCCCAATAGCACCCGAAACCACAATTGCAAGAGGCAAATCCGTCTCTTCACTGAAGTTATTCAAAAACAAGGATTCTGCACCAACTGAAAGACCGGACACAAAAAAGCCCATGAAGAATCCCATAAGAAGTAATAGAAATACTCGCTTGGATTCCGGTTCTTCAGCATTTAAAATGTTAAGTACCAGCTTTTTCAATTGGACTTAGTTTTCTTAGTTAAGGAGCTAATTTAATGCAAATACTTGTATTGTAATATTTTTTCTATAAAAAAGTACTTTTTATTTCGATGAGTGGTGAATTTGTGAGGATGGCTTTTAATAGATGTTGCAACATTTAAACAAGTCCCTTTGATGGGAGTAAGATTTCTTAGCTCAACACATAAAATAGAAGGCAAAATTGCTTGGCCACACAAAACCTACACCAATATAAAAAATGTATAATAAGCCCGTTTAATCAAAAAAGAATTAATATCATTTTCTTAATTCTTTTCAATTGGATGAGGAAAGTTATCCTTATCAAACAAGATACCTATAGCATTGCATTTCAATCTTCCTCATTTGATTTTTTCTTTCTGATATATCTATTCAAAATAAAAGCAGCCGTCCAAAAAGCTAGTGCAACCAAAGTATATTCCATGGCTTGTTCTCCTGCATAGCGCAAACTGTAGTAGAATACCATAATCATGATGGCCACCAATACCCAATATACTATTCTCAAAATCTTTGTAAACTCCATTTTTCTTTACTTCAATAATTCATAAGCAGCCTCCACATAGGTATAAACATCATTGGGATGTTCATCCGTGTAAAGCTTACTTCTGCTTTTTCCTAATCTTACTACTACAGCATTTTTATCTTTTAAAACAAAAATATATTGCCCCAGAATCCCTCTAGCATAAGGGATTTTCTTTCCTTCATAATTCAAAATCCACCATTGATAACCATAATGTGGAATGAGCTCTCCTGACCTGACCAATCGAGCAGGCATAGTAGCCATTTCTAGATATTCAGCTGGAACTACCTGCTCTCCATCCCATCTCCCATTGTTCAAAACCAGTTGTCCTATTCTAGCAAAATCTCTAGCCGTGCTATTAAAACAGCAAAAAGCTTTTTCCATTCCTCCTTCTCTATCCAAACTCCACAATGCATCATTTTCAGCTCCTATCTTTCTCCATAAGCGGTTGGTAGCATAATCGCTGATGGATTGCCCGGTGGCTGCTTCCAATATTTCCGCCAAAACTTGGGTATTAATGCTTTTATAAGCAAACTCTTGAGATGGCTCTTCAGACATCTCCAGTTCTGCAACCAATTGCTTTAAATTATTTCCATAGTAAGCTTCAGTTGTTTTGGAAAAAGGGCTCATATAAGCTTCGTTCCAATCAATGCCAGAACTCATGGTCAAAAGATTTTTTATAATGATTTTTGACTTTTCTCCTTCTTGGAAAGATTCTACAAAATCGGAAACAGGCTGAAAAACACTTTCTATTTTACCTTCTTCTATAGCAATCCCTATCAGTAAGCTTACAATACTTTTAGCTGCAGAAAATGAATTGGATATTTCATTTTCATCATAACCTAAATAATATTTTTCAAAAAATAGAGCCGTATCTTTCACTACTAAAAATGCAGTGGTTTCATAAGATTCCAATTCATCTTGATAAGTCTGCCCCATTTCATATTGATTGTATTGGGGAGATTTTTCCCAAGGCTGAGGATCACTGGCTGCTACAGTTCTATTCTCAAAAATTTCATAATCATCAATATCAGCAGTTAAATGAAGAAATGCCTTTTGTGCGTAATTGGGCAAGAAGAAGTAAATAATTCCTAAAAGTATGACTACCAAAATGCTGTAGCCGCCAATCTTTTTCAACATAATTTTATTACTTTGTTTTTCCTATTATCCAATCATAGCCAAGAGCTGTGTCTATCTGGGGCAGAACAATCAACTTGACAAAGTCGGATAAGAATAGATGTAAAAATAAGACATCAAAAATCATTTATTGGTATTAAACTGAAATGAATTTATAAATCAACATTTCTCTGCTACCTTCGTAATCAATATGCTAATGATTTAAATAAAAAACTAATCTAACTAATATGAAAAAAGGACTTTTAATTACCATAGGCGTAATAGTCGTTATTGTTTTTATACTTTATCAAGTTTTTGCAGGTTCCTATAATAATATGGTTACAAAGGAGGAGCAAGTAACGGGAGCTTGGGCACAAGTAGAAAATGTCTACCAAAGAAGGGCAGATTTAATTCCTAATTTGGTAAATACAGTAAAAGGATATGCTGATTTTGAGCAAGAAACATTGCAAGGTGTAATTGAGGCAAGATCGAAAGCAACAGGTATAAATGTGAATGCCGATGATTTAAGCCCTGAAAAAGTTGAACAATTTCAACAAGCGCAGCAAGGATTAAGCTCTGCATTATCCCGATTGATGGTGGTAGTGGAAAGATATCCTGACCTGAAAGCCAATCAGAATTTCTCGAAATTGCAAGACCAATTAGAAGGGACTGAAAACCGAATAGCAGTGGAAAGAAGAAGGTTTAATGAGGTAACGCAGGAATACAACACCTACATTAGAAAATTTCCTCAAGCTATGCTAGCGGGCATGTACGGTTTTGAAAAGAAAGGTTATTTCGAATCAGACGAAGGCGCTGATGAAGTACCCGAAGTAACTTTTGATTAAAAATTTTAATCTGTTAAAAAAGGCTTCTGGATAATTTTCAGAAGCCTTTTTTTATGAAGCCTCATCCTTTTATCCTTCTCCCAATGGGAGAAGGATATATGTCTTCCAATGATAATTTCAAGTATTCAATTTTATAATCTTTGAAATCTTTCAATAGTTTTTCTGATTTACTTTCAAGCTTTTTTAAATCAATTTTCTTTTTGTTAAGCTTTATTTCTCCCAATATTATTTTCTTTTCCAATTCATTTATAGCGATTAAATCGATTTCATTTAGGTTTCCTTTTTCCCAATAGTTGCCTACCATTGAATAATTGCCAGACTCCTCAAACTGCTGTCTAAAATACCTTTCCAGCAAAAGGCCACTGAAAGTATCAAAATCACGTTTTACTATTTCTTTTACATATTCATAATTTCCTATTTCAATTGCACTTCTATTTTTATAAATAAAGCGAAACCAAAAAGTTAGAAAGTTATCCTTGATCTGATATTTGATTTTACGACTGTTTGGTTTGGCTAAAATAGGTCTCACTTTCTCAATGATCTGATATTCATTTTCCAACCTATCTAAAAACCCTCCAATAGAGCCTCCCAATATGGACTCTATCTCAGTTCGTGAAGTTTTGGAAGAGGCTATCAAAGTCAGAATTGAAAAATGAGTATGATAATCTTTTCCTAATTCATCAATCAATACATTTTTGCCTTCATCTAGAAATAGGGAATTCTCCCTAAATATCTCATTTAAGATGGATTCCAAATCAAAAGCTTCTGCCATAATTAAGTTTTCAACATACTTAGCAACGCCTCCAGTAAAAATATAAAAAGGAAAAATTTTCTGATATGAAATGTTTTTTACCTGATCTTGAAGAATTTCCTTCAGTACATTTATCCGAAATGGTTTTATATTCATCCTTGAAGTAGCTCTTGAAAAAAGTGGCTCTTTTGAATTTTCAAAAATGCGCTTCATTAAGGAATAGATAGAGCCACACAAAATCAAATTAATCTGACTTCCCTCTTTTTTACTATCCCAAATATTTTGCATTTCGCTCATGATCGAAGGATTGATAGACAGAAACTCTTGAAATTCATCAATTGCTAGTGTAAATGGCATTTCTTTTGAAATATCCATCAGCCATGCAAAGAGCTGACTAAACCCAGTTATTTCTCCATGTGGCTTTTTGTTCAATTGGTATCGAATGAGTTCCAAAAATTCAGCGCATAAAAGATGTTCCGATTTTTTAGCTACAAAAAAGTAAACAGCATTGGTATCTAGTTCTATGCTTTTTTTAATCAAACTAGTTTTACCAATCCTCCGCCTTCCTACCATTACAGTCATCTGAGCATTAGATAATGAGCGTTTTTTAATAAGTGCTAAGTTCTCAAGTTCCGATTCTCTATTGTAAAACCTCATAAAAATTTTATTGTAATACAAATTACAGTAATTTTCATTACAATAAAAATATTGTCGCACCTCTTTTCAAGTCCTCACAGTCTTAAAGACTGAACTTCAAGCGAGATAACAATATACTATCTTTGTAAAGGGGCATAAGTGTTGGACTAAGCAGCCTTTGGCTGGTTTCTTTTGTTTTCTTAGTATCTTTTATGGTTAATTTTCCAGCTTTAGCTGGATTTAAACTGCTTAATTAAACATTTTGTGTCGGATTTGTTTTCTTGTTATATAGTAGTAAATTGAAAACCAACATCAGATTAAATTTCAGCTCAACTGATTTCAACTATTTATAATATCAATAACTATTGTATTTCTTCACCGTATTCCTCTCAAGATTTATTAACTTTAAACCATGGCAAAAGACGCATTTACCGAAGAGGAAAAAAAACAAATTGTAAACGCAATTAAAGAAGCGGAACGTAATACATCAGGGGAAATCCAAGTGCATTTGGAAAACCACTGCAAGGAAGATGTGATGGATCATGCAGCATACATCTTCAAAACCTTGAAAATGCACAAAACCGAATTGCGCAATGGCGTTTTATTCTATATGGCTATAAAAGACCATAAATTTGCGATTTTGGGTGATGCTGGGATAAACAATAAGGTGCCTGAAAACTTCTGGGATGATATTAAAGAACACATGCTTTCCCATTTCAAAAATGGAGATTTAACAGCAGGTTTAAGCGAAGGCATCAAAATGGCTGGTAAACAATTAGCTTCCCATTTTCCTTATCAAAAAGATGATGAAAATGAGCTGCCTGATGAGATTTCTTTTGGGAAGAATTGATGTTTTCTTACGAAGATGTTAAGGATTTAATCAACAATAATTACCTTCCAATTTATGAAAGGCTTCCACCTACATTTTAATATGTCATCCCTTCAACCAATTTCAAAATATAGCCATGACGCACCTGAGACTTTTCAGCGAACCCTAATTAAAAAAAACTACTGGGCTCAAAAACCTTGTTACTGTTAATATTTATTGAAAAAGCCTCATCCCCCGCAACCGGAAGGAGAAAAGACAGCTATTTAGGTGAAAAGTCGGTGCGTCACCGACTATGGAGTCGTTTTGCTTTAAAGACTCATCAAATCTTTAAACTTAGTGGCTTGTCTACGGCTTACTTCTACTTTATCTCCGCCTTTAAGCTTTACCATTAAGCCGCCATTGAACCAAGTTTCAATTTCATCTATCCACTCTAAGTTGATGATGTGCTTTCGGCTCACCCTGAAGAAATGTTTGTTATCAAGCTTTTCGTCCAAGGCATTTAAGGACTTATGAATCATCGGTTTGTTTTTATCAAAATACACTTTGATATAATTCCCATCAGATTCGAATAAACGTACATCTTTCAATTTCACAAACCAGCAATTATCGCCATCTTTAACAAAAACCTGATCATTTACGGTGAGTTGATTGCCCTTTTTATTCTGCTCCTCTTGTGCTTCTACCTCTTTTCTAATTTTATTGATCGATTCTGTTAATCTTTTGGGCTCAATTGGTTTTAAAAGGTAATCCAAAGCATTAAACTCAAAAGCTTTCAAGGCATATTCGTCATAAGCGGTAGTGAATATAACCTTAGGAGTTTTCTCTAAACTTTCCAATAGCTCAAAACCCGTTCTTCCAGGCATTTGAATATCCAAAAATATCAGATCAGGATTTAGTTTATCTATCATTTCCTCCGCTTCGTCTGCATTGGCTGCCTCACCCAATATTTCAATATCCTTATATTCTGCTAACAAATTGCTCAGTTCCTTTCGAGCAAGCCTTTCATCATCAATAATTAATACCTTCATATATCTAAATTAAAAATTTCAATAACTGATTTGAGGAATTTTTACAGTGGTTAAAACCGTTCCTTCAAGTTCATTTTTAATACTAAACGAAGCTTCTTTATCAAAGATTAATTTTAATCGCTGTTTAGTATTCTCTATTCCAAATCCTTTGCGTTTTCTTCTTTTTTCGAGTTTAAAATTTCCTGAATTCCTTATAAAGATATTCAAAACTTTTTTATCATCAACCTGTGTCTCAACAGACAACTTACCGCCATAAGTCAAATTCGAAATTCCATGTTTTATTCCATTTTCCACCAAAGTTTGAATCATTAAAGGTGGGACTTGGTATTTATAAGAATCAGGATGAATCACGAATTCGGTGGTCAATCTCTCTTCGTACCTTATTTTCTCCAAGGCTAAAAAATCGATCACTGTATTCAATTCATCATTGAAGTTAATTAATCTTTTCTTATCCAATATTAAAGAGTTTCTAAGAATGTTGGATAATTGAGTGATGGAGTTCTTTGCTTTTGCAGGATCTTCATCTACCAAAGCCCTTACGCTATTTAATGCATTAAATATAAAGTGTGGGTTAAGCTGAGATTTTAGGTTATTTAACTCAATCTCGTTCATGGCCGCATCAAATTTCAGCGAGCGATTGTAGTTTTCCACATAGTGATACATGAAATAGACAAGAGACCAGAGAAAAAATAAAATTAAATTGGCTGAAATAATTAAGAAAATCACTACTGGATTGAGATCAGAAGCAGGATCGAACAAGCCTAATACTGAAGATATACTGAAAAGGAAGGCATAATTGATAATACTTAAAATCAAACATGCAATAATCACCCTAACAACCAATTTCTGAATAATGATTTTTAGCCAACCATTTCTTATAATAAAATTTCTGTAAAGGTGAGTGATAGTAATATAAAATGGGACTAAAATAAGCTGTACAATCGCTTGCTCAGTAGAAAGTCTTTCTCCCAGATATGCCAGATAGATATTCAACAAGCCATAAGCTGTCCAGCCAACAATTTGAAGCGTCCAATACAGTACCTTTTTGTTCATTTCATATTTAGCTCAAAAAATGGGTAATTCATTTTTACTCCCTACAAAATAAGCTTCTTTTTATAGATTTAAGAAACCGCCTGTCAAATCATCCATTTTTTGGTTTTTCCTTTTGGCTTTTCACTTTAGGTATAAAGGGACGAATGATTAACCGCGTACCTCTGTCATAAGTAAAATAATTCCATATCCAATTGCTGAGGATAACAATTTTATTTCGGAAACCTACAATTGAAATCAAATGCACAAACATCCAAATAAACCAGGCGAAGAAACCACCGAAATGCAGATTTTTAGGCAAGTCAACCACCGCTTTATTACGGCCTACTGTGGCCATGCTCCCTTTGTCCAAATATTTAAAAGGTTTTTGTTCCTGGCCTTTTAATGATGCTATAATATTTTTAGCAAGCCTGTCGCCTTGTTGCATAGCCACTGGGGCTAACATTGGATGCCCTTTAGGAAAATCTTCGGTTTCCATTAAAGCTATATCACCTACTGCATAAATATTCTGAGTGCCTGCAACTAAATTAAAACGATCCACTTTATACCTGCTGTTTTTTACACTTTGATCAGAAAGCCCTTCAATTACATTCCCCATAACGCCAGCTCCCCATAGCAGAGTGGCCGCTGGAATAGATTCTTTATTATTAAATACTACTTTCTCCCCGTCATAGCTATCGACCATGGTGTTAAGCTTTACATTAACCTCAAATTTCTTGAGATACTTTTGGGCTTTTTTATCAGCAAATTCCGACATGCCACCTAAAAGCCTATCCATCCCCTCCACTAAATATATGTTGAGTTTATTAAAATCTAAATCCGGATAATCATTTGGTAGCACATGTTTTTTGAGTTCCCCTAAAGCACCGGCTAACTCCACTCCAGTTGGCCCACCACCCACAATAACAATATTCATTAAACGCTCTATTTTAGCTTCATCAGAGCTTAAAACCGCTTCCTCAAAATTCTGCAGGATATGACTTCTAAAGTCCAAGGCTTGGGGAATCTGCTTAAGCGGAAAAGCCTTTTCAAACTTTTCATTTTGACCAAAGAAATTAGTTTTGGATCCTGCAGCTATAATTAGGTAATCATAAGATAACCCACCCACATTACTGATGACTTTATTATCCTCTTGATCAATTTTAGAAACCGTAGCCATTCGGAAAAAAATATTCTTATGATTTTCAAGCAGTTTCCTCAAAGGCCCGGCAATTGAATCCGGCTCAAGGCCTGCAGTAGCAACTTGATATAACAAAGGCTGAAATGTATGATAATTATGGCGGTCGAGTAATACTACTTGAACATCTTGACCTGCAAACTTTTTAGCCATAGTGATGCCAGCGAAACCTCCACCAATTATGACAATTCTCTTTTGATTTGTATTGGGAATTTTAAACGAATTGGGCTTATCCATAAGTGATTTAAATTAAAAAGTAGACTCTTTATTAACTCATCTAAAATTATTAGGTTTTATGAAGTAAACAGCCATTTATTTAGTATTATCATTCGTTTATTCTTACATAAGTTTCTAAAATTTAGGGTTGATTTTATAATTGAAAACATTTAACGGAGTCCTCTTGAAAGTATCCAAATTCCAAAAGAAAGAATGAGCTAAAACATGACTTTAAATCAACTAAACGAAGGTTAATTTTATCTGAGCTTTCCCAAGTCCAATTTCAACAATTTCAAAAGATTTTACGGACATAATTTCAATCTATATAGTGCTGATTTTCAACTCTTTACTTTAATCATATTGTAATTACAAACATAACCCCCCCATAAAAATTAAATAGAAGCTACATTCATATTTTAATTGAATTCATTTCAATAAAAGTGCTACAACAGAATAAAATTATAGCATGCAAAAAAAACACCATATATAATAGACTTTTATAAATTATTGAATAGTCACCTATATATTACACGTAAAGCACATTGACCAAATTATTTTTTAAATAATGGAAGCAACTTTTTAATAATATTCTGCGTCAACCCTATATAAGAACCTAAAACAAAATAATATGAAAAGGGCAGTAATAATTTTAACAATGATTTTTGCATTTGGAAGTGCATATGCAAACGACAAGAAAGTGTCTGATGAAAAAAAATTAATCAAGGAAGTAAAGGCTGAAATGGAAGATCCAATCTTTTACATTGAAGCATTAGAACAAGAACCGGATGTATTGGTATATAATATTGAGGGTAAATTGCTGCACAGCTTTAAAAGAGAAAATATCGACCCTGTGGCCATGAGAAACGCTGATTTACTTATGGAAAGTAACTCTCAAAAAATATTTATTAAAATTAAGGAACTAAATCCTACAATTTAAGATTAGTAAGGTATAGTTTAATTCATAGTGAATGGTTGATGTTTTGGTAAGTAAAAGCCTCCTAGCTGAAAAGCGGGAGGCTTTTTTATTTTATTAATTTTCTTGTACCACTGCATCTAGTAATTGAAGTGCATTTCTTCCTAAATGCTTAGCTATAATTTTTCTATAACTAGGACTAGTCCTGTAAGATTCTGTCAAGAACTCTTGAAATGGTTGAGCCCAATCACTATCTTTTGGCATTACAATACCAAATTCCTCGGCAGTCTGGTCGCCAGCAGGATGTCTTTTAATAGGCTTTTTGGATTTTGTGGCATCCAAATAATAAGTAAAATCAATATTGGTGAAATACTCTTCACTATTAGTGATTTTATCCAATGCCTCTTCAAAAGAATTCACATACTCTATTGTCAATCCTGGATAATACTTGTTTTTTACCTTTAAAATTTGTTCCTCATTGGTAGAGCCTTTCACAGTAACTGCTTTTTTACCTGCAAAAACTTCTGAGATTTTGGATATGTCATTTAAAGTTGGTAGTGCTTTGTTACTTAACATCATCCCTATATTAGTGATGTAAGGCGGGCTGAAATTATAAGAAGCTTTTCTCTTTTGGGTAATTGTGGTATTGCTTAAACCAAAAACTCCTTTTGAAGATTTTTTCACGGCTTCCAGATAGGCTGTGAAATTATTTGCATGTTCTTTTACCATTTTGGATTCCACAGTAATCCCGTATTTATCCAATAAATAAAACTCGAAATCACTCATCACATCTACACAAACCCCTTGAACTTCGCCATTAATTTCTGCAGCAAAACCTGGGGCCTCGGAATAGACATAAGTTACATTTGCCGTTTTGCTTTGCTTTGCTTCAGCAAAAGTACCCCCTGAATATTGTGAGTGTGATTTAAACCCAATAAATACCAAAGGAATGATAATTAAAAAATTGTAAAGTAGCTTTTTCATAATTTTTATTTAGTGTCCAATTTGAATAATACTTAAAGCCTATTGAATTAGGAAGTAATTTTCTGTAAATCAAATACTTTTATCGACAAAATAAAATTTATAAAAGAAAGAATGTGAAAATAATCAATACAAAAGCAACTGAATATAACTTTTTCAATATTATTTAATATTATTTATCATAACAAAAAAGCACAGCTTCAAATAAAGCTGTGCTTTCAATACTATTGTCATGATATATTTTAGCTATCAATAGAACCCATTACTCTTTTCATAAAAGCATTTAAGGCCTCTTTTTTATCGGTTCCGGATTTTATGTCCTTATTTACCTCCAATGCCCCTGAGAAATTGGAAAGCAATTCACCAATCACCTCAAGTTCTTCATCTTTTATACCTTTAGCTTCTATCAAATCTTCTAGAAGATCCATGCTTTCCACTACATAATCTTCGTCATTTTTTTCAATGAATTCTACTACGTGCTTAATTATTGGTAACCTCATCTAATAATTCTGTTATGATACTTGGTTTATTTCCTGAAATTGAATTCACTAATTTACCATTTTTAAAACCGGCAAAAGTAGGAAGATTTTTAACTTCTGCTAAAGATCTTGAGTTTGGCAACTTTTCAGCATCCACATAAACGAATTTTATGCTCTCATTTTCACCTGCCAATCTCCTAAATTTCGGCTTGGTGATTTTGCAATTTCCGCACCATGTAGCACCATATTGAACCATCACCATCTCATTACCGTCAACAATCTCTTGTAAATTATCTTCTGCTAATTCTATCATTTTTATTCCTTTTTAAACTTCTAATTAACTGAACCACAAATTTACGAATAGGTTACGATTAATTAAATTGATTGTTTGCATGCTATTATAGACAAAATCTATCTATATAGAGATTGATTATAATTGCTCATATACTCTATTAAAAGATGTTGCTTTAGTGATATAGGCTTCCAATTCACTTATCGGCATTCTTTCTTGTTCCGTACTGTCTCTATGTCTTATTGTCACCGTATCATCCTCTAAAGTTTGATGATCCACCGCTATGCAGAAAGGTGTTCCAATTAAATCCTGACGAGTATAGCGCTTACCGATAGAAGCAGCTTCTTCATAAACAACATTGAAAGCTCCTTTTAAGGATTTGTATATTTCTTTTCCCTTTTCGGGCAGTCCATCTTTTTTAGTTAGAGGCAAAATTGCAGCTTTTACCGGAGCCAAAGCCGGGTGCAATTTCAAATAAGTTCTTGTTTTGACCTTATCTCCCTCGCCAGTTTCTTCATTTTTAAAAGCACTGCAGAAAAGCATCAGAAATAACCTATCACATCCCACTGAAGTTTCCACTACATAAGGAATATAGTTTTTGCCGACTTCCGGATCGAAATATTGAAGCTTTTTTTTGGAAACTTCCTGATGGCTTTTCAAATCAAAATCTGTCCTACTATGGATTCCTTCTACTTCTTTAAAGCCAAATGGAAATTTATATTCCACATCAACGGCTGCATTTGCGTAATGCGCTAATTTTTCGTGCACATGCAAACGTAAATCTTCATCGGCAATTCCAATCGCTTTATGCCATTTTAAGCGCGTATCCCTCCACTGTTCATACCACCCCATTTCTTCACCAGGACGAACAAAGAATTGCATTTCCATTTGCTCGAATTCACGCATTCTAAATATAAATTGACGCGCTACAATTTCATTTCTGAAAGCTTTTCCAATTTGGGCGATCCCAAAAGGCACTTTCATTCTGGCCGTTTTTTGCACATTCAAGAAATTGACAAAAATACCTTGTGCGGTTTCAGGTCGCAGATAAATTTTTCCAGATCCGTCTGACACGCTTCCAATTTGAGTAGAGAACATTAAATTAAACTGACGAACTTCTGTCCAATTAGTAGTTCCGGAAATTGGGCATTTAATTCCTTCAGTTATAATTAATTCTCTAACACCATTTAGATTTTCTTCTTCCAGTAATTTGCCTGTTAGTTTCAATAATGCATCTGCTTTTTCCTGATCACCCGCATTCTCATATTCCGCAGCTTTCTCTTCCAATAAAACATCCGCTCTGTATCTTTTCTTGGAATCTTTATTATCTATCATAGGGTCATTGAAACTTTCAATGTGACCCGATGCTTTCCAAGTATCGGGATGCATAAAAATAGCAGAATCCAATCCCACAATATCATCATTGAAGCGGGTCATAGTATTCCACCAAAGTTCTTTGATGTTTTTCTTTAGTTCTGCTCCATAAGGACCATAGTCATACACGGCTTGCAAGCCTTCATATATTTCACTTGATGGGTATACGAAACCATATTCTTTAGCGTGAGCAATTATATCTCTAAAAAGTGTGTTTTCGGGGGTTTGTTCTTTCTTTGCCATGCCGCAAAGATAAATTAAATAGAGCCTATTAGGCAATTAGATGAGAGAATTTTACAACCGACTGATATTCAGTGTCAAAATATCTTTTTTTATATTAAAGACGATAAGATTCTATATGATCTCATGATAAATTGGAAAAGGTGGTTAAAATTTTTAAGATTTTGGCAATTTTATAGTAAAAGTTGTTCCTTCTCCTTTTTCGGATTGTAGACTAATGGTTCCACCTAATCTTTCCACCATATCTTTTACAATGTATAAGCCTAAACCAGAACCTTTTGAATTTTCTGATGCCCTAAAGAACATGTCAAAAATTTTAGATTGAGCTTCATAAGGAATTCCCTGACCATTGTCTATGACTTTTAACACAATATGTTTACCAAAATTCTCGGCTTGAACTGCTATATATTTTCCTGGATGAGCATGTCGGTGGTATTTTATGGCATTATCCACCAAATTATTAAGGATCACCCCAAGTCTCCCCTTGTCGGTTTCTATTAAGGCATCCTCCTCAACTCTCATTCTAAAATCAATATCAGCAGAGAGTTCTCTGTATTGGGTGTTTTCAAATGTTTCTTTCACCAAGTCCTGTAGATTTACATTTTCCTTGATAATATCAGTACGGGTATTTCTTGCAAAGCTGATAATTTCATCTATAAAAGTATATAGCTTTTTAACCCTGTTCTTCATCATACCGAGCAATTGCTTTAGCTCTTGGCTATCATCAGTGGTATCGCCAATATTAATTAAACCTTGAATAGAATTTAGTGGTGCCCGCAAATCATGGGAGACACTATAAACAAAACGGTCTAATTCTGCATTGGTCTGTTCCAGTAGTTGGTTCTTTTCCTTAATTTCTTCTTCCTTTACTTTTTTGTCCGTGATGTCCACCAAAGAACCCACCATTCTGACAGGCTTCTCATCATTGGACCATTTGGCTTGACCCGATCCCTGAAACCAACGATAGGTACCATCCTTACACTTTAATTTGTATTCTACTGAAAACGGTTCTTTATTTTGAAGGTGCCGCTTAAAATCTTTCACCAATCGAGGGTAATCAGATTTTTCTGCCAACAAATTTTTAAAAATATTTTGATCCGGTGAAAATTCGGTTGGTTTATAACCCAATAATTCATACAATTTAGGTGACCACCATTGTTGGTCTTTATTAATGTTTTCCCAGTCCCAAATTCCGGCATTGGTGCCCTCAACTGCCAATCGAAACCTCTCTTCACTTTCTTTTAGTTTTCGGTCTTGCTCTAAAATCTTTTGCTCGGATTTATATTGCAATTTTACTTGGAAATAGATTACTACAGTTAAGCCCACGAAAGTAAAGAGATAATTTAAAAAGTAAATTTTATCTTCTTTAGCCTCATTTATAGTATCAACTGTTACAATTTTATATGCTGTCAATTCGCTAATCATGAAACAAGAAAAAGCAACAAGGCCGTAAAACAACCAGACTTTTATGTTTTTATAGCCAAACAGTGTAATAGATGCGACTAGAATCGGGAAAAGATACAGTTGAGAGCCGTAATATTTGCCTTCATTGGACATGAAAATAAAAACAAAAAATATAGCAATAAGCAATAAACTATGCTTTGCTAATTCATATTTACCAAAACGATTGAGCAAGAACCCAAAAATGCCACCAAAAATCCCTACCATAAAAGATGGCGTCAAAGATATGTCCCACAAGAACACATTGAGCAAGCCATTGACCGAACTTATAAAAGTTAGAATCAGACAGCAAACCCCAACTAGTAAAGCTTTGCGGTAATCTCCTTCAGATTTAATGTGGGTCTCCTCACCCAAAATAATATTTCGAAATGAATATTTTTTCATACTGATAATCAGTAAATATACTTATTTTTCGAAATTTCTTTAATTACTCAAGACGTAACTAATGAAGAAGAATGTATTATTTTTTGGAAAAATGTAAGCTTATTGATCTACAATACTTGTTAAACAATACAAGGGCAGGTTTAAACATTTTTAGGGGGTGTAATAAATTTTAGACTATTTTATTAATGTTTCTGAAACATAAAAGTCCCCATTGTATGCTTATTTTCAACTACAATTTCTTTATAGGGTTCGATTAATTCTAGACCAAGCTTTCTTAAGTAATCCACAAAAGTATCCGCATTCGTTACGAACCGCATTTGCTCAGGTGGGAATTGGAAAATATTATTTTCTAAATCAAGGGTCTTTTTAGGAATATAACGATCTGTCATGGTTCGAATAAAGATTTTGCCATTTGGCTTTAGCAATCGTACAATCTCCTTCACCATTTTCTCGAATTGATCAGTATTTTTAGCAAAATGCAATACCGCACTGCATATTACCACATCAAAAGTCAAGCTTGGGAAAAGAATTTTATCCAATTTCATAACTTGAAATCGGGCATCAATATCTTTAAGTTTATACTTTTTGGCTAAAAGTTTAAGTAAATTAATGGCTTCAGGATTTTGATCGATTCCAAAAACGTCCATGCCATTCTTAAAACAGAAAGTCAAATTTCTTCCTTCACCGCATCCTGCATCCAGTATTTTGGCATTATCGGGTAAATATCCTTTTAAAATAAAATCGAGCCAATAGAGGTCAATATTACCCAATTCATTATTCAGTTGTTTCCAGTCCATTTTTATATTGGCTGTAAGATTTTTCAAATGCCGTTTTACCTAAATCTACCAATTCATTGCTTTTATAGAATTCAAAAGTGCCGCATGAATTTCGGGAAACTTGAATCAACATTTCAGGCTTAATGATTTCCATTTGCAAATTGGTTATTTTTTCCTGCATCAAATCAATAGACCTATTGAGCAAATCAAAATAGCCTAATTTTTTGGGAGTAGTATTGGTGTCTTTTGGGCTATTGGAAGGGAGAAACTTCCTTATCCTATTTCTAAATTCTGCCAAAAACTGTTTATTTTTTTCATATTGCTGAACTTCTTCTGCTGTTACTGCCACTTTTTTCTCAAAAGGAATGGCTGCATTTACATCCACTGCAATTAAGATATCTCCTTCCGTTCTTTTCACTCTATTTAAGGGAATGGGATTTAATACACCTCCATCTACTATTTCTTCATTCTCCAGGTAAACCGGAGTCATTACCGTTGGGATAGCGCAAGAAGCACGTAAAGCATCCATCAAATTACCTTCTGAGAAAAGTACTTCTCTTTGTGTTCTTATATTGGAAGCTACGGCTGTGAATGGAATAGAAAAATCTTCAATGTTAAACTCACCAAGTAGCTTTCGCATTTCTTTAAAAACTTTTTCGCCACGCACTACACCTTGAAGGCTTAGGGTAAAATCCAATAGTTTAAAAACATCAATTTTATCGAAATGAGTGACCCATTCTTTATATTCCTGCATTTTTCCGGCAGCATACAATCCACCTATCACTGCACCCATACTGGAACCAGAAATAGAAGAAATCTCAAAACCGTTTTCCTCTAAGGCTTCAATTACGCCAATATGGGCAACACCTCTAGCACCACCACTTCCTAAAACTAAAGCTACTTTTTGTTTCATGTACATTAAAAAATTTGGCTGATCCTCAAGTTATGAAAAATAAAAGAAAGAGAATAGGCTTTTATGCCTAAAACCTCATCTACTCTTTCTAACAAACTTTAAAGCAGCAATTGCTAGTGTAAAAACTAGTAATGGAAATATAAATGATAATTCTACCCCATATAAAATCGGTTGATCTGTTATGTGAACAGTAAAAAAATAGAGACTAGATATCGCGATGATAATTTGCAATAATATTTTGAGTGGCTTCATGACGTGGTTTAAGGTTGTATAGAGTAAATGAATTGAGCAAATTTAATAAAGGTATTACTTCGGAAAATATCTGAATAAAATAAGCACAGTACATATTAAAACCACCAAAATGGTAGTAAGCACAATATTAGCTCTATTTTTAGATTTTTTTGAGTCATGGTAAGCTAAAAATGATGCTAAAATTAAAAATGGTAAGTAATACCACAGATTATATATTTTTAGAAAGAATAATGTGAAAACGCCTAGAACAGTGATTAATCTTAAATAGGAGAACTTATTTTTCATGATTTACTTAATGAGTATTCTCAAAAATATAAAATTATAGTCAAAATTTAAACTCATGTATTCATGCGTTAAAACAGCATTCATTTAGCATCGAGATGCTCTATATCCTTTTTTGCCTTTTGCAATTTCGGATCAATTATAACCGAGTTAAAATTATTCCAAAACTCTTCATTATATGGTTTTTCAAATTTGAATAAATCTTGATCAATGTCTATAGTTTCTTTATTCCTAATTCTTCTAAAATCCCTTCTTCTTTTTTTTACATCCGTCACATAAAAAGCGGCATCATAAAATTGAACAGTGCTTTCCCCATCTTCAGTTTCTGCCTTCCAAGCTCCTTTTACTGGCTCCTTCCATTTTATGTAGCTCAAATAATACTTTTTACCAATTTTTCTGTAAGACACAACTGATTGCTTATGAATATTATTCAAAAAAAGATCCTCTTGATTTATAAACCTATCCTCATCAGAATCTTCAACCGGAATGAAATGATGTTGGTACTCCAATTTTACGATACCATAATCATTGGCATTAATATAAATTGTACCTGATTGTTGAAGTCCACCAATATGGAAGGTAGGTGAGTAGAAATTTAAAACATAAATTAGCTCTTTATTAGATTGTATTACCGAATCTAATTCAAAATCGAATCGATTATAAATGCCAATTAAAACCTTATATTTATCCTCGCTATTGTAAGCTCGAATAAAATCAAATTCAAAAGATTTATATAAGTTATTTTCATCTCCACCAAAAAGCAAATTATACATTTCGGTATAGAAACTATAATCTATATAATCCTCACTTTTTTTTACTTCATCTAAGCGTATTTTTAAACGGGTGTAGGGAACATCAAAACCATTATCCTGTACTGAAACTGCTGCTTCCAGCAATCTAACATAGTCTTTATTCTTAACTACCATCTCCCTATAAAAACCACTTAAGAGAAATGCCCTGCGAGGATAATTGTAAGGGATTTTCCTTATAGCCTCTCCAACTATGGCTCTTAGTGTATCCTTAGTTGGTTTCACTATCACTTCTTTTAACATTCCTTTCTCTGGAGTTAAAAAATATTCAGATTCTTGGGGTTCAATATTGGATATTGATAGTTCCAAATTTTCATATCCAATGCTTGAGATAACTACTGTGTCATATGAATCATTTTGAGGAAATTTAAAGCTAAACAGACCCTCTTCATTGGAATGAGTTCCAAGTGTAGTACCCTTTATATGAATATTGGCAAAAGGAATGCTGGAAGAATCTGACTTAGAGATTAATGTCCCACTAATTTGTTTGAAAAGCTGTTTTTGGTTTTGGGACTTTAAAATAGTTGAATTAAGAAATAATAACAGAAGGGCGAAGAATAAAACTCTCACGTAGCGGGTCTATTAATTTTAAGGTTGAAATCAATTTACAAATTAAATTTAATTCAACTAAAAGAATAGATGAATTTTACTTCTTTGAATAGTATTTTATTAAAATTCTAAACTTTGGAAAAGACCCATTAGCGAGCTCTACTTATTCACCTCAATAAACTTATTCACATCTTTAGATTTGCCTAAAAGGATCATAATGTCAGTTTCTTTAAGGAAAGTATCGGCACGTGGAACGCCTATGATATGTTCTACTTGCTGTAATTGACCCTCCACTTTCTCATCGTACAGCCTTTTTACAGTAATCAGGTTAAGATTGTATTTTTCTCTTAAACCTATTTCACTAATGGTTTGATCCACTACTCTGGTTGGCGTATTGATCTCCACTATTTCATAATCATCTGGCAAGGGAAGGAAAGATTTCATATTGGGATGCAACAACATTTCCGCCACAGTTTTACCTACAGTTTCTTCAGGCGAAAGGATTTCCTCCACTCCCATTTTTTCCAAAATCATGCGCTGCTGAGCATTGGCTGCTCTGGCTATAATTCGCTCTACTTCTAATTCCAACAACAAAACAGTAGTCAATAAAAGCCCTTCAAAATTTTCCCCTATGGCCACCACTACTGCATCCATATCCTGGATGTTTTGTGCTTTTAAAGCTTTTACATCTGTGGAATCCAAGGCAACGGCATAAGCAACATCATCTTTTATAGATTCAACTTTATCGAGGTCTATATCTATAGCTAATACTTCTGCGCCACTGTCACTTAAGGTTCGTGCAATGGATTCACCAAACTGTCCTAATCCGATTACTGCAAAGCGATTGGTCATGAGCTTACATTTTTAAGGTAAGATACTAAAACTTCCAGACCTTTATCAAATTTATTATTATTTGGGACAATGATATCGGCATCGTACTTAAATGGATCAATATATTTTTCATAAGTAGGTGCTACATGCTTCTCGTAGCGGTACAACACATCATCCAAATCATATCCTCGTTCCGAATTATCGCGCATGATCCGTCTTTTGAGCTTTACATAATCCTTAGCATCGATAAATACCTTTAAATCCAACAACCTGAATAACTCTGGAAAATAAAAAACAAATAAGCCTTCTACCACTATTATTTTGGAAGGCTTGAATTCAAGCATTTTAGGCACTACATCTGGATTATTGAAAGTATATTCCTTTCGGCTGACTGGTTTTCCCTCTTTTAGCATTTTGATGTCTCGGGCATAATCATCAAACTCTATGGACTGTGGGGTGTCAAAATTTTCCACTCCATTTTCATCCTTGGGCTGTAAATGTCGGTCTTTGTAATAATTATCTTGGGAAACAAGGCAGATTTCATCTTTGGGGAAATGGTCAAGCAAACTTTTCAGAAACATAGTTTTTCCTGATGCACTTCCTCCTGTGATGCCTACAATGAATGGATTGATCATGAATGCAAAACTACTGTTTTAAACTGTTTTTATGAATTTGTTTTTAAAAAATCGACCAATTTTCTAACTGCGATTGATCGGTGGGAGATTTTATTTTTTTCCTCCAGGCTCATTTGAGCAAATGTTTGCGAGTAGCCTTTTGGAATAAAAATGGGATCATAACCAAATCCCTTGTCACCATTGTGCTCTTTTGCTATTTCTCCCTCCACTATTCCTTCAAAAAAGTATTTTTGATCTCCAATAAATGCACAAATTACAGTTCTGAATCGAGCGTTTCTGTTAGGTGATGAATTTAATCTTTCTAAAAGCAGCGCCATATTGTCCTTATCAGAACGTTGAGGCCCTGCATATCGAGCTGAAAAAACACCAGGCTCGTTATTTAAAGCCTCCACTTCTAAGCCTGTATCATCTGCAAAACAATCGATATTGTATTTTTCAAATACATAAGCTGCTTTTTGTTGAGCATTTCCTTCTAAAGTGCTCTGATCTTCACTCAGTTCTTCATTGCAGCCAATATCTTTTAAACCAAGAAGCTGAAAATCACTTCCTAAAAGATGGGATACTTCCCTAATTTTATTGGCATTATTGGTTGCAAAACAAATTTTCATCAGACTAATAATTGTTCAATCTTATTCTGAATTCTACGTTTTCATCCAATGGCAAATTAGCAGGCAGAGTTTGGCTAATTCCGCGAACAATTAACAATGAAGCAGGAACATATACTCTATATTCAGCATTTCTGTTCATATTGTGTAAGGCTAATTTAAAGCCTGGAACCACCTCATTATTTCTAAGGGAAAATTGAGCCCCTATCGCAGAGCCAAAGTTTTCCGAACCTCCTAATATTTTACCAGTATAATCAACCATTACAGAAGAGCAGAAATTCGGGGGGTTACCTGTGCCCGATTCAATTACAGAATACCTTATTCCCGAAGGGTCAGTTTCATAGTCAATTCCCTCGCCTTCAAGATAATTTTCAATTTCAGCAATCTCATTTTCTAATTTTTCTTGATCAACCGATAAGTCTGGTCTTTCATTACAATCAAATTGATCATCACAAGACGCAAGACCCAAAATCATAAGGCACAAAGCAAATTGATATAATTTTCTCAACATTTCAGATATATTCATTTAATCAACGATATTGACTAATTCCACTTCAAATAACAAAACCGTATTAGGAGATATTGTAGTGTTCCCTCTAAAGCCATATCCTAAATAAGAAGGCAAAATCAATGTAGCTTTAGAGCCTTCCTCAATTAACTTGATGCCAACATCCCAGCCTAATATTACTTGTCGTTTTCCGAGAGTGAATTTAAATGGTTCATACGTTCTTGATTCACTATATACCCCAGCCTCTTTAGCAACAGATTCTATTGAGGTATCAAAAACTTCACCATCCAAATACTTTCCGGTATAATTTACTTCAACCTCTTGGCCATTTTCAGGTTTGATCCCATTACCCTCTTCTTCCACAATATAAAATAAGTCATAAGACCCATCTTTTTGGGCTGTCAAATTATTTTCTTCAAGGTAATTCTCGATGATGGCTATGTCTTCTGCCAATTGTTCATCAGGGCACTCACCTCTTAAATTTTCGCAATCTTCATCGCAAGATGAAAACAGGGCTAAAACCAGCCCTGTTAACATCAAAAACATTAGTTTTTTCATATTATTTAACCTCCACTAGCTCAACATCAAAAATCAATGTTGAGTTTGCCGGAATTGCAGCACCTGCCGCACGTGGCCCATAAGCTAAACCAGATGGAATATATAAGGTTGCCTCACTGCCTTCATTTAAAAGCATGATACCTTCATCCCATCCTTGAATTACTCTTCCTTTTCCAATCGGAATTTCAATTGGCCCATATTCTCTTTCTTCATTAAGAATATCAGCTTCTGTAGCAATGTCTTCATAAGAAGTATCAAATATTGTCCCGTCCATTAACTTTCCAACATAGTTAACTCTTACAGTATCACCTGCTTCAGGTTTCTCCCCAGACGTTTCTTCAGTTATCATATAATACAAGCCAGACTCAGTTTTTTCTGCTTCGATGTTATTCTCTGAAAGAAAATCTTGGATTAATTTATCATCAATTCCTTTTTGTTCTTCAGCTTCCTTCTGCATTTTTTCCATAGCTTCACTTCTCTTTTGCTGTTGCCATTCCATATATCCTGCTGTATCAAATTTTTGGATGGCTTTTGCATAAACATTTAGCTTTTCCGTCTCTTCCATTTCAGGAGAAACCGGTTGCTGAAAACCTTGAGTGAATACTTCGCTAGCGGTTAGTTTAGTCTTAATACTATCCCCAATCTTCAACCCTTTTAAAATAGAAAATAATGGGCCTCTTGTTGAAAGCACTGAATCCTCTATAGGAATAGGCAATTCTCCAACTTCATCACTATCGAGTAAAACAGAATCTTTACTGTCTTCTAACTTTAATGAAAAAATTGCAAATTCCCCTTCTTCTAAACTCTCCCCATCATTAGATTCTACCAATACATACTCAACCCCATCAGGCGTTTCAGTTTTCTTTTCGTTATCGCATGCCCATATCAAACTCATGGATAAGAATAATGCCAGTGTTAACTTCTTATAATTCTTCATAAACTTCTATTTTTTCTCTGTTTTGTAGTTGTTTTGCGTATTCTTTAATAATTTTTTCAAACAAATTGACTGTTTCTTCCAAACTCATATCAACCTTTCCTCCGGCCGCATTTTTATGACCTCCTCCTTTGAAGTATTCTCCTGCCAGTGTGTTGACTTCAAAATCGCCAATGGATCTTAAAGATAATTTCGTGCCATCTTCGGTTTCTGTAAAAAGGGCAGCCATTGTAATACCATCAACAGACAATGCATAATTTACCAAGCCCTCTGTATCGCCATTTTTGGAATTAAATTTTTTTAAATCCTTCATTGAAATGGCAAAATAAGCCGCATGCTCATTTTCAAAAACCTTAAGTCTTTCGCTCAAAGCAAAGCCTAAGAATTTCAAACGATCTAAAGAGTTGGTATCGTATATTAATCGTGAAACTTCTGAATTATTAGCCCCTAAACTGATTAATTCCGCCACAATTTCATGTACTTCCTGAGTGGTATTCGGATGCTTAAAAGAACCTGTATCGGTCATGATGCCGGCATATAAGCAATCTGCCGTGTCACTGTCCACTTGTTCTTTATCTCCAAAAAGCTTAATTAATTTAAAAATCAATTGAGCAGTTGAAGCTGAATCTACATCATGGTAAACATATTCTGCAAAATCATCAGGATCGCGGTGATGGTCAATCAAGACTTTCTTTGCTTTGGAAGCTCCCACCGCATCGCCTAACTCATTGATTCTTTTGAGATTAGAGAAATCTAAACAGAATATAAGATCAGCTTCTGCCACCAACTTTTTGGATTTCTCCTCATTTCCATTTTCATTGAAGACTATGACATTTTCGTTGCCTTTCATCCAATGAAGAAATTTCGGGTAATCTGTAGGCGTAATCACTGTAGCATTATGCCCTGTCTTGATTAAGTAATTATAAATTCCCAAGCTGCTGCCCAACGCATCAGCATCCGGTTTTTGGTGGGTTGTAATTACAATATTTTGAGGTGTTTCTAAGACCTCTTTTAATTTTAATATATCCTGCATGAATCAGATTAACCCTGTGGGGATTAAATTGATTTGCAAAGTTGACAAGAAAATCATGAAAAACAAACGCCTAAAGGACTGAGGCTTTGTGAAAAAAAGGAATTCATGTTGAGTTTAAGGAAATATAATATTTCATATCAGATTAATCCTTTAAATTTGCAGCATAAAATATTCAAATCAATAAATTTAACACAATGGCTGGAAACAGAACATTTACGATGATTAAGCCCGATGCAGTGGGCGAAAATAACATAGGCGCAATTACTAAAATGATAGAGGAGGGTGGATTCCGAATTGTATCTATGAAAATGACAAAATTAAGCGAAGAAAGAGCGGGGCAGTTTTATGCAGTTCATAAGGAGCGCCCTTTCTATAAAGATTTAGTGGCTTATATGTCAGGAGGCAATATTGTTGCCATGATCTTAGAAAAGGATAATGCAGTAGAAGATTTCAGAAAATTGATCGGTGCTACTAATCCAGCAGATGCTGAAGAAGGTACTATCAGAAAGATATTTGCTAAATCAATTGAGGCAAATGCAGTTCACGGATCTGATTCAGACGAGAATGCACAAATCGAAGGAAGCTTCTTCTTTGCTGATATTGAAAAGTTCTAAGAGTTGACTTTAGATAAAATCAGAAAAGGCATCCGCTAGCTAGTAGATGCCTTTTTTATTTAATTCGTTACAATCTCCGAAGCGGCTGGAGAATCAAAAATTTCTTTGAAGCTGTATCTGTAAATTACTTGAAACAAAATATTATAAGACATGGAGGACATAGAACTCGGGCTGTCGTTCTTTTGCTGATTAAGGCTATCTTTTACCATTGCCCGTTCCCTCAATTCGTTAATAGAATCTGTTTTTTCACACTTCTTCTTTTCAGGCTCTGTTTCAACTTTTTCTTTTTCGTTTTTCTTCTCTTCTTTTTCTTTGGCTGAAACATCAAATGCACAAAATGCACCTAGTAATACAATAATTATACAAGACTTTTTGAAATCTAACATGGCTGTTACATTTTGATGTTATCAAATATATTGAATAAATATGAATCTATGTCAATAACCTATTGACAACTTTTGATTAGAAGTAAGGTTTAAATTAATTTCGAATCAAAACGTAAAATTTTCTTTTTCAAGAATGGCATTAGCTCTTTTTTCATTTATATTAATGTGAAATTTGAAAACATTAATATGGAACCTACTCGACTGTTTGATTTATTGAGCTATCAAAAAGCTAATTCCCCTCTAAAAGACACCTTTTCCTATAAGTACGAAGGAATATGGAAAAACTACAGCACAGATGATGTCATAAATTTTGTTAATGACATATCACGTGGATTTCTAAAATTGGGCTTAGCCAAAAACGACAAAGTAGGAATTGTTTCCTCTAACAGGCCCGAATGGAATTTCATCGATTTGGCTTTACAGCAAATTGGGGCGGTGAGTGTGCCAATGTATCCAACCATCACACCAAAAGACTATAAATTTATATTTGAGGATTCAGGTTTGAAATATGTTTTTGCTGAAGAACAAGAACTATACGATAAAGTCAAAAAAGCTTCAGAGGGGCTTTCATTTATTAAAAATATTTACTCCTTCGAAAAATTGGAAGGAATTCCACACTGGACCGAACTGAAAGAAAGTGGAGAAGCGGATGATACAGATTTGCAGCCCTATCGTGACGCAGTTGATCCTGAGGATTTGGTCACTTTGATTTATACCTCTGGCACCACGGGAAATCCAAAAGGCGTAATGTTAACACATAAGAATGTTTTGAGCAATGCAAAAGCTGTAAATGAAAATTTAGATGTCGATGGCTTGAAAAAATCCCTAAGCTTTCTACCTCTTTGCCATATCTTTGAAAGAACGAGCGTTTACTTTTATTTATATAGAGGCGTAGCAGTATACTATGCTGAAAACCTTGAAAAAATTGGAGATAACCTGAAAGAAGTTCAGCCTGATATGTTTACCACGGTTCCAAGGCTCTTGGAAAAAATATATGATAAAATCGTGGCTAAGGGAATGGAGCTTTCAGGGATTAAAAAATCATTGTTCTTTTGGGCATTAAATTTAGGTCACAAATATGACCGTAATAAAAACCAGGGCGCCTGGTACAATTTCCAATTGAAATTAGCCAATAAACTTATTTTTAGTAAATGGAGAGAAGCCGTGGGCGGAAACATCAAATTAATCGCTTCCGGAGGAGCAGCACTTCAACCCCGCTTAGCAACCATATTCTGGGCTGCTCAAATCCCTGTTTTGGAAGCTTATGGGCTAACAGAAACTTCTCCGGGAGTTGCATTTAACCGATATAATAAGGAAGATATGTTGGTGGGTACTGTTGGTCCTGCTCTCCCGGGAGTAGAAATTAAAATAGCAGAAGATGGTGAGGTTTTAGTAAAAGGACCAAATGTCATGAAAGGTTATTACAACCAAGCCGAAAAAACAGATGAGGTAATAGATAAAGATGGCTGGTTCCACACAGGGGATATCGGAGAGATGGTGAATGGGAAATTCCTAAAAATCACTGACCGTAAAAAAGAGATGTTCAAAACATCAGGCGGAAAATATATTGCACCTCAATTTATAGAAAACAAATTGAAAGAATCTACACTAATTGAAATGGCAATGGTGGTAGGTGACGGACAAAAATTCCCTGGCGCATTAATAGTTCCAAATTTTGAGGCTTTAAGAGAATGGTGTCACCATAAAGGCATCGCTTATTCTTCTGATGCGGAAATGGTAAAACAGCAAAACATCATTGATAAATTTCAAAAGGAGATTGACAAAACCAATGAAAATTTTGCTCAATATGAAAGAATCAAAAAAACTGTTTTATTGCCAACAGCTTGGACGGTCGAAAACCATGAACTGACCGCTAAATTGAGTTTAAAAAGGAAGATAATTGAAAACAATTATCAGAAGGAGATTGAGGATATATATAAGGAGTAAAGAGCGTAAAGAATGTGATGCTAATATTGCAGTTTGATATAATATTTCCCCCTTTCCAAGGCTCCTGTTCTTCGCTTTTTATTTATGGCTTCACCTGATGCTGGAAATAATTGTGTTTTGTAGTTGGTCCAAGCGAACGCTTGAACCATAGCACTGTTCAATATATTTTGCCCTTTCAGGGCTTGGTTGAATTTTAAGTAGGGTTTCACCCCACGCTAAGATATGGCATCCCTTCGGGACTTAAATTCAAATTAAGGGAATTTGTAAAAAAACTGGGCATTTTGACTTGTAGGCCTGAAAGGCCGTCATATTCTAACACAGGGCTTCACCCTGTGTAATAAAATCTGGCTCTAAAGCCCTGAAAGTGTGTAATAATTTTCGCCATTTCAGAATTTTATTATAGCTGTCTTTAATAATCAAGCCTAACTATCCAACAAATTTTAATTAAACTGGTATAATAGAGTAAATCAAAAATCACGAACTATGAAAAATTCGATTTTATCCACATTTATTTTTAGCTTTTTGGTTGTCATATCATGCCAAGCTGAACCTGATAAAGAAACTGAAGCAGTTGATTTTGAAGTCGTAACCATAGCTGAGGGTTTAAACAACCCATGGGGAATGACTTGGTTGCCCGATGGCAGAATGTTGGTGACAGAAATAAAAGGAGAAATTTTAATTATTGAAAATGATAAATATTCTGGCAAAAAATTAAATGGAGTGCCCGAAGTTTATGCCAATAACCAAGGGGGATTATTAGACATCCAATTACATCCGGATTATGAGAATAACGGCTGGATCTATTTCAGCTTTTCCAAACCAGGTGATGGAGGTGGCAGCACCGCCATAATGAGAGCAAAATTAGATGGTGAGAATTTGGTTGATAAAGAACTTATTTATGAATCTTTCCCAAAAACAAAATCTGGTGTACACTTTGGTTCTCGAATAGACTTTAAAGATGGCTATATCTTTTTCACTATAGGCGAAAGAGGCGAAATGGATAACGCACAATCAGTGGATAACCCTTATGGGAAAGTTCATAGATTGCATGAAAACGGTGATGTTCCTGAAGATAATCCTTTTGTCAAAATCCCTGATGCAGAAAAAAGTATATGGAGTTATGGGCATAGAAATCCACAAGGCATGCAATTTCATCCTGAAACAGGTGAATTGTGGTTGCATGAACATGGCCCTAAAGGTGGAGATGAATTAAATATTGTACAAAAGGCCAAAAATTACGGCTGGCCCGAGATCAGTTATGGGATTGATTATGACGGAAGCATCATTACAGACGAAACTGAAAAAGAAGGTATGGTGCAACCCATTCATTACTGGGATCCATCCATAGCGCCTTGTGGAATGACATTTGTGACAAGTGATCGCTATCCTGCTTGGAAAAATAATATCCTCTTAGGTTCGCTTAAATTTCGATACTTAGACAGAGTGGTTTTGGATGAAGATGGTAATTATGTGAAAGAAGAAAAACTCCTCGAAGGCATTGGAAGAGTTAGACATGTAGCCGAAAGTCCAGACGGCTATATTTATGTTGCAGTAGAAGGTCCAGGCAAAATCGTAAAACTGATGCCAAAAAATTAATATTTTTTTCATTACCCGAAAACAGCCCTATCTCTCTCAAATCACACATGGCTGTTTTTTTATGCTCAAATTTTAAAATTTTCAAGGAAATTAAATTTGTTTTTGAAAATTAGTTAGTGTACCTTAGACACTAAGTATCTACACTAAATTCCATCATATTTTACTTTTTTGGATTAGTTATTATCAGTAAATTATACTTTACAATTGACTGACTATCATATTTATGCGCAATAATTCTCTTTACAATTCGGCTTTTGAACATGATGCCTGCGGAATAGGCACAATCGTTAATATCAATGGAAATAAAGATTTCCAACTCATTCAGGATGCATTAGACATGTTAGAAAACATGGAACACCGTGGCGGAACGGGAGCTGATAAACAAACTGGTGATGGGGCTGGAATCATGTTACAAATTGATGAGCATTTCATCAAATGGACATCCGAAGATGCGAACATTTCTTTAGAAAAAAATAAGCCAGTTGGAACGGGAATTTTCTTCTTCCCTAAAATGACAAAGGTAGCAGAAGAATGTAAAGCTGTGATTAATGAACATGCACAAGAATTAGGCTTGAAAATTTTAGGATATAGAGCCATTCCCGTAAATGAAAAAGTGCCGGGTTCTGGTGCAAAGCCCGTAGAGCCATTAATAGAACAAGTCTTTATTCAGTCTGAAAATGATATAAGTGTAGATGAATTAGAACGAAAGCTTTTTGTATTAAGAAATTACAGCACGCATTATATTGGCCATAACGTACAAGGAAATAACAAAGCCTTTTATGTTTGTAGCCTTTCCACCAATACTGTAATTTATAAAGGTCAATTAAGAACCAATCAATTAAGGGAGTATTTTGATGATTTAAGAGACAAACGTTTCAAATCCGCTTTTGCCATTATTCATTCTCGATTCTCTACTAATACTTTCCCCAACTGGAAATTAGCACAGCCTTTCCGATTTATTGCGCATAATGGGGAAATTAATACCATCCGAGGTAATGTGACTAAAATGAAATCGAAGGAAGCCAACTTCAATTCTAAGGTTTTCTCTAAAGATGAATTAAACAAATTATTGCCAGTCACCAATCCTGAACATTCCGATTCTGCCAACCTGGATGGAATAGTGGAAATGTTGGTATTGGACGGCCGTCCTTTGGAGCATGTATTAATGATGTTAGTACCGGAAGCTTGGCAGGACAACAGCATGATGGACAAAGACCGAAAGGCATTTTATAAGTACCATGCTTCCATTATGGAGCCTTGGGACGGTCCTGCCGCTCTGATTTTTACAGATGGTAAAAAAGTAGGTGCAACATTGGATAGAAATGGTTTAAGACCATCCAGATTTTGTATTACTAAAAGTGGTCGTTTGATCGTTTCTTCTGAAGCTGGAGCATTACCAGTTGCTTCAGATGACATTATTCAAAAAGGACGTTTACAGCCCGGGAAAATGCTAATGGCTGATATTGGGCAGCAAAAAGTACTGTTTGATGAAGAAATTAAGCAAGGCGTTACCTCCAACAAATCCTATCAAGATTGGATTCTAGCCCACAGAGTGAAATTAAGGAATTTACCTGCTCCTGAAATCAAGACAGAGAAAATTTCAAGTGATATTCTGCTCAGGAAGCAAAAGGCTTATGGCTATACTTCAGAGGAATTAAAAGTTATTTTGGCCGATATGGCTGTTCGTGCTACAGAGCCAATCGGTTCCATGGGAGCGGATACTCCTTTGGCAATCTTAAGTAAGCAAAGTCAGCACATCGCCAATTATTTCAAACAGCTTTTTGCTCAAGTAAGTAACCCGCCAATCGATCCGATTCGTGAGCGAATGGTGATGTCTTTGTTTACAAGAGTTGGGGAAAGTTTAAATATTTTGGAAGAAACTCCTGCGCACGCTAAACAAGTGCATATTTCTCAACCTGTTTTGCTTCAGACCGATATTGCTAAGTTTATGTATCTGAAAGATATTGGATTTGATTATGAAATCATCGATTGCGTTTTCAAAGCAGATGGTGCTCCCGGAAGATTGGAGGAAGGCTTAAATACAATATGCGCCAAAGCCGAAGAAGCTGCCAATAACGGTAAAGTAGTCTTGATACTTTCAGATAAGGCTATAGATGAAAATCATGCTCCTATACCATCTTTACTATCAACAGGTGCAGTGCATCAGCATTTGGTGAAACTCAATTTAAGAACTAAAACTGGTTTAGTAATAGAAGCAGGAGATGTGAGGGAAACCCATCATTTTGCTACCATTATTGGATACGGGGCAAGTGCTATTAATCCATATCTAGCTATCAAATCCATTGAGGATTTACATGATAAAAAGCTGTTGGGTGAAGATATCACCAAAGAAGAAGCCGTTGCCAATTATCAAACAGCCATTGGTTATGGTTTACTAAAAATCTTATCTAAAATGGGCATTAGCACTTTGCAATCCTATCAAAGTGCACAAATATTTGAAGCTTTAGGGTTGCATTCTACTGTAATTGAAAAATGCTTTACTGGCACCATTTCCAGAATTGAAGGAATAGATTTTGACGGTTTAGCAAGAGAAGTTTTAGTTAGGCATCTTCAAGCATTTCCTCAAAATGAGCAAGTGAAAAAAGGCTTGGAAGTAGGCGGTATTTATCAATGGAAATTAAGAGGGGAAAAGCATCTTTTCAACCCTGAAACCATACACTTATTACAGCATTCTACTAAGACCGCAAATTTCTCTTTATATAAAAAATACGCTTCAAAAATTAATGACCAGGTAAAAGATACTTTAACTTTAAGAGGTCTTTTCGATTTCAAAAAGCGAGTTCCTATTTCATTATCTGAGGTAGAGCCAGCTGAAAATATCATGAAAAGATTTGCCACTGGCGCGATGTCATTTGGCTCGATTTCCCATGAAGCACATTCTACTTTAGCAATTGCCATGAACAGAATTGGTGCGAAAAGTAATAGTGGAGAAGGCGGAGAAGATGAAGTACGTTTTGAGGTAAAACCTAATGGCGATTGGGAACGATCAGCTATCAAGCAAGTGGCTTCAGGTAGGTTTGGAGTAACCAGTTATTATTTGACCAATGCCGATGAATTGCAAATTAAAATGGCTCAAGGTGCCAAGCCAGGTGAAGGCGGACAGTTACCAGGCCATAAAGTAGATGAATGGATTGGACGCGTAAGGCATTCCACTCCGGGAGTAGGATTAATTTCTCCTCCTCCGCATCACGATATTTATTCTATTGAAGATTTAGCACAGCTAATTTTCGATTTGAAAAACGCCAATCGTGCTGCCAGAATTAATGTAAAATTAGTTTCTCAGGCAGGTGTTGGTACGGTAGCAGCTGGTGTTTCTAAAGCCAATGCAGATGTTGTATTAATCTCCGGAGCAGATGGCGGAACGGGTGCATCACCTTTGAGTTCCATCCGTCATGCAGGTTTGCCATGGGAATTAGGTTTGGCTGAAGCCCACCAGACTTTGGTGAAAAATAATTTGAGAAGTCGAATTACGGTTCAAACTGATGGTCAGATGAGAACAGGTAGAGATTTAGCCATCGCTACTCTTTTGGGAGCTGAAGAATGGGGGATTTCCACTGCAGCATTGGTTGTAGAAGGCTGCATCATGATGAGAAAATGTCATACCAATACTTGCCCGGTGGGAGTTGCTACTCAAAATCCTGAATTAAGAAAATTATTCACAGGAGACCCTGAACATGTGGTGAATTTCTTCAAATTCTTAACCGAAGATTTAAGAGAAATCATGGCTCAACTTGGTTTTAGAACTATAGATGAAATGGTAGGCCATTCTGAGGTGCTAAAAGTTAGAAATGATGTGCCATTCTGGAAATTGAAAGATTTGGATTTAAGCCCGATTCTTTATCAGGAAAATATACCTGAGCAAGTGGGCGTATTTAAGCAGATTGAACAAGAGCATGAATTGGAAGAAGTATTAGACTGGAAATTATTAGAAGTTGCTAAAGAGGCAATGGAGAGTCAAAAACCGGTGAGAGAAACTTTCCCAATTCGAAATATCAATAGAGCGGTTGGGGCTATCTTATCCAACGAGATCAGTAAAAAATATAAAGGAGAAGGACTTCCTGAAGACACCATCCGATATAAATTTGAAGGTTCTGCCGGACAAAGTTTTGGTGCCTTTTTAGCGAATGGAGTCACTTTTGAAATAGAAGGAGAATCCAACGATTACTATGGAAAAGGACTTTCAGGAGGAAAACTAATTATTTATCCACCTAAAAATTCAGCATTTGATGCTTCTGAGAATATTATTATTGGAAATGTAGCCTTTTATGGCGCTACGTCTGGTTACGCCTACATTAATGGCATGGCGGGAGAAAGATTTGCAGTAAGAAATTCAGGAGTTAGAGCTGTGGTAGAAGGAGTTGGTGATCATGCCTGTGAATATATGACGGGCGGAAGAGTGGTTGTACTCGGTGAAACGGGTAAAAACTTTGCTGCCGGAATGAGTGGCGGTATTGCTTATGTATTGGATGAGAAAAAAGCTTTCAAAGATAATTGCAATCAAGCAATGGTGAGCTTGGAAAGCCCTTCAGAGGAAGACACTGAAGAATTAAAAACTTTGATTAGTTATCACGCTCAAGCCACAAGCAGCCAAAAAGCGAAAAAAATCTTGGAAAAATTTGAGGATTATTTACCACAATTCATCAAGGTAATTCCTTATGATTTCAAACGCATATTGGAAGCCAAAAAAGCAGAAGAACAAAAAGAGAACGAAAAAATTGTAGCATAAATGGGACAGCAAGACGGATTTTTAAAATTTGATAGGGAGTTGCCCGATAGCAGATCCCCAAAAAAGAGAGTAGAAGATTTCAAGGAAATATATCAGCCTTTTCCTGAAGTGAAAACCAAAAAACAGGCGGCTAGATGTATGGATTGCGGAATCCCATTTTGTCATTCTGGTTGCCCGCTTGGCAATATCATTCCAGAGTTTAATGATGCAGTTTATCGAGAAAACTGGGAAGAAGCAGCTGAAATACTATACTCTACTAATAATTTTCCAGAGTTTACAGGCAGAATTTGCCCTGCTCCATGTGAAGCAAGTTGTGTTTTGGGAATTAACAAACCACCGGTAGCTATTGAACATATCGAAAAAACCATAGCTGAAAAGGCTTATGAATTAGGCTATATAAAACCTAACCCACCTAAAGAAAGAACAGGCAAAAAAGTGGCCGTGATCGGATCTGGTCCTGCTGGATTAGCCGCTGCTGACCAATTAAATAAAGCTGGACATTGGGTTACCGTTTTTGAAAGGGAAACTAGAATTGGTGGCTTATTACGCTATGGTATTCCTGATTTTAAATTGGAAAAACAATATGTAGAGCGCAGAATTAATATAATGGATGAAGAAGGGGTTCGCTTTAAAGTGAATGCGGAAGTCGGCAAAAATATTAATCCTGATATGCTGAAAGAGGATTTTGATTCCATTGTGATATGCACTGGCTCAACTATTCCAAGAGATTTACCCATCCCCGGAAGGGAATTTAAAGGCATTCATTTCGCCATGGATTTCTTAACCATGCAAAATAAAGAAGTAGCTGGAGATTCCATCGAAAATAAAATTTCAGCCGAGGGGAAAAATGTAGTGGTAATTGGTGGTGGTGATACAGGTTCAGATTGTATCGGGACTTCGCATAGACAAAAAGCTGCCTCTGTATTACAACTGGAATTGATGCCAAAGCCTCCTCAAAACAGAGGAGAAAGTGATCCGTGGCCGCTATGGCCGATGACTTTGCGAACTTCCTCTTCTCACGAAGAAGGAGGAGAAAGAAAATGGGGTGTATTGACCAAGGAATTTAAAGGCAATGAGAAAGGTGAATTGACCCATATCAAATTAGTGGATATTGAATGGGTGAATCAAGGAGGAAGACAAAATATGGTCGAAATTCAAGGAACGGAAAGGGATGTTCCTTGTGAGTTGGCATTATTAGCCATAGGTTTTGTCCATCCTGAAAATCATTTGTTGGACAGCTTGGGAGTGAATAAAACCCAAGCAGGAACAGTAGAAGCAAGCAGTTATAAGACTAATGTGGAAAACATATTCACAGCCGGAGATGCCAGAAGAGGACAGTCTTTGGTAGTTTGGGCTATTTCTGAAGGAAGAGAAGCTGCCAGAGAAGTTGATCAATATTTAATGGGCAGAACAGAATTGCCTGCGAAAGATGATTCATTTTTCAATGTGGAGAGCTTCTAAAGTCCCAATCTCATACACCCACTGGAAAAAATAGACGACTTTTAGGAATAGTTGATAGCCTAAATAAATCTCTGACATTGGGATCAGACATATTATGTTAAATGGCTGTTTTGACAATTTATCATCGAACAATCAACTTCTTTAATGCTAAACCTTAAATCCAAACATTCATAACTTTGCGTAGTTATCCATGTATTAAGTCCCAAAATTAAAATGAAGCCATACGCATTAGTTGATTCTTCTAATATCCCAATTATCTACGTTACTTTCACTGGAGAGAAAAGTACGGACGAGAATTTTCAGCAATACTTGGATGATCTTGAAGATTGCTATGATGAAAGGAAAACAATAGCCATAATCTTTGATGCTAGCAAGGCAGTCATTCCTAAATTATCTCTTCAAAGAAAACAGGCATTGTGGATAAGCCAACATTGGAAATTGATTCAAACTTATTGCAAAGGCACTGCATATGTAATTCCTAATATGGCAATAAGAACAGTTTTAAAAATGATTTTTTCATTTCAAAATCAGCCGGTTCCATATAAAATCTTTTCCAATATTGAAGAGGCAGAGATTTGGATAAGAGATTTAATCAATAAAACAAAGGTGCTCAATTAGTGTAATCAAAAATCTCAGCCTTTAGAAAATTGGATAATTCCTTCAATTTACTTTCAACTTTTTCTTTATTTTTGTGATCGTATAAAAATATGGTTTCTCCATTTTCAAACTTCAAAAAAGCTTTATAAACAACATTTCTAATAGTTGAGCTCTGGTTAGCTCTGCCATAAAATTTCTGGCTAACCTTAACTCTCTTAATAAATATCTTTTCTACTTTTCTTAAAGGTTCCCACTTACCATTTTTTATGAAAAAGAATGAATTGTATTCTCGAAATTTATCTTTTTTGAATTCAACTCCTGCAAAAGCCGAAACTATTACCCCTCCAAGCAAAATAAAGATAATACTAGCCCAAATATTGACAACTATGAGAGCTATCCCTGCAAATAGAAATACATATCCCAGCATCTGAAATTGAAAAGGAAACAGAAGACCATTTTTTAGATTTAAATTGGGTTGTTCGCTCATATTATTGAAAATCAGTTTCAAATTTAGTGAAAAAGGTTGAAAGCCTTAGATTTTCTTATTTTCTGTGCTTATGTCAGACTTTGGAAAAGTCGGACATTAATAACTAAGCTAACTATTCTATTGCTAACAAATGTCCCGACATCAAAATGTCTGACATTTCTGGGCAGCAATTTTTAAATCCCTTTGCGAGGTCTTTGCGCCTTTACACCTTTGCGTGAATCACCTCAAGCCTTAGGCTTGTTTATCCGTGATTAAAAACCCTGATATTAATCATTCTTTTCTTTGGTTTTGCTCAATAATACTTATCTTATGGATAGTAAATTTGCAATCGCAAAACAACAAGAAATATGGATAATTCATTAAAAATAGTAACAGCTGAAGAGGCTGTTTCACACGTAAAATCAGGCGATAGAGTATTTATTCAAGGGGCAGCCATGACTCCTGTAACCTTGATAGATGCTTTAGCTAATAGATATCAATCTTTGGAAAATGTTGAGGTAATGCACCTCCACACTGAAGGCAGGGCAGCTTATACTGAAGAGCCTTATTATAAATCATTCAAAATCAATAGTGCTTTTGTTGGCGGAAATGTTAGAAAAGCAATTCAAGCTGGAAGAGGAGACTACATTCCTATTTTCTTAAGTGAGGTGCATTGGCTATTCAGACGAAATATTTTGCCATTGGATGTAGCATTCATTCAAATTTCTACTCCTGATCGACATGGTTACTGCTCTTTAGGTGTTTCCGTTGACGTGACAATTCCTGCTATTCAAACCGCAAAATTGGTGATTGCCCAAGTCAATCCAAATGTACCACGAACTCATGGAGATGGAATCATACACGTAAGTCAAATTGATTATGCTATTGAAGCAGACGAACCAATACATGGTCATGATATTGTAATAGCTTCAGAAATTGAACAACAAATTGGGGCTCATGTTGCTGGGTTAGTGGATGATGGCGCCACACTTCAAATGGGAATTGGTGCCATACCGAATGCGGCTCTACAAAATTTGGGCAACCATAAAAACTTGGGGATTCATACCGAAATGTTCTCGGATGGAATTTTACCATTAGTAGAAAGTGGTGTAATTAACGGTAGCAAAAAAGAAGTTAAAACAGGCAAACTCGTGACTTGCTTTGCAGTAGGTTCGCAGAAACTGTACGACTTTATGGATGATAATCCTTTGGTACATATGAAGGAAGCTGCCTATACCAATGACACGGCTATCATTAGAAGAAATCCAAAAGTAACCGCCATTAATTCAGCCATTGAAATAGACTTAACTGGTCAGGTTTGTGCGGATACAATTGGTAAAATGCAGTTTTCAGGAGTCGGTGGACAAATGGATTTTATCAGGGGAGCTTCTTTATCTGAAGGTGGAAAAGCAATCTTGGCAATGCCAGCTGCCACTAAAAAAGGAGTCAGCAAAATCGTTCCATTTTTACAGGAAGGTGCTGGCGTTACAACCACAAGGGCTCACGTACATTATGTAGTAACAGAATATGGTGTGGTCGATCTTTATGGCAAAAACTTGAAGCAAAGAGCCAAAGCCTTGATTTCTATTGCACATCCAGATGCAAGGGAAGAATTGGAAAAAGCTGCTTTTGATAGATTTAAAGCAAGATAATTAATATCCGTTGACTTAGTTATCATTTTTATAAAGCACGTTTCTTTGATGCGTGCTTTTTTGCTGTCCTATGGCACTTTTTAGTAAAAAAATTAGAAATAAAAATTAATTAGACTACAAACCCGTGTCTATTTTAGCTTATTTGTGACTGTTATCTGTTAACATTCAATATTTCAGTTAAAACAATTCCCCTTCTTTTATGATTTAACAGGCATATCCCTTAAATTGGGTGTAAACTATCTCGCAAATGGCAAAAACAATAATTGTATCCAATCGATTGCCCATCAGAATAGAAAAAGAGGACGGGCAGAAAGTATATAAAACTAGTGAAGGCGGATTAGCAACCGGACTCGGTTCCATTTACAAAGAAGGCAAAAATATTTGGATTGGCTGGCCAGGCATTTCATTAGAGCATGAAGAAGAACAGGAGGTTGAAAAAGAATTAATTAACCGAAATATGCGTCCTGTTTTCTTGACTGAAGATGATGTAGAAGATTTTTATTTAGGCTTTAGCAACCAAACTTTATGGCCTGCATTTCATTATTTCATTCATCACATGCGCTTTGTAGATGAAGAATGGGAAGCCTATTACAATGCCAATAGAAAATTTGCAGATGCTGTTTCCAAATGGTTAGAGCCGGATGATATTATTTGGGTGCATGATTATCAGTTAATGCTTGTACCAGAAATGATCCGAAAACAATTCCCTAATGTAACTATCGGTTTTTTTCAACATATCCCTTTTCCTTCATATGAAGTTTTCAGAATGATTCCTTGGCGGAAAAAATTACTGAATGGGGTTTTGGGTGCAGATTATATTGGCTTTCATACCTATGATGATATGCGCCACTTCCTTAGTAGTTGCCATCGTTTGGCAGGTTATAGCTACGAGCGAAATCAAATTTTGGTAAAAAACAGATTAGTAGAAGCCGATTCACTTCCAATGGGAATAGATTACGGAAAATATTTGGAATCAGCTACAAGCCAACTTGCTAAAGCAAAAGAAATAAGTTACCGAGATTCTTTAGGCAGTCAAGAATTAATCCTTTCAATGGACAGGCTAGATTATTCGAAAGGAATACCAGGTAGACTCCAAGCATTTGATAAATTTTTAGAGAAATATCCTGAATATCAAGGCCGGGTTTCGCTTTTTTTAATAGTAGTGCCTTCAAGAGATCAGGTAGCTAGTTATAAAGCGCTAAAAGAAAAAGTAGAATTTTTAGTAGGTCATGTAAACGGTAAATATGGGACAATCAATTATGTTCCGGTTCATTTTTACTATAGAAGTTTTCCCCTTGATGATCTGTCTGCTTTTTATCGTATGTGCAAAATTGCCATGATTACTCCTAAAAGAGATGGGATGAACCTTGTCTGCAAGGAATTTATTGCTAGCAGAGAAAATGAAGATGGTGTATTGATTTTAAGTGAAATGGCTGGTGCTTCCAAAGAGCTTTCAGATGCTATTTTGGTAAACCCAAATGATCAGAATGAAATGGTAGAAGCCATTAAAAAGGCCTTGGAAATGCCATTGAATGAGCAAAAGCGCAGGATGAAAATCATGCAGAAAACTGTGAAGAAATATACCATCTTCCAGTGGGTAGATCTTTTTATGAATAATTTAAAAGATCTAAAAGAGCGCCAACAATCAATGGCTACTAAAAAGCTAAATGATAAAATTAAAAGCAATATTACTAAAGAATTCAAGAAGGCGAAAAACCCAATAATCTTCCTTGATTATGACGGAACTTTAGTTCCTTTTCATGAAAACCCAGATGAATGTGCTCCAGATCCTGAATTAGCACAAATACTCCATCAATTAGCAGTAAAAGCCAAATTGGTGGTAATCAGTGGTAGGAAAGCTGCCACTCTGGAAGAATGGTTAGATGAATTTAATATTGATTTAATTGCTGAACACGGTATAAAAACCAAAAGAGCTGGTGCTAAATGGCAAGTAAATGGAGATTTACAGGATGACGGTTGGAAAAACGAAGCCCGTGATATTCTGGAATTCTATATCCAAAGAACTCCTGGTTCCTTCTTGGAGGAAAAAGAGCATACATTGGTTTGGCATTATCGAAAAGTAGAAAAAGGATTAGGTAGCTTGCGATCAAGCGAACTTTCCAGCCACCTGAAACATTTTATGACCAATAAAGGGCTGGATGTAATTGAAGGCGATCATGTAGTGGAAGTTAAGCCTTCCATCATAAATAAAGGAAAAGCAGCAACAGAAAGATTAAAAGGAGAGAAAGTTGATTTCATTATGGCGTTTGGAGATGACAGAACAGATGAAGATACTTTTGAAGCTCTTCCAAAAGAAGCTTTAACTGTTAAAGTTGGAAGTGGTTTTTCCTATGCTAAATATGCCGTTGAGAATAATGAAGAAGTAAGAGCGCTATTAAAATCTTTTGTGCAGGAACAATAATTCAGAAATAGAAAAAAATCCTAATTCTGAATTAGGGAGAGTAAGCGCAGATAATGCAAATTGTCTGCGCTTTTTTTATATTCACAAATTGTACTTAATCGGTAAGTATATACGAAAGCCGTTTTGAATAATTACAATATTATCAAATCATTAATATTCCATAAATACTTCATTAGAAGAAATTTACTTGCTTTATTTACAGCAATAATTTGAATTAAATATAAATCAACCATGAGAAGTTGCAGGGAATAAGGGGTTGATAAAATTGCACTAAACCAACTTAACTAATTCAATATGCTAACAATTAAATTCCAAAACTTTATAAGAAGCATAATGCTTGTGTTTCTTATGGGGTTAATTTATCCCTTACAAGCACAAATACCTTCTGGTTATTACGATGCCGCAAATGGTAAAACAGGAGAACAACTGAAAGCGGCATTAAATGATATAATTAGTGGACACACTACTTATCCTTACAGCAGCTCTAGCACAGATGTATGGGACATTTTAAAAGAAGCAGATAGAGACCCGAATAATTCAGCCAATGTAATTGGAATTTATTCGGGTTTTTCAATGGATGCTGCCGCAGAATATAATAATGGTGATGGCTGGAACAGAGAACATGTTTGGGCGAAATCAAGAGGAGATTTTGGTACAAGTGAAGGGGCAGGAACTGATTGTCATCATTTAGCTGTAGCAGATATTTCTACTAATGGTGCTAGAGGAAATATGCATTTTGACTATGGCGATACATATTATGTAGATACTCAGGGCACATATTCAGGAAGTACATTATCCAAAACAAGCAGTACTGAAGATGTTTGGGAACCACGAGATGAAGTTAAAGGTGATGTAGCACGAATGATGTTTTATATGGCCACGCGCTACGAAGGTGAGAACGGTGACCCAGATCTTGAGCTTACCGAAACACTATTATCGGGAACTGATAAGTCTCCCTATCATGCTAAGCTTTCCGTATTATTGGAGTGGCATCAGCAGGACCCAGTAAGTGCGGCCGAAATCCAAAGAAATGATGTGATTTATAGTTATCAGAATAATAGAAATCCTTTCATAGATCACCCAGAATATGTGTGTGAAATTTATAGCTGTTCAACTTCGGGTGGAAATAATGCTCCCTATTTTACTTCTAGTCCAGTTACATCCGTAGAAGCTGGAAATAATTATTCATACAATATTACAACTACTGATCCTGAAGGTGATAATGTAAGCATCTCTGCCTCCAACTTGCCCAATTGGATGAGCTTTACGGATAATGGAGATGGCTCTGCAACAATTACGGGGAGCACGCAAACAACAGGCGATTATTCTGTTTCTTTGAATGTATCTGATGGATCGGCAAGCAATTCTCAAAACTTCACGGTAAGTGTAACAAGTTCAGGCGGTGGAACCGGAACAGCCAATGAGCTTATTTTCTCAGAATATATTGAAGGTTCTTCTTACAATAAAGGCTTAGAAATTGCCAATTTTACTGGATCATCAGTTGATCTTTCAGCTTATTCTATAATGAAGCAGACCAATGGTTCAGGCTCATGGACAGGTGAATTAAATTTGAGCGGGTCAATTGCTAATGAAGATGTTTTTGTGCTAGTGAATTCAAATGCTGCTTCAACAATGCAAGCTGAGGCTGATTTAATTTCAAACAATTCCGCATTATCCTTTAATGGAAATGATCCTATTGGATTATTCAAAAACGGACAACTAATTGATGTAATAGGCAATTATAATAGCGATAACTATTTTGGGCAAAACACCACTTTGGTGAGAATGGAAACGGTAACGGAGCCTAATACAAGCTATTCCACATCTGAATGGGATGGATACGCATCTGATACCTTTAGCTATTTAGGAAGCCATACTATTTCCGGTAGTGGTGAAGAAGATACAGAAGCCCCTTCTGTTCCTTCTAATATTCAGGTTAGTAATGTAAGCGAAACTTCTTTTGATTTAAGCTGGGATGCCTCCACAGATAATGTAGGAGTGGATCAATATATAATCTATTTGGATGGCAGTTTTTATGCGAATTCCAGTTCCACAACAGCAACGGTAAATGGATTGTCCGCTTCAACGAATTACGTGGTAAGCATTTCCGCACAAGATGCTGCAGGAAACGAATCCGATCAGAGCTCAAATGTAGGAGTTACCACTTCTGCTCCTTCTCCAAGCTTGGATTGCCAAAGCAGCATCAATTCATTTCCTTATCAACAAGGCTTTGAAAATGGTAGCGATTGGTTCCAGTCCACAAGCGATGATTTTGATTGGGCAATTAATTCAGGAGGAACGGGTTCTTCCAATACTGGCCCGTCCAGTGCCTTTGAAGGAAATTACTATTTCTATATTGAGGCTTCAAGTCCAAATTATTCATATAAAACAGCCACTATTGAAAGTCCTTGCTTTGATTTAAGCAATGAAAATCAAGCCTCATTCAATTTCAATTATCATATGTATGGCGCAAGCAATATGGGTTCTTTAAAACTGGAAGTTACCACAGATGGTGATAATTGGAATACTTTATGGTCAAAATCAGGCAATCAAGGTACTTCATGGCAAGCTGAGAATATAGATTTATCAGCTTACTTGGGTGAAACAATAAAACTAAGGGTTGTAGGTCAAACAGGTGATACTTGGCAAGGAGATATGGCAATTGACAATTTGGAATTATCGACTGAACAACCAGCGGCTGAAACCACACTTAATTTATCTATCACATTTGATAATTACCCAGAGGAAACGACTTGGGAAATAGTAGATGGTTCAACTGTTTTAGACGAAGGAGGCTCTTATGGAAATTATGCAGATGGAAGTACTATTGATATTTCGATTACGGTTCCGGAAGGCTGTTATGATTTCATTATTTATGATAGTTATGGAGACGGGATTTGCTGCTCTTATGGCAGTGGTTCTTATACTTTAAGCGAAGGAAATAATGTAATTGTATCAGGAGGAAGTTTTGGCAGTGGAGAAAGCACAAGCTTTTGTGTAGGTAATAGTTTTAGAAGCTTGACAAGTACAGAAAGCATTTCCTCAGAAATTGAGTCCGCTGGGTTTAATGTTTATCCAAACCCGGCTATTACTGAGCTTGAAATATTTACTGGAAAAATGGAAGCTACAGCTTATCAAATCATTTCACTTTCAGGGAAAATAGAACAAAATGGAAATTTAAATGCAAAATCTAGCACTATCGATGTGACAAATCTAGAATCAGGACTTTATGTTTTAAAAGTACTTGATTCAGAAAATGTGGTAGTTAGAAAAATAATGGTCAAATAAATCCAAAAATATAATCCCAAGAACAATTAAATAGCTCTTGGGATTATTTTACTCTTCTTCGTCTTTCTTTTTTATATCCTCTAGATCCTCCCTATCCTTTAGCTTTTTATCTTCCACTTCTTTATTCAAAAACTGGTTGATTCTATCAATATCAAAGCTAGTTTGAATCTCACCAAAGGAATCGATTTTCACATCAAATCCCTCAAGTTTCGGGTTAACACTGGGCTTTTTCTCTTTTTTTTTATCGTCTTTCTTTTTTGGCATCATTCAGATATTTGATCCTTTAGCTTATTTAACGCTAAACGAATCCTTTCTGTTATTTCTTCCTTGCCTAATATTTCGATAATCTCCATTAAATCAGGACCTCCGCCTTGTCCGGTTATGCTAACTCTAAGCGATTGCATCACTTTTCCCATACCGATTCCTTCGGCTTCCAAAATGGAAGCAAAAGTTGCTTTAGCATTGCCGGCATCTAAGTGGTCTACTTTGTCAAGAGCATCAGCATATAAACTTAAGGCTTTATCCACATCTGCATTCCATTTCTTTCTTACTACTTTTTCATCATAGCTATCCGGTTTTTTGAAAAAGTATTGCCCTTGGGTCCAAAATTCGGTTGGGAAAGTCACCCTTTCTTTCAAGGCATGAACAATACGCTCTAATTTCTCTTGAGAAACCTCAATTCCATTTGCTTGCACATCTTTTTTAAGGTATTCAGCTAATTCTTGATTGGATTTATTTTTTAAATATTGCTCATTGAACCATTTGGCTTTGTTGATATCAAATTTAGCACCAGCTTTCCCAATTCTTTCCAAAGTGAATTCTTTGATTAATTCTTCAATATTGAAAAGCTCTTGCTCACTTCCTGGATTCCAGCCTAAGAATGCTAAGAAATTTAAAAGTGCATCTGGAAGATATCCTTCTTCTTTAAAGCCTGCTAATAATTCACCTGAAGCTGGATCTTTCCATTCCATAGGGAAGATGGGGAAACCGTGCTTTTCTGCATCTCGCTTGCTTAATTTTCCATTTCCATCAGGCTTTAATAACAAAGGCAAATGTGCAAATTCAGGCATAGTATCTTCCCAGCCAAAGAATTGATATAGCAACACATGCAAAGGAGCCGATGGCAACCATTCTTCTCCACGGATTACATGCGTGATACCCATCAAGTGATCATCCACTACATTCGCCAAATGGTAAGTCGGCATGCCGTCCGATTTCATTAAAATTTTATCGTCAATTTGGGTAGAGTGCACCATTACCCAACCTCTAACCTTATCATTTAAGCGCACCTCTTCTTTTCTAGGTACTTTTAACCGAATCACATACGGTTCACCTGCATCCAATTTTGCTTTGACTTCTTCTTTTGATAGAGTCAAAGAGTTTTTCATTTGCAAACGCGTAATGGCATTGTATTGTGGAGTATCCACTCTGGCTGCTTTCAATCGCTCACGCATTTCCTCCAATTCCTCAGAAGTGTCAAAAGCATAGTAAGCTTTATCTTCATCTAATAATTGTTGAGCATATTTACCATAAATATCTTTACGCTCACTTTGTCTGTAAGGGCCATATTCACCTGCATCATTCCAAGGGCTTTCATCAGGGGTAATACCCAGCCATTTTAAGGTTTGATGAATATAATCTTCAGCTCCATCTACATAGCGGTTTTGGTCAGTATCTTCAATTCTTAGAATGAATTGACCGCCTTCTTTTTTAGCAAATAGATAATTATATAAGGCCGTTCTGACACCTCCAATGTGGAGCGGTCCCGTAGGACTTGGGGCAAAACGTACACGTACAGCTTGACTCATGAGATTCTTTTTTATTGCAATTTGGGCTGCAAAATTAATGAATTAAGTTTAAAATTCGCACAATATGCAAGTTATTCAATGATTGGAAAGTTATGTATTATAAAGGTTTAAATAATATATGTAATTGATCCTGAAAAATAACCGGAGTTATTTTTTCTTTTGTGTTCTCTTGCCTCTTTTCCCGATGAATTCGGGACAAGTCGTGGTTGGAGTTTGCTACCGATGGTACGGATAAACAAACTTTACTTTTTAACCACAATAGATACAATAGAAAACAAAAGTATTTTCGCTAAAGCGAAAAACTTATCAATGAAATATCCTTTAATTTAATAGCATTGGATCGTCAATTATTTGCGTTTTGCCTTACCCATTCAATATAATCCGTTTTAGGGATCTCTGATATCCCAAGTTGACGCATCATCATTACCAATTGCCCACGGTGGTAGCTTCCATGAGTAAAAACTGTTTGAGCAATTTCACGGAAAGGAATTAAATAGCTCTCTCCTTTATGATCAAAATGAAGGTGTTGTTCTAAATCTTCATTCTCTACAAAGCTTTTAAATGCTGCGGAGGTTTTTTGCCATGATTTGAAGAGTTCATGAGCAGTTCCTGAAAAGTTGGTGATTTCTGATACTTCCCAACCCTTACCTTCAAGCCGGGAAAGCCAGCCCATTTCAGCCATCCAAAGGTGTGAAACCGTTTTTAATATACTTGGAAAACTAGCTTCAATTTTTTGGTATAGCAATTCTTCATCGACTTTCGAGAGCGCATCTATAAATTTGTTATTCGCCCAGATATTATAGTTTCCAAAATCGATATATCTTTGATTTTCCATTTGGTTTTATTTTTTAGTGGAAAATTGGATTAATTGACTTTCAATAAAATCAACCAATTAACTTTCCTTATCTAATTCATTTACACCTCTTGCACTTGGATGGTTTAAAAACACTAGTTGAACAGATTTATCTTTATATTTTTCATCATAATCCAGCACTTCCCTTATGAGGTTTTTAGATTGACGACCATGATAAATAGTCCAAAAAACAACTATAGTTATGCCCTCTTTAGCTTCAATATGATTTTCAAAAGGAACTCCTTCAGTGTCTTTAATAACAGGAATTAAATCCGAAAACTTCAATTCATTATGATATTTTCTTACAGAATTATCTCGTGGTGGATATTGATTGAAGGTATTTAAATAATTCCATTGCCAATCATTATTTTTCCTTTTTGTGTTGCAGTTTATTTGATAGGATATGAGGCTGTCTTTTGAATCAAATACCATCAACATGTGCCATTGACTCAAATCCTTTGCTAATCTTTTATTGTTTTCTCCAAAATCTCTAACTATATCAACATAATCTTCATAGTCTATTACATAAAGAGACTCATCAGGAATCTCCCATTTCTCTGCATAAGTTTTAATGGTTTCCAAATTTCTAACTTCATCAGAAACATAACCATATTTTTCCTCTGTCTCGGCTCTCCTTTGTTGATATGGCTTACAAGCACTAAAGAAAACTATAGATATAAATAGTATTGACAAGGTTGAGTTTTTCATGTTTTCGGTTCTTTTGAAATTGGCTTTTAATTTACTTGAAAATTATGATGCAATGAAAACTGTAATTGTGTTTTGCTGAAATTGCTGTTGAGCGTTTGTTCCATTATACCTATTTGAACTCTAAGATTTTCTTTCCAAACATAGCCCAATCCACCGTAAAGTCGGTTCCTGTCAAAATATTCTATGTTTTCCATTTTTTCTCCATTGATAAAAACTTCATTGTAAATGGGAATATAAAATGCACCCGGGCTAAATTTTTTATCTGACAATGGAATATTGATAAATAGAGCATATCGCAAACGGGTTCGGAAATCTTGATTATCCACAAAACGCTGCTCGTATCGGAAACGGTGATTTAAGGAAGCTATGGACACATTTTGCTTTAATAAGGCTTCTTGATAAATCCTGCTTTCATAAAATGTGTTGTTCGGTTCTCCAACAGATTCTGTTGTAATATGTCCGTAACCTAAAGTGAAAGTTGCAGAGCCGTCTTTCAAATGATATCGCATACCAGTTCTCAATAACAACTGTTCTAAATCACCGATTATATTATGATTTCGATATTGAGCCTCGGCATGAATCCCAAATTGACTGTTTTCAAATTCTACTCCTCCAAAATACATATACCATGCGCCTAAATCCGGGTCATCTTGAGCTAAGGCAGGTGAAAAAGAAAATAAAAAAGCTAAGGCAATTATTGTTCTGAAAATCATGTTTAAGAATTTGAAAATTTAAAAATCAATGCAAAACTACAGGTGGGATTCCATTCTGCAAAGCTTTTTCAACGAACGGTTTTCACATTGGTTTTAACATTGTACAATGAACGGGATGCAGTAATAAATAATTGGTCAAAGTTTTCGCCACCAAAACAAATGTTGGCTGTCCAATCTTCAGGAATGTCCAGATGTTGGAGAAAATCCCCGTCCTTGTCATAAATATCAACACCATTTCCTGTCAAATATAAATTTCCTTCTGAATCCAAAGTCATTCCATCTGAGCCTTGTTCCACGAAAAGCTTTTTGTCTTCCAGTTCACCTTTTTCATTAATTGTATAGCGATAGGTTTTATCAGCTCCAATATCCGCTACAAACAGCAAGTTCTCTTCCGAATTACCGACCACTCCATTGGCTTGCACTAAAGTTGAATCCAACAAAATGGGGATGCCATTTTTCAATAAATAAACAGATTGATGCCCAACAGTATCGTGCTCATTTTCCCAATAAGGTCTTTGGTAAATAGGGTCTGTAAAATAAATATTTCCATTCTTGTGAACCCAAACGTCATTGGGGCCATTGAAAACTACATCTCCAGAAGGATTTAAAATGATTTCCTTCTCACCATCCAAAGAAAATTTCCAGAGTTGATTTTTACCATCTGCGCAAGCCCAGAGATTTTGATTATGATCAATATATAAACCATTTGATCTGCCAGCACTATCTGTGAAAACACTTAATTCCTCATCAATAGAATATTTATAAATGCGATTATTGGGTTGGTCGGTGAAATAAACATTTCCCAAACTATCGGCTGTTGGGCCTTCCGTAAAACTGAATCCATCGGCTACTTTAAAAATTTCAGCATTTTCTGAAATGGGCAATTTCGGCTGCTGATCACATCCAAAAAATAAAAAAGCACTAAAGATTAGCACATGAAATCTTATTAATTCAATCATTTTATAACATTTTGCGTAGATTAAACTTTCTATTACTAAGCTTAATTTACGCAAAATATGAAATTCTCATTCAATCATCTATTGGCGATACTAATTGTTTTTACTACAGCCTGTAATTCAAACCCAAAACAGGAAGAAAAAACAACTGAAAAAGAAGTAGAGGAAAAAGTTGCTGAAAAAGAGGAGCAACAAAACAACATCATTTTCTTTGGCAATAGTCTTACCGCAGGCTATGGAGTTGAAGCCGAAGAAGCTTTTCCGGGTTTAATTCAAAAGAGATTAGATTCTTTGGGTTATGACTATAATGTCATCAATGCTGGGGTAAGCGGAGAAACCACCGCTAGCGGATTATCAAGAGTGGAATGGGTTGTAAAACGCCAGCCTGTTGAAATTTTTGTGTTAGAATTGGGCGGAAATGATGGCTTGAGAGGAATTAAACCAGAAGAAACCAATAAAAACTTAAGAGCCATAATCGATAAAGTAAGGGAAATCCATCCTAATGTAAAAATTCTGCTTGCCGGCATGATGGTTCCTCCCAATATGGGACAAACTTATGCTTCTGAATTTCAAAAATTATATCCTAAAATTGCTGAGGAGAAAAATGTTAGTCGCATTCCTTTTCTTTTGAAAGATGTGGGCGGTGAAGAAGACCTTAACTTACCCGATGGGATCCACCCAACTCCGGAAGGGCATAAAATTGTAGCGGAAACAGTTTGGAATGATTTAAAGGAATTGATTAAATAAAAAAGATAGACAATTATCTGAGCAATTAAAGAAACAGAAATTCTTTCAATAGTTTCAAAACTATCAAATTATTTATGCGAAAAGTTGCTATCGTATTATTTATTTGCTTAGTTTATTGTAGATGCAAGTGTTATTTTAAATAACTTAGAGAACCTTCCATTTTAATTTTTAGACACGAAATTGAAATTTATGAAAGCAATTATTTTTATAATTTTCCTAATATCTTTTTATCCATTAATTTCCTTTTCACAAAATGAGAATAGCGGCCTATATATTGAATTAACAGAGAAACCCTGTTTGTATAAAAAAATTAACTTGCTTAACACACAAAAAAATATTTGTGTTTCTGAAAATCCAATTATTACCGTTAAAGATTATACTGAGATAAGCCAAATAGAGATTGATAAAAAAAATAAAACACGAAAATTTGAAATTAAGCTTTCTGAAAAAGGAAATAAAAAACTAGAAGCTATAAATACACTCTATAAAGGAAATAATTTGGCTTTTATAGTAAATAATGAAGTTGTTTGTTTGATGAAAGTCAAAGGATTAATTAACATCGGAAAAATCATTGTATCTGAAGATGTAAATCAATCGTCAATTCAAAATGTACATAGTAGTATTATGGAATCTATCGAGTTAAAACCAAAAAACGAATGAAAATCTTATAACAAAATAATTTCCTTCACTACTTCCTTACCCAATTCCTCCCTAAACAAATGAATGATCCTTTCCTTGCTCATAAGCAATTCTTGTTTCAAAGCACTGGATTCAACGGTAACAAAAAGCTTACAATCTTTCATAAAAACGCCTTTGGTTCTGCTAGCGATTGTCTTTCCCATTAATTTTGGCCACAGATTTACCACTTGTGTTTGGTCAACTTTTCTATTTAGATGATAAGCATCAAACATTTCATTGATTACTTGTCCAAGCGGAGTAGCTTCTGATTTTCTGATGCTGGCGGGATGTGGATTTTTCTTTTTATACATTTGCTTGAGGTGTTATATGAAATCTAATAATTAATCTCACAAATTCTTTTTATTTGGTACATAATATCAGATAGATACCCCCGATAGCTATCGGGTTCTCGTGTAATTGCCTAATAGGCTCTATTTAAGTCCAGTTCAAAAAATTTCTTTTCAGTGTCAATATCTTTCAAATATTCCTTGCTTCTTTCTGGTCTGGCATCGGTCAGAAATATTTGACCAAATCTTCCGTCTGCCATCATTTTCAATAAGTAGGCAATTCTTTTATCATCCAATTTATCAAAAATATCATCCAATAAAAGCAATGGCTTTTGATTTTTGGAGGATTTCAGAAGTTCAAATTGCGCTAATTTTAGGGCAATAACAAATGATTTCTGTTGTCCTTGCGAACCAAATTTCTTTACAGGCTTTCCTTCCGAAAGAAACACATAATCATCTTTATGAATTCCCATGGTAGTCCTGCCTTGACGGAAATCTTTTTGATGTTGGGACTTAAAATCATTTTCAAATGAATTTATTACCCGGGTATCATAATTTATGACTACTTCTTCCTGATTATCCGATAAATCTTTATAAAATTCTTGAAAGATAGGTAAGAAATTTTCCATTAGGGCTTTCCTTACTTCAGCAATTTTAATGGCCAAAGGAATCATCAATTCATCATAAGGCGCCAGTTGCTCAGCTGAAAATCTGTTCTTCTCCAAAAATAATTTCAGTAATGCATTTCTTTGTTTTAAGAGATGATTATAATTTACCAATAATTTTAAATATTCCTGGTCTAGCTGGCAGAGTAAATTGTCAAAAAACTTCCTGCGCATTTCACTTGCTTCTCTTACGATATCCGTATCCTGCGGAATAATCATCACCAAAGGCAATTTTCCGATATGCTCGCTTAATTTTTCATATTCTTTTCCGCCCCATCTCACCATTTTTTTCTCACCCAAACGCACCGCACAAAGCATTTCGGTGGATTTATCCTCTACTTCAAAATTGGCTTTGATGGAGAAAAAACTTCCCTCATGCAAAATATTATCTTTATCCACCGCATTGAATGCACTCTTAGTAAAAGCCAGATAATAAATAGCGTCCAATAAATTAGTTTTACCAATTCCATTTCGGCCTAAAAAGCAATTTATACCATCCACAAATGTGAAATTTGCTTGCGGATAATTTTTGAATTGAGCTAATCGGATATTTTGGAGCTTCATTTTTCGCACTTGTGGGTTTTTTCGTTATTTTCGCATCCCGGAACAAGAGAAACAAAGTTAAGTTATTCTTTTGTGACGAAAGAAATTCATAGATAAAAGTAAAAGCAATATGGCTACAAAGAAATCAAAAACTGCCAATAAAAAGAGTTTCGATAAAGAAACCTATATGGAATGGTTCAAGTCCATGTCCTTAATGAGAAGATTTGAGGAAAAAGCAGGTCAATTATATGGTCAGCAAAAAATAAGTGGTTTTTGCCACCTTTACATTGGACAGGAGGCTTGTGTAGCCGGTGCTGTTAGTGCATTGAAAAAAGGTGATAAATATATCACGGCTTATAGAGATCATGCCCATCCAATTGGTGTGGGGACTGATCCTAAATATGTGATGGCGGAATTATTCGGAAAAGAAACGGGTGTTTCAAAAGGAAAAGGAGGTTCAATGCACATGTTCGATAAAGAAAATCATTTCTTTGGCGGTCATGGAATTGTGGGTGGACAAATTCCACTGGGAGCTGGAATTGCTTTCTCTGAGCAATATAAAGGAACCGATAATATCTGTATCACCTATATGGGTGATGGAGCCGTTCGTCAGGGTGCTTTCCACGAAGCTTTAAATATGGCAATGAGCATGAAATTGCCTGTTATTTTCGCTATTGAAAATAATGGTTATGCAATGGGGACTTCTGTAAAAAGAACTTCCAATGTAACCGAATTGCATACTTTAGGTGAAGCTTATGATATGCCTTCAAAAGGTGTGGATGCCATGAATGTGGAGAATGTTCATAATGCAATAGCAGAAGCAGCTGAAAGAGCTAGAAAAGGTGATGGCCCAACTTTATTGGAGTTCAGGACTTACAGATATAAAGGGCACTCAATGTCTGACCCTGCTAAATATAGAACTAAAGAGGAATTAGAAGAATACAAAGGCAAGGATCCGATTGAGCAGGCTAAAGAGGCAATTTTGAAAAATAAATATGCTACTGAGGAGGAGTTAAAAGAAATTGATACTGCAGCAAAAGAGCAAGTGAAAGAATGTGTGAAATTTGCTGAGGAATCTGATTTCCCTCATGTTGATGAGGTTTACAGAGATGTTTACGCTCAGGAGGATTATCCTTTTATAGTGGATTAAGGGGTTCAATGCTAAACCTGTCAGGTTTCAATTTGAAAAATCTTCAAACTATTAAAGTTACCAGTAATAATTACTAATGAAAACCTGACAGGTTTTATGATCACAATTAATTCACAAAGCTTTAAACTATTGGATTAAAGTATTGAAAGTAAGAATTTAAACTTGCAGGTGAAAAACACCTGCAAGGGTGGGATAAATATCAATATATAGAAAATAACAAAATCGCATTCCCCGTTTTGGTGTTTTCACCAAAACTTTCAAGTAATAATAGTTTAAATCCCAAAGCTTTAAACTATTAAATGCTAGGATTGGGTATTAATAAATAAATTTTTATAGCTTTGCGGTCTTAAAATAGTGGCAATGGCAAAAACAAAATCTAAAGAGAAACAAGGATCTGAGTTTTATGAAAACCCTGAGGTATTAGCTCAGCAACTTTCTAAAACAGAAGAATTCATTGAAAACAATAAAAAGATAGTATTCGGTTTAGGGGGAATTATCGCCTTGATCATCGTAGCTTTTTTCGGTTACCGATACTATATGAATAATCTTAATCAAGAAGCCCAGAAAGAAATGTTCCAAGCGGTTTATTGGTTTGAAAACGGAGAATATGACCTTGCCTTAAATGGTGATGGAAACAACTTCGGGTTTTTAGATATTGTTGAAGATTATGGTCAAACCAAATCAGGAAACTTAGCCAGCTTCTATCTTGGAAGTATTTACATACAACAAGGTGAATTTGAAACAGCAGTTGATTATTTAGAAGATTTCAGCAGTGATGACTTATTGGTACAAGCTAGAGCTTATGCCTTAATTGGTGATGCCTATATGGAATTAGGAAATTATTCTAAAGCAGCTGATCAATATGGTGAAGCAGCTGACTATAAAAGCAATAAAGAATTCAGCCCGGTTTATTTGCTGAAACAGGGTTTGGCTTATGAAAAAGCAAATGACTTAGAAGCCGCTATGGAAAGCTATCGAAAGGTGGTTGAGGATTTCAGTGATTCCAAACAGAAGACGGAAGCAGAAAAATACCTATCCCGATTAGAGGCTGAAAAATAATTTAAATAGAAAAAATTAATTAAGGAAAAGGGATAGGTTGATAAAGCCTGTCCCTTTTTTGTTGGATAGTATAAATATGACATTTTTGTGATTTTCCCAGCCATTGGCTGACCTGCCTATAGCTGAAAATCTAATAATAAGGAAGGGGACAAAATATTTTCTTTGCGAAAACTCTGCGTCTTTGCGACTCTGCGAGATTTTTTAAGCGTCTTTAGACGCCTGCGGACAAGTATTATTATAATGAGAAAACAGAAGTACAAACTTGCAGTAAACTTTTTTCTTTGATTTACTTTTATAAAAAATAAAAAAATATGGCATCAAATCTTAAAAACCTTAGTGACCACTCCGGTAAAAACATGAAAGGATTGCAAGACAAAATATTTGCAATCGTGGTTTCAGAATGGAATGAAGAAGTAACTGAGTCCTTATACAATGGCGCTTACGAAACATTGCTAGAAAACGGAATCCCAAAGGAAAATATCCAAAAGCATTATGTGCCAGGTAGTTTTGAATTGAGCTTAGGCGCACAATGGATGGCTGAAAGAAAAGAAATTGATGCTGTGATTTGCTTAGGCTGCGTAATCCAAGGAGAAACCAAGCATTTTGATTTTATCTGTGATGCTGTAGCTCATGGAATCACGAATGTTAGTCTAAAATATAACAAACCGGTTATTTTCGGTGTTCTGACTCCCAACACACAGCAACAAGCTTTGGACAGAGCCGGAGGAAAGCATGGCAACAAAGGAGATGAAGCTGCATTTACCGCATTAAAAATGTTAGGATTAGCAAAAGGATTATGATTATATTAAAATTTGGCGGGACTTCCGTAGGAACGCCCCAGGGAATGAATCAGATTCGTGAAATCATCACGAAAGACAAAAATAAAAAATTAGTAGTGCTTTCAGCCCTCAGTGGAGTAACCAATACTTTAGTTGAGATTGGTGAAAGATTACGCAAAAAAGAACATGAGCAAGCTGCTAAAGTCATCAAAAAGCTTCAAAAGCGATATGATGAATTTTTAGATGAGCTTTTCAAGACTGACTCTTTCAAAAATCAGGCATCTGCTATCATTGCTGAAAGCATGAATTTCATTAAATCATGCTTGGAAAAACCATTTACCAATTCAATTGATAAAGAATTGCTTGCTCAAGGCGAATTGATGTCCACCAATATTTTCAATTTGCATTTGCAAGAGCACGAATTAAACAGTGCTTTAATCAATGCTTTGGATTTTGTACGAACAGATGCTTTTTCTGAACCTGATGAAGCTTTCATCAATAAAGAATTATCGGATATTTTGGTTAAGCAACCTGCTGAAACGAATCTGATTATCACCCAGGGTTATATTTGTCGCAATGCTGAAGGTAATATCGATAACCTGAAAAGAGGAGGTAGTGATTATACCGCTTCTTTAGTGGGAGCCGCTTTAAATGCTGATGAAATCCAGATTTGGACGGATATTGACGGCATGCACAATAATGACCCGCGAGTGGTCGATAAAACTTTTAGCATTCCGCAGTTGTCATTTGAAGAAGCGGCAGAGTTGGCTTATTTCGGGGCTAAAATTTTGCATCCTTCGTGCATCAGACCCGCACAGAAAAAAACCATTCCGGTTCGTTTGAAAAACACCATGAAGCCAGAAGCTCCCGGCACTTTGATCCACACTAAAGAAGGCAGCGGAGAAGGCATTAAAGCAATAGCCGCTAAAGATGGAATAGTGGCCATCAAAGTGAAGTCACTTCGTATGCTAATGGCTTATGGCTTCTTAAGAAGAGTGTTTGAAATTTTTGAGAAATACAAAACGCCTATAGATGTAATTACCACATCTGAAGTAGCCATTTCTGTTACCATCGATAACATTTATTACTTGGACAGCATTTTAAGTGAATTACGCCCTTTCGGTGAAGTAGAAGTAGATCAAGAACAAAGCATTATTTGTTTGGTAGGGAATATGGTTGCTGAAAGACCAGGTTTGGTAAGCAAGATTTTTGCTTCACTTCAAGATGTTCCTGTTCGTATGATTTCTTATGGTGGAAGCCGACATAATATTTCTGTAGTAGTGGATACTCAGTATAAAACGGAGGCTTTGAAGAAGTTGAATGATGGGGTTTTTTAAAAGAGTTTGAAGTAGTAAGTTTTAGGTCTTAAAAACCTAAAACCTACATTTCCTATTCATTTGCCTATTGGTTTTAAATAATGACATATCATTTCCTTATTGGTAATTTCATCCTTCTCTTTCGAAGTATAATGGTATTTGCCATCCACAAAAGTTATGGGCTTATGTTCCGTTTTCTCCAAAAAGCTAAAGGATTCTTTTTCCAAGTCTAAGGCATAAATTTCATGTTCTTGTTTTTTATAAAATTTTACAGCATAAGCTTTTTTAGCTCTATAATCATAAAAACAGTTCCAACTTTCGTTCCTTTTATCTACTTCAGGAAAATCAATTTCTTTTATATCATTGGTAGCTAAATCAAATAGTATCATTTTATTGGCTTTTTCAACTGAGATTAAAAGGTGTTCACCTAAATGCATGACTTTAGAATATAATCCAATTCCTGAATACTTTTCCTTTATTTCACTTTTTTGATTTTCGACTAAAGTGATTTGTTTGCCACCCTTGAATAAGTATAATGAATAGCCTATATCTCGTCTTCTATTGCCTTCTGGCCTTTCCAAAAAGATCAAATCATCAATTTTCATGTACTGTCCGTAGATCATTCCTTCAAGGTTTGCATAATCCGGTAAATTATTCTTTCCTTCTCTCAATTCTTTTTCCTCCAAGAAATGGAATTTCCCTGCTTTTATCTCGATAACTTTGTAATATTTTAATGCACTAATAAAAAACTTATTGGTGCCCGTTACGATCAAATTTTGGAGGAAGTAGTTTTTTGAATCTCCTAAATTGAGCGTATCTAGTGGAAGGTTCTCATGATTGAACAATACTAAATAATTATCATTGTCAATTATATGTCCCACGGAATAGTAGGGATTAATAATAAATAATTGAGCTATGTCAGTATTCTCGTTACAGTAGTAAAGGTGATCTAAATTTTGTGCATGAGCTTTAGTAGTATTAAGCCCGAAATTAATCGATAGCAAAAACACTAAACTCCAGTAAGTCTTCTTCATTATTTTCATCATTTGGGTTTTCTTTCATGATTAATATCCCCTCGGAATGAGGATATACTTTGTTAAAATTATATTTACCAGACGGTATTTTAAACTCTTGTAAAGCATTAAAATTTTCATCTAAAACTAAGATTGAGAAATCAGCTTGAAAGGGATTATTCACCTTCCCTTCCGAATTTTTATACTCTTGGTTGTGCCTAACACTATTGACATATCTTTTATACTTAGAATGGAAAAAACTTTTAGCATAAATACCTTTTTTAAATATATATTCACGCTCCTTATTAAAATCATTCATATCTAAAGTCTGAATTTCTTGATTATAAAAATGACTTCTTCGGCATATCATTTTTAAACTGTCTTCAATATTCAATTTTCCTTTTGAATAAAATTGACTGTCAAAATAAGAGACAAGAATATCCCCATCTTCGAATGAGTTTATAATATTATACCAATCATTTCTGGAAGTTGGCGTCACTTCATGATTTTTAACATCATCAGGCACCAGAGTACCGTAATCAATAAACTCTTCATTACTAATATCAAACAATAATATAGTTGGCGCTGAATAGTAATTGTTATCATTATAATAAACAGGAGGCATACTAGGGATATACAGGTAGTTTTTATGAGGGTCGAAAAATATTTTTGCTTCACTATCGCCTAATCCAGCCGTTAATTCATCTTTTGACCATTCCATTAACCTTTCTGTCCTAAGACTTATTTCATTTATCAAAGAACCTTTAATATTTCGTATTTGAATTTTTCCCTGTTCGGAAAATAGAATAATACTGTCCTTATTATGGAAATAAAAATCAGTGACATCAATTGAGCCTTCAGACCCGTCATTCTTAAGACACAAAGATTTCTGAAATTCTTGATTAGTAAGATCAATGATATCAATACAATTTCGTGAATAGTCTAAACCAAAATACCAATCAACATTTTTGAAGTAGGCTGTCTGTGAAATTTCATGGCTATACTGCTTACCTTCCACAATGATTTTGACATCTTCTACAATTGTTGGTTTTATCACTTCATGATCTGAATTACATAGATTTTCAACTGTATTTGAAGTACAGGTTGTGAAAAGGAAAAGAATGAAGACTATTGCGGGAAAGGCATTAAACTGATAATGGTAGTTCATTAATAAAATACAGTTGACAATTAGTTTAGCACTAACGACAAAAGTATAAATTAATTATAGAACCTCTTGGATAAGTGGTTTATCATTCTTCTTATATATTAATAGGCAATCATTTAATGGGAAACTTGTATTGCTTCTATTAAACAATATCAGCCATTACCTTTTCTACTCTTTTGAAATATAAAAGCCCCGTTATAAAAAGCAGGATCACGATACTAAAAGAAAAGTAGGCAAATATACTTGGAGGATCACCGCCTAAGAGGCTCCATCTAAAACCTTCTACAATTCCGGCCATCGGATTGGCGTAATAAATAAATGACCCCCAATCCGGTAATCTTTTGATGACGTCTTTAGCTTGGTATCCAACTGGAGTTGCATAAAGTCCAAACTGCACTAAGAATGGGACAACATGCTGAAAATCTCGATATCGGATGGTTAAGGCACTCAACCAAATCCCAACTGCTAAGGCTGAAATAATAGTCAAAATGATAAATATCGGTAAGTAAATAATATTTGCTGATGGAATGAAACCATAATAAATCATCAAGATTACTACAAACAACATGGCTATGGCAAAATCAACAAATCCCACCAATGCCTTGGAAAGAGGAATAACCAATCGTGGGAAATAGATTTTTTTGACCATTTCCTGAGCTCCAATTATGGAATTTCCAGACTGGTTCAAAACAAAAGAAAAATACGACCATGAAGCCATACCGCAAACCGCAAAAAGTGGATAAGGTACTCCGCTTGTTCCTACTTCTGCCACTTTTCCAAAAACTACTGTGAATATCACTAAAGTTGCTAAAGGCTGAATAAATGCCCATAACAACCCAAGAAAAGTTTGCGCATAACGAACTCTCAAATCTCGGTAAGCCAATATGTAAAACAAATCCCTATAAGCCCATAATTCTTTCAAATTGATGTGCCATTTTGGTTTGGATGCGTCTACAACTAATTTTTCCATAAAGTTGGATATTGAGTAATGAGATTCCTTATTAGCTCAGTCTATTTTTTTCAATGCAAATATAGTAGCATAATAATAAAGAATCATTGAAAAGTCGATTTCTAAACTAAAAATGATAATGGCTTTACATAATAAAAAATGTTTATAAAATTTAATTTGGTATAATAAGCTTTTAGGGCAAGGCTGTAAGCTTTTACTAATCTTTGCTACCATCCATCACAAATAATTATACTAATAAAAATTAGTTTCTTGCAGTTTATAATTATTGAAATACATTTGTAAAAAAATAATTATCAACGTGCATATACTTACCGCAAAGAACCTCAATAAAACATTTCATGAAAATGTTGCCCTTCATAATGTGGATTTAGAAATACCCAAGCAGTCCATTTTTGGATTATTGGGTCCCAATGGAGCAGGAAAAAGCACTTTTATTAGAATAGTCAATCAAATCATCAATGCTGACTCTGGACAGATTCAAATCAATGGTGAAGATTTGGCTTCCAAGCATATCGGAACCATTGGCTATTTACCAGAGGAAAGGGGCTTGTACAAAAAAATGAAAGTGGGGGACCAGCTCTTATATTTAGCCCAATTAAAAGGACTTTCTAAAAAAGAAGCTGTTCAAAAAATTAAAGCTTGGTTAGAAAGATTTGAAGCTTCCGATTGGTTACATAAAAAAATTGAAGACCTCTCTAAAGGGATGCAACAGAAAGTGCAGTTTATCTCAACCGTAATGCACGAACCGGAATTAATTATTTTGGATGAACCTTTTTCTGGTTTTGATCCTATTAATGCCAATTTAATAAAAGATGAAATTCTGCGATTAAGAGAAAATGGAAGCACTATTATTTTCAGTACACACAGAATGGAATCTGTAGAAGAAATGTGTGATTATATTGCTTTGATTAATAAATCAGAAAAGATTTTGGATGGTGAAAAATCAAAAATCAAAAATGATTTCAAATCTAATCAATACACCTTGGTACATAGAGGAAATGGAATATCCTCTAACGAAACTTTCAATTTGGAAAAGAAATTTGAATTGGGCGAAGGGCTGCATAAATCTACATTGAAATTAATATCTGATGCCTCTTCTAACCAACTATTACAAGAACTGATCAACCAAAATGTTGATATTGTTTCTTTTCAAGAAGAGATACCTTCTATCAATGATATTTTCATTCAGTTGGTGCAAGGCGATAATCAAAACACACCCACTTCATAACCTTAAAATAACGAACAGATGAGTAAAATAGGCTTAGTAATTAAAAGGGAATTTGATAGCAGAGTTAAAAAGAAAAGCTTTTTATTGGCGACCATTTTAGTGCCCTTATTGTTCCCTGCCATAATTGGAGGAATGATTTATTTTGCAATTGAAGAATCAAAAAATGCAGAACAACAAAAGATATATGTAATAGATGAAGCAGGTGGATTCAATTTTGAAAATGACAAAAAGTATACTTTTGAGGAATTAAACATTGGTTTGGAGGAAGCCAAAACTATTTTTACCGAAAGTGGAGCTTATGCTCTTTTGTATTTGCCGGAAATAGATTTGTCCAATCCGCAAGGAATTACAATGTATGCTAAAAAGAACCCTAGCCTTCAAGCTAGTTCTTATTTTGAAAATCATATCGAATCTCAAATCAGGGATAGAAAATTAAAAGGCAGTGGAATAAGTGAAGAAGAACTGGAAAGCTTAAAAACCAATATCAGCCTGAGCACTATAAATGTATCCGACTCAGGTGAGGAAAAAGCCAGCAGTGCCGGGGTCGCTTATGGAATTGCTTATGCTTTCAGCTTCTTGGTTTATATGTTTGTCCTGATATACGGAACCCAAATCATGCAAGGAGTTATTGAGGAAAAATCCAGTAAAATTGTAGAAATCATTGTGTCCTCCGTAAAGCCTTTCCAGCTTATGATAGGCAAAGTAATTGGAGTCGCATCTGTCGGTTTACTTCAGTTTTCAATTTGGGTAATTCTAATATTTGCACTTTCATCAGCGGTTTTTGCCATTTTTGATTTAAACCCTGCTGAAATGCAAACTGCTCAAGAAAGCATGTCAGGAATGAATGGAAACTCCGAAACCCAAGCCATGATTGAAAATTCAAAGGCTGGTAAAATTCTTAATATCGTTTATGACATTCCTTATTTATATTATATTTCAGTATTCGTATTTTTCTTTATTAGTGGATACTTGCTCTATGGAGCCTTATTTGCAGCTGTAGGTTCAGCCGTTGATAATATTTCTGATGCGCAGCAATTTACCATGCCGATAACAATGCCCATGATTATTGGGTTTTTAGGGACTTTCATGTTTGTGATGCCCGAACCTGATGGCAATGTGAGTTTTTGGTTGTCCATCATTCCTTTTACCGCACCGGTTGCCATGATGGCAAGAGTTGCATTTGGAGTGCCCGCATGGGAACTAGCCTTAAGTATGGGCTTAATGGTAGTAGGCTTTTTATTCACTATTTGGATGGCAGGAAGAATCTATAGAATTGGAATCTTAATGCACGGTACAAAAGTGAATTATAAAACTTTACTGAAATGGGTAAAAACCAATAGTTAACTTGATTAGGTTGAATTTGTCAGGGTCAAAAATAATTAGATGTTTGATCCTGACAGACATATTAATAATGCTTTTACCAAAATAAACCATTAATAAATTTTGATGGCTCAATTTATAGCTACCTTTAGCTGAAATATAACTAAGGTACATTGATACTCTTTTTACAAATTTTAATTTACATTTTGGGTGGCATATTGATACTTATAAGTGTAATTCCTTTAATTCAGCCCAAATATCGGACTCAAAGGGTTTTTAAACTTCCTAGGTCTCAAAAGTGGATTTCAAATTTAATTATATTAATTACTGCTTTAATCATCTTCCCTTCTGATGCTTATTTTTCATTTGGACTTATCATATTACTGATTATAAATCAGATATTTTTAAGCATTATAAGCTATATAAAATAAAGAAAGTGAAGGTATATCTAAAAAACTTAAAGGCTCAAATTACTGGAAATTTTACGCTAAGAGTAGGGTTTCCTACTTAATAGAGTGAGCCAATTTATTTAATATAATAATAGGAAGGCATGCAAAAATAAATGCTAAAAAATCTAAAGTTCAGCTCGGTAGTTTCTTTCTTTTACTTTTTGCCAAGATGAATCTGAACCTGAGTTTAATAAAAAAAGGGAGCTTGAAATCAAGCTCCCTTTTTTATGTTTGATTCTAAAAGAATCTAAAGTTTTTCTTAGTAAACTAAGATTGGATCAGCATTTCCGTCAGGATCATTGTTAACAGTTCCGTCTGTTGAGTTTCCTCCTAACAATAATACACCAGCTGCATGAGGTGCAGCCATAGAAGTACCGCTGATAGAATTATAACCTCCATCTTTCCAAGTAGAATTGATTCCAACACCTGGCTGGCAGTAATCTACTGGAGGATTAGCATAGTTAGAGAAAGAAGCAAAGTTATCATTGTTATCCATTGCAGAAATAGTATAAACATTGGTTCCATTTACTCTAGCAGGAGATGAGTTATTAGCATCAGCACTTTCGTTTCCAGCAGCTAGAACCATTTTAATACCAGCGTCTGCAGCAGCTAATACAGCAGCATCTAAAGCATCAGAAGCTGGTCCGCCTAAACTTAAGTTAGCTACATCACCAGGGTTTCCGTTAGCAGCAACGTGATCAACACCAGCAATAACACCAGAATACTCACCACTACCTCTAGAATCCAATACTTTAATTGGAACTACAGTTGCACCGGCTGCAACACCAATAACACCAACGTTATTGTCTAAAGCTGCAACAGTTCCTGCTACGTGAGAACCATGACCATTTCCATCATCTAAATCTTTTCCATCTTTTCCTTTAGAAAATGCGTTATAACCTCTTGAAGCATCAACAGTTAAATCTTCGTGATCTAAATCAATTCCTGTATCAATTATCCAAGCAACTGAAGAACCAGAATATGCTACTCCTCCATTTACTCTATTAATACCATAAGGGGTTGTCTGAGAAGAGCTTCCGCCATCATCTCCACCATCATCTCCATCGTCTGGATCATCTTCACAAGGGCCACCGTTTGGAGTTCCACAAGGTGGTGCCAATGTTACAATTCTGTCCGGCTCAATTTGAGCTACTCTTTTATCAGAACGTAATTCTTTTAATTCTGCATCATTCAATTTTAATGCAAAACCTTTTACTGTTTCAGAAAAAACTGCAATAACATTTTCTTCTGAAATACTTTTTTCTGCCAATAGAGTATTGGTAGTGCTAATCATTGCTTCTTTTCTAGCTGCGGGAGAAGCTAATCCACGCATTGCTTGGTTGGTAGTTGTTTCACTGTATGTTACTATGTATTGGCCCGGTATAATTTGGCCATTTTCCACATCACTTACTTCTATAAGATCTGCGGGGTCATTGATTTTCATTTCATCCTCTTGCGAACAAGCAGCAAATATTACCGCTGTAATCAGTAAGGATAAAACACTTTTTGTTAGTCTTTTTAGTGAAAACATAATGTAAGTATTTAGTTTAAAATTAATTTTTACAAAAGAGAATGAAATGAATTATTTAAGCAAATAAAAAAGGCATAAATACCTAAAATCAAGAATAATTTCCTGAATAATACAATTATAACAATATATTATTAAATCTAAACTAATAGAAATAAAAATCACATAAAAACACCGTTTGCATGAGCATATATTTTATGGTTTCGGTATATTTAAAATTTAAAAGGTTTTTTTCAGAAATAAACGGAAATATGAATTGTTACTTTATTATTCAAACTGCAACATCATTCATGTAAGAAGAGTATTTTCAATTTAGAATAAACTTATTTGGATACATGTTATAAAAGCTAACAAAGAGTAGGTTTTTTCAGACACTCAATTTCAATTTTAATCAATCATTTTTAATAATTGTAAACCAGAGGGATGAATAGCTTATTTATTATCTTCAATTACCGTTTGTAAAGTTTTGAACTGGATTTTTTCAACTTGATTTTCTTTCTATTATTTTTGGTTAAGTTAATCGTTACAATGACTGCTCTTGATAATATTTAACTGTTTAGACAGTTAGTAATATGGTGAGCTTTTAAAATAGCCATACTTCTCAGGTCTTATTCAGTTCCATAACATTCACTTTTTCATTACGATCAATTTTTGAAGTTATTTCTCAATGAAAGATAAAATATACACCTACTTTGATGTCCTTAATCAGCACAGCATTATATCAGCTACAAATCTCAAAGGGAACATTAAATATGTAAATGATAAATTTTGCAATATTTCAAAATACAATGAAAGCGAATTAATTGGCGCTCCTCACAGTATAGTAAATTCAGGCTATCATGATAGAGAATATTTTAAAGACTTATGGAGAACCATTGGCAGGGGTAAAGTTTGGCAAGGAAATATTTTGAACGAGGCAAAAGATGGTTCTAATTATTGGGTGGCCACTACCATAGTGCCTATTCTTGAGAATAATAAAGTGAAAGAATATTTTTCCGTTCGGATTGAGAAAACGGAACAGATGAAATTAGAGGAAGAAAAGAGATTTCATGAAAGAAGGTTTTCTCAACTTTTCAATCATATAAGCGAAGGTGTGATCGTAATGAAAAAAGTGGAGAATAAATTTATTATTACGGATTATAATCGTGGTGCCGAAAAATTAGATGATAAAAAGAAAGCTGAAGTTTTAGGCAAGGATGTTTCACAAATTTTCCCTGGTACCGATTCCAGTGGGTTTACTGATTATATAGAAGAAGCTTTTCAAAGCGGATATGCAAATTTTCCTATTTTACATTATCAAGATGAAAGAATAAACTCTTGGCGTAAAGGAGAGTTTTACAAACTACCTAATGATGAGGTTGTTTGTGTTTATCATGATATTACAGATGAAATAAAGCAATTGGAACAGCTAAAGAAATATAACGAAAAGCTGGAAGAAATTGCCTTTAAAGCTTCTCATGAAGTACGATCCCCAGTAGCCAGTATTTTAGGATTAATGCAATTAATTGACTTTTCAAATCTATCGAAAGAAAATAAAACTGCTTTGGAGCATATGAAAAATTCTGTGGAAAAACTAGATCATACCGTCCGTGATATTGTGAAGGTAAGCTATGACACTGAGGAAGGTAAAGAGCTTTTCGCTAAGTTATCGAATTTGAAAGAGCACTACCATAACTCCTAGTTTTCAATCTCATCATATCCAATTCGTAAAAGTACATACGCCATAGCACCACAAATTATTAAACCAATTATAGGGATTAAATACATTTCCCAGTTATATTCAGCTTCTAAAAAGGCTACCTTATAGATCATTACCAAAAAACCAACTACAGACATTACTGCTGCAATTAAGCTTCCTATCCCAAAATAAATAGCCAAGCCTCCATTGACCCTTTTTTGTAATTTTTTAGACATAATTTTAATGATTAAAAAAAGGTTAGGCTAATCTGCATTAAGACTGCAAAAATCATAAATGCGACCAACCCCAAACGCAAATCATAGTTTTTTAATTTATAAAAATATAGATATTGTGATAAAAACACAAAGGGAATAATAAAGCCAAAAATTCTGTAAACATCATAAGGAGGCGTTAATTCTTCCCCTGACTTATGATGAACAAGTTTCATAGTCGTGCCAAAAAAGATACTTTTCTTTAATGTGTATTTTCCCCCTATTTTGACTACCCCTTTTCGGTTGGCTTGAAATTTATTTAACTGATTATTATCTAGTAAAATTGAGTATTCATAGGTGGTTTCGTTAGGGTCTAAAACGCTTTTTCTAGAGGTATTATAACTATATTTTATTATCCTACTTTCTTCATTTATATGTGGCAGTATATAATCTAATGCGAGAAAAATATTGAAAACCAAAACAGTTAACACAAATGGCTTGACCTTTTTTATCATCCACTGATACATTTCCCTTTGACTTTGGGCTTGTCTAGCTCTTTTTTGCCTATAATATGCCCTTCTTTTTTGAACATAGTCATCTTGCGGAGGATAGTAATTAGATTGTTGGCTTCTTCGATAAGTTGGGTTTTCCGGTGGATCAGGATGTTTCTTTAAGAACCTATAAGCTGAATTTATTTCCTTAAATTTTTCTCCACTATCTGTTTGATAAACATCAGGATGATATTGTTTGGCTAATTTTCGATAAGCATCCTTAATTTCTTCTGGTGATGCACCTGTACTTAAGCCTAAAATAGAAATGGATTCTAAATAAGTTCTTTTAATTCTAGCCATTTGATCGAGCAATATAAAAGTAGCCTAAGCCTAAAGCAAACCCAATTCCCGTGAACAAAGAAATATTGTGGAGAAAATATCCTATTAACATTCCTGCTAAAGTACTTAGCAAAATTTTAAAGAATGGGTTTTGCCATAGTCTGTTCATTTTCCCATCATCCTATAAACAGGATATCGTTTATGCGAATCTTCGTAATGCTCAGAACGCTTGAAAATCCAATCCAGTTGAGCATAATTATTAGATGCAAAGACAGAATCCTTTTCTTGCTTTTCGTAAAATTCTGCTTGTTCTTCTGAGGGTAGATTTGCTAAAATTTCTTTGGCTTTAGGCTCAAATACATAGGCTGAGAAACCTTCTTTTTGCTGTAAAATACTATCGAAGAAATTCCAGTTAAAGAATGAATCCTGAGCCTCTGGCTCTAATGTTTCTACCAAATACCTTCTGGCTTTTTGTTGGGTATCAATCAAATAGTCGCCTTTTCGGAAAGCAATTTTCTGAGTTGAACTTTTCACTTTGGTATTATGATGCAAATAATGTCCTTCATAAGGATTGGAAACCGTTTTGAAATCCTCAATATGGTAAACCTCCACTGAAATCACCGTATCTTTTTTCAAAGCCTCCATTTTCACCCCATTAGCTTTCAGTCTATTGATTACTTCGAACCAAGCTTGTGGAATAATATAATAATCAGGTACTTGAACTGATTTTTCCACTTGGTAATAATTATAAAATGGGACGTCTTTTTCAAAAGTATCATTTCTGTCATATTTTAATAAAGGGTTTCCTGTCAGCTCACTTTCAGGTTTGCTGGTTTCATAACCATCCAAAGTAATCATCTTAAATTCGTCCTTATTATTTTTCCAAAGGATGGGCAATGAATCAGCCTTCAGAATCTGCTGTCTATCTTCAGCTTTTAATTTTTGAATCTTAGAACCTTCTTGAGCCGTCAATTCAGTTGCAATGTTTAAAAAATCGAAAATATTCTCCACTCTTGTTTTATAGTCTTTCCACATGTGGTCTTCGGTCATAAAACCAAAAGTTTGAAATAAAGTAGTATAGCCTGTGGAATACCTTGGTGCATCCCAAAATTGAGTCCAGCCATTTTCGGGAGTAGTTCCGTTTACATTTACATATTCAATCGGGTTTCTTCCTTTTGCTTCCATCTGCTCAAAAATCATGGGCTCAAATTCATTTTCAAGATATTCTCCTAGATTTCCGCCCAATTTATTATGCTGAGTAGTTAAAACCGTCACTACATGCTGGTGGTCAGAACCATTGGTCACGTGGGTATCTATAAAAACATCAGGATCGAGTTGATGGAAGATTTCCGCAAAGGCAAAAGCATTTTTAGAATCCATTTTGATGAAGTCCCTGTTCAAATCATAATTTTGGGCATTTCCTCTGAAACCGTAAGATTCTGGTCCGTTTTGATTGGTTCTGGTTGTGCTGTTTCTGTTTAGCGCTCCGCCTATATTATAAAAAGGAATTACCGCTACAATCACACTATCCAAAAATGAGTGTTGGGAAATATTTTGCGCCCAATTTCTCAACATCATCATGGAAGCATCTATACCATCCGATTCGCCTGGATGAATGCCATTATTGATAAACAAAATTGGTTTATCAGAATTTTGTAATTCACTAAAGCGGAATTTTTCATCCTTATTAAAAACTACTAAATGCAAAGGTTCACCACTATCGGTTTTTCCCATTTCCCGCATATCAATCTGAGGAAATTTTTGAGATAATTCTTTATAAAAATTAATTCCTTCTTGATAGGTAGCTGTTTCCGTTCCGTTGGATTTTTCGTATGCAGTAATTAATTCCTGAGCACTTGAAAAAAATGAACCTAAAATAAATAAGATGAATATAATAGTGCGCTTCATATTGAATATTTTGAGTTGAAATCTAAAATTACAAAATCAGAATTGATTAGTCTTACTTTGTCACACTTCATTTTCATCACTAATCCATTTGTCTGGCTGCTAATGCAATTACTTTTAGTTTTGAAACTCATTATTTTATTTCAATTCTGAAAAATAACTTTAGTTGTTTTCTTATGTGTTCTCTTGTCTCTTTGTGGTGGGTATATGCTACTGTTAATTATACAAGCAAAGATTACTTTTTAACCACAAAAGAGATAAAAGAAAACAAAAGGTTTTTCGCTTTAGCGAAAAAAATGATGGCAGGATAAAATGAAATTGAAGAGTTTAAAACCAAGTTTACCTTCTTCCTCCTCTGTTTCCGTTTTTCTTTCTATTGGCAAAGAATTCTTGCTTTCTGCGTTGCTTTTCTTTTTCAAATTCTTTTTTCTCAGCTGTGGTCATGGGTTTATCCGTTTGAGGAAATGGATTTTCATTCACAACTGGTATTTTCTGATTGATCAACTTCTGAATATCCTTCAGATAATCATTTTCCTCTGGTTCGCAAAGAGAAATAGAAACTCCCGCCTCACCAGCCCTACCTGATCGACCAATTCGGTGAACATAAGTTTCTGCTACATTGGGAATATCAAAATTGACAACATATTGTAACTTATCAATATCTATTCCACGAGCTGCGATATCAGTCGCCACTAAAACCCGAATTTCTTTATCCTTAAATTGATTAAGTGCTTTCTGTCTTTGATTTTGGGCTTTGTCTCCGTGAATTGCTGCAGCAGTTATATTTTTCTTCTTCAGTTCTTTTACAATTCTATCCGCACCATGTTTGGTTCTGTCAAAAAGCAAAACCTGATCCATTTTAGGGTCTTTCAAAATATGCAGCAATAAATCTTTCTTAGTGGATTTATTGGTGTAATATAAATATTGCTGAATAGTTTGAGCTGTTGAAGAAACCGGAGTTACGGCTATCTTTTTTGGGTTATTCAAGATTTTTCTTGAAAGCTCCACTATGGTATCGGGCATTGTGGCTGAAAAAAATAGTGATTGTCTTTTTTGTGGTAAAACTGCAATTACCTTTCGGATATCATGAATGAAACCCATATCCAACATTCTATCGGCTTCATCTAAAACGAAATATTGAATGTCTTTTAAATTGATAAACCCTTGATTCATTAAATCGAGCAATCTACCAGGAGTTGCAATCAATACATCTACTCCATTTCTGATAGCAGCGGTTTGTTTGTTTTGGTTTACACCACCGAAAATCACAGTATTTTTGATGGAAGTATATTTTCCATAAGTGCTAAAACTTTCCCCTATTTGAATGGCTAATTCACGGGTTGGGGTCAATATTAATGACTTGATCTTTTTTGAATTAGACTTTTCATTTTCAAGATGCTGCAGAATAGGAATTGCAAATGCTGCCGTTTTTCCTGTCCCTGTTTGAGCACTCGCCATGATGTCATTTTTATCTAACAAAAACGGAATGGCTTGTTCTTGAATAGAAGTGGGTTTTGTATAATTTTCTTCTTTTAGCGCTCTTAAAATGGGCGCAATAATATTCAGTTCTTCGAATCGCATATTTAGGATTTAATTGTTCCTATCAACGAATAAACGACTAGGAACTCTAGGTGTGAAAAATTAAAAATCAAAGGTAGTCATTTAAGTATTGTAAACAGCAGCATTTGCCGATTATAAATGAGTTGCTTTTTCGCCTATGGTTGTGCCTGCCAGTACAGACAGGCGGGCAGAAAAAGGATAGGGAATTCACTTACTTAACGAAATTGGACGCTCAGTTGTAAGCGTGTATTTAAATTGTTAAAGAGCTTAAAGCATTCCGATTTCATTTATACTTTGATCAGGAATTTCCTGTCCCAAATCCCAAAGTTCAATAATCTTATCTTCTCTAAATTTAAAAAAATGGACAAAAACAAAGCCATTATCATCAGGCTGCTGTTTTACGTGAGAGTGAACAGCCACTAAATCCCCATCTGCCAATGACCTTAAAATTTTCAATTCCTTTTTAGGATTTGCTTTTACATCTTCTTTCATAGCCTTTTGCAAGGATTGCGCATCTGCTTTAAAATAGGGGTTGTGATGTTTAAAATCCTCAGCCACATAAAATTCAAAAGCCTCTTCAATCTTAGCTTCGCCAATTAGATTTAAAAAATGCCCTGCTTTTTCTTTATTTGAAATCATAATAGTGATATATTGAATCTGATTTAAAATGAATTAATTAAAATATAAAGACATAACGGTCAACTAAATTAAATTTCTAGCCGTTAATAGTTATACATTAAAGAAAACAAAATGAACAAAGAACTTATTATACAGACAATAGTAATCACATCAGCCATATTATTTCCCTTTATTACCGGGTTTATTAACTCAAAAAAACAACAAAAGAAATTAGTTTACCAAAGAGTGAAAAGCAATTAAGCTTTTCATTTTTCATTTAACCACTCCTTAAAACTAGCTGCCTTAGCCTGACTTATGATGCAATCTTCTTTTTGCTTGGGGGTTAGGTGGGCAAATAGTTTTCCTTTAAAATAAGGTTCTATTTCAGAAATCGAATTGATGTGAATTATATACTGCCTATTGGCTCTAAAAAAGCATTTTGGGTCTAAGGCAGATTCCAATTGTTCTAAAGTATCATTTAAAAGGAAGCTCTCATCCGAAGTGGTAATTAAATAAGTCAAGCCATCCCGAGAATAGAAATACGCCACTTCCTCCACAGGAATTATCTTCATATTCTGCCCTTTTTTCACTAGAAATCTACTTTTTCCTCTTTCATCACTTGCTTTTAGTAATGCTTGCATTCTATCATCTTGAGAAGCTTTGCCTTGGGAATTTTGAGATTCAAACTTTTCAATAGCCTCCTTAAGCTGTTCATCTTTGAGCGGTTTTAGCAAATAATGAATGCTGTGCACTTTAAAAGCCTCAATTGCATATTGATCATAAGCAGTAGTGAAAATGACCGGTTGGGTAACTTCCGTTTTTTCAAATATTTCAAAGCTTTTTCCATCCGAAAGGTGAATGTCACAAAAGACCAATTCGAAATCATTTTGTTCGCTTAAGTATTCTGTAGCTTCTAATACTGATTCCAATTTGGCAACACATCGCCATTTAGGTCTGATTTCTTTAATTTTCTTTTCTAATAATTGAGCAGCTAAAAACTCGTCTTCTATGATGATGTAGTTCATGAAGCTTGTGGTTTAAGTAATGGCACCTTTACCGTAAAGAATTGATCTGTATTTTCAATCAACAGTTCCTGATTGCCTTGTAATTCATATCGTGCTTTTATATTTCTCAATCCGATTCCTGTTGAGGTAGAGGGTTCATTTCTTACTTGTTTATTATTTTTAACAACCAGAAATTCTCCTTCTTTATAAATTTCAATTATAAGCGGTTTATTTTTGTTAAAGCCATTATGTTTTATAGCATTTTCCATTAACATTTGGCTTACCCCCGGAGGAACAAGCCAATTCGAATTGTTTTCCTTTAGGTTAATGTCAATATTCAAATGGTTTTGAAAGCGGGTTTGCAATAACGCACTATAGCTTTCCATCACCTCTATTTCTTTATTAAGTGGAATCAGGCTTTCATTGATATTTTCAAGAAACACTCTATAAATATTGGATAGTTTTTCTAAAAACTGTTTTGCCCTATCCGGATCGAGTTCAATTAAGGAATTGAGGATATTAAAACTATTAAAGAGGAAGTGAGGATTGATTTGGTTTTTTAAAGCTAAAAGTTGTGCTTCGGTATTTTCTTTTAATAAGCGCTCCGATTTCAGCTCAAAGTCTTTCAATCGACTCTGTGTATTGATTCTTTCAACAAAATAATAGTAACATAAAACCACTATTAAATGAAGTGAATAAATTAATCGGCTTCTTCCATCAGGTTGTTTTAACATTATTTCTTGTCCATGGCGTAATATAGTAGGCAACACAAACAATAAGTAATTCAATAGGATTCCTACCACAATTACTAGAATTAGCTCCAAAAAGCGAATCCACCAGATTTGTTCATTTTTAGCACTTAATTTATTGAATCTGGAGGAAATATAAGTAAGGATGAAAAATGTGACAGTAATATACAGGGCCACAAATATAAATTCAACCGAAAGCATTTTCAGAGGCCCCTCTAATTCTCCATTTAAAATGTAGGAAATCACATAATAAAGAACATAAGAGGTTACTATTGCCTGCAGCAATCTCTTCCCATTCTTCTTACTAAATATTCTTTTCATAAACCGAAATATCTTGAATTGCTAAAATACACAGTTTTTCCCGAATACTTCATCCAGCTTTAATTCCATTTCAAGTCGAAATATTCCCACTTCATCCAAAACAGTAGGATAGAAATAGCACATCCTGAGCAAGTTTGCATCAAATCGATTACAAACTTAACCCCCGAAAACATGAAAAATTTAAAATTAACAATCGGAATTTTGGCAGTCTTCTTGATGGCTGCCTTTCAAATGAACGCACAGCAAATTAGCGGAAAGATAGTGGATGATAATAATGAAGCAATCCCCTTTGCTAACATTGTATTATTAAACTTACAAGACAGTAGCTTAGTGAATGGAGCCACTTCTGATATCAATGGAGCATTTCTACTAGCTATTACAAATGAAAAACAGTATTTGTTAAAAATTTCAGTTATGGGATTGGAAGATTATTTTAAATCCATTTCCAAAACAGAAGCCGCTACTGAAATTGATTTAGGAGTGATTAAAATGCAAAACAGCACAGAAATGTTAGAGGCAGTTGAGGTAAAAGCTCAGCGCCCACAGTTTATAACCTATGCCGATAAAGTAGTGATGAATGTGGAAAACACCAGTTTACATGATGGGACTACTGCATTGGAAGCCATCAGCAAGTCTCCAGGCGTATGGGTAAATCAGGATGGCGAAATATCTGTAAACGGTAAACAGGGCGCCAGAATAATGATAGATGGAAGACCTACCTACGTAAGCGGAGAAGATTTAAAATCGATGTTGGCGGGAATGTCAGCAGAATCAATTAAAAACATTGAAGTTATTAGCAATCCGTCAGCAAAATATGATGCAGAAGGAGCAGGTGGTGTTATTAACATCAATTTTAAGAAAAATACGACTCGCGGATTAAGTGGGAGCATTTTTAACAATTATCGTTACAATGGTACTCATGCCAATATAAGTGGTGTAAACTTGAGCGGCAAGAAAAATGGTTTAGGCTATTTTGTGAATTTAGATGGTGGTTCTACTCCTTTCTGGAGAGATATGGAAACCAGAAGGACTGTAGCTCAAAATGATTTTGAATTAAATCAAATTGTAGAAGACAGAAGAGATCTTTATAAAGCCAATATCAACATGGGATTAAATTATCAATTAAATGATGCCATAACATTTGGTATAAACTACAGAGGAACCGGCAAATTGAGAGATAACAATTGGGACACTGAAAATAATATATCGGAAGGTGAAAATACATTTGAAGTTAATGCCTTTAATGATGTTGAGGTACAGACACATAACCATACTTTAAATGGATTTTTCAACTATAAAATATCGGACATCTCAAAAGTTAGTATAGACGCCAGCTATGCCGATTTAAACACATATCAGCAATCTCTATTTCAAAATCACTACTTTGAAAATGGAGTAGAACGATATGAGGAACTAAGTAGTGATAATGAATCATTCTTTAATATTGAAAGTATCCAATCAGATTATGAAACAGATTTAGAAAGCATTAATACAAAGTTTGAAGCAGGTTTAAAATACAGTAAAGTTACTTCAAACAACTCTTTGGATTTCTATTTAAATAATCAAGAAGGCAGATCATTTGATGAAGAACGTTCTAACCAGTTTGAATATACAGAACAAATAAATGCTGCTTATGTAGATTTCAGTAAAAAGTTTGATGATAAAACCACTCTAAAAGGCGGACTTCGAGCTGAACATACTATTATGGAAGGAGAAGCTGCTCAATCAGCCAATAAAATCAATAGGGACTTTATAAATCTTTTTCCAAGCGTATTTTTACAACATAAGTGGACAGATAATTATACAACTAATTTTAATTATTCTAGAAGAATTAGCCGACCACCTTATATATTTTTGAATCCTAGCATTATGTACACGGATCCTTATTCCTACTTAGTGGGTAATCCAGAATTAAGATCAAAATTCACGGATGGTATTTCCTTTACACAGGTTTTTGCCGAACAGTACAATTTAACCTTAGGCTATGACAGGGCAAAGGATTTTATAGGTGAAATTCCAACTGTTGACCCGTCCAATAATAATACGGTCTTTTTTATAGGGAATATTGACCAAATGGAATCTTACAATATAAGCGTTTTGGCACCTGTTCAAATTGCAGATTTTTGGCAAAGTAATACTCAAATGATACTGTCTCATAAAAAATTCAGTACCGTGGCAGAAGGTGTGCCACAGCTGAACCAGGGAAGTACATTCAATATGAGAAGTACACATAGCTTTAGCCTTCCAAAAGAATTTAAGATGGAACTATTGACTGCCTATCAAAGTCCTGAGGTTTATGGATTATATAGGATGAGGGGATATTGGTTTGCAGACATAAGTGTAAAAAAATCATTCCTTAATGACAAGTTAGATATCTCAGCAGCTTTCAACGATATATTTAGAAGCTTAAGGCATAGAGGATCATCACTTGTAAATCAAAATATCACAAGGATAGACCAGTATAAGTATCAACAAGGCATACGCTTAAATCTTCGGTATAAATTTAGTTTAGGTGACAAGTTTAAGTCTAATCAAAAGCAGATTGATTTAGAGGAGTTGCAAAGAGCGGGGGGAGCGTAATTGAAGTAGTTCAGTAGACTCCCGTTAAGCCCTGACTTCATGGTCGGGGCTGTTTTTATTTAAAAATAAACTACTGAATTTTATTTAAATGTTCTTCTTTAAGTGGTTTGCAAAAAAAATCTTTTACTAGATCAAACTGTTTAGATTTTTCTATATCTACCGTATCAGTAGAGGAGCTTAACATATATACAAAGGTGTTGTTTGCAGATGCAAACTTTTTAACTTCTTCTAAAAATTCCCACCCATTCATAAGCGGCATATTAATATCCAAAATAATGTGGTAATTGGTATCAATAGAATAATCTGATCTTAAATATTCCAATGCATAAGTTCCATCAGAAAATGTTTTTATATGCCCGAAATAGGGGTGATCGTCCAGTAAAATTTTTGTCAACATGATGGATATTTCATCATCATCTATTATTAAGATTTCAGTTTTCATTCTATATCATCATTAATTTCAATTTGTTGTGATTTACCTACCACTCCCTTTATAATTTCATCTAATTCCTCTGCCGATTTTTGAATATGCTCATAAAAGTCATTCTTTTTATCTTCAGAAACTTTATCATCATTTAATAAATTAACCAAGCCCATTAATCGAGCCAAAGGGGCTCTTACTACATGAGATTGGGTCCATGCAATATCCTTAAGTTTTTCATTTTGCTTTTCAACTGCTTCTATATGCCTATTTCTTTCGGTTACGTCATTCACTAATATAATTTGCGCTTTCCGCCCTTTGTACTCAAAACTGTTGGAACGTATTTCTACTCGTATATGCTCGCCATTTTTTTTTATATGAGTGAATTCGCCATGGAATATATTCTCATGTGATTTCCTAATCCTTTTCATTGATTCATTCAAGGCTGGCATATCTTCCTCAGGACGAATTTGAGTAATATCCATATTGAGAAATTCATCATAAGAATAACCGTAATGTTCAATAGCCGCATCGTTTACATCCAAAAATTTCAATGTCTCCCGGTCAAAAACCCACATGGGTAAAGGACTAAAGTGGAATAGATTGGAATAGCGTTGCTCTGATTTTCTTAGGTTTACTAATATTTTATTTCGTTCAATATTATAAAGAATGCTTTTATGTAGAACCGTGCTATTCAAAACATCTTTAACCAAATAATCTGAAGCCCCTAAATACAAAGATTTAATGGCAAAATCTGCATCAGGATAACCCGTTAAAATGATGATTGGCTTATTTTGAGATAATCCATGAATTGCTTTAAGTAGTGGCTCACCTTTTTTATCAGGCAAACTCAAATCCAATAAAATTATATCAATTTCATTATCAGACTCTGATAAAATCTGTTTAGCATGTTTAAAATCTTCTGCTCTAAAAAGCTTTTTAATTATATTGGTTTCCTCCAAATAATCTTCTATCAGGACATAATCACCAAGATTATCTTCTACTACTAAAACATTATATCTGCTTTCTGTCCCTTTCATAATAAAAAATCATTTTACTCGATTAGGGAGGCTGGCAATACTAAACCAGAACTGCTTAATGCTAGAAATAGCTTCCATAAAACCCTTGATTTCAACTGGTTTAGTCACATAGCAATTAGCATTATGTGAATAAGCTAAATCAATATCTCTTTGAGATGAAGAGGTAGTAAATATAACTATAGGAATATGCCTTTTTGATTCTATAGCTTTAATTTCTTGAAGTACTTCATGCCCACTTTTTATTGGCAAATTAATATCCAATAATACTAAATCTGGTTCTTTGCTATTTTCATACCCCTCCTTTTGTAAAAGGATATTTAAGGCTTCCTTACCGTTTTTGGCCACTTCCATAGTATGGATAAATTTACTTTCCTCGAAAGCTTCTTGGGTTAAAATGATATCCCCTTCATTATCTTCTACTAAAAGTAAATGGATAGGTTTCATATGCGTTTATTTGTTTGTAAGGCTTTTGATAGCCCCATATTTAACGGGTAAAATTCACTATTAATATATATATCTAATTGCAATTAAAGTTTGTCCTTAAACATTAATCTTCATTTCATATTTTTTTTAAACCTTAAAGCTATAAAAAATACTAAAGGCTGAACTATCACTCTAATAATTGATATTACATTCTAATAAAAGCACCTTTAGACAGTATAAAACATTTAATTTAGACTACAAACTTTACATCTAAATTACTTACTCTAATCGTAATTAAAAATATAAACCCACTCAATTTCAATGACTTTTATCATGCTAAACACAAAAACAAATGCCATATTTATAATTTATATTAGAAAATTACAAAATATTTATTAAATATAATGCTGTTTAATTTAAAATATACGAAATAGATTTCTTGAATTTAGATGTTAAAATTACATCTCATTAGTGGAGATTAAGATTTAGGTAAGGTAAAATAAAATGTACTTCCTTTTTCCGCATCTGAATTTACCCAAATGCGTCCATTTAAATTTTCAATTATCTTTTTAACGATTGCCAAGCCCATTCCAGTACCTGAATATTCGTTTTTATTATGAAGTCGTTGAAAAATATTGAAAATCTTGTCAAAATATTCTTCTTCAATTCCAATACCATTGTCTTTAATAGAAAATTTCCATTCGTTTTTTAACTCCTTGGCTCTGATGATAATTTTTGGAGGGACATCAGGGCGACTATATTTTAAGGAATTTGAAATTAAATTACTGAATAGTTGAATTAGTGGCGTTGGATTTCCATAAAACTTAGGCAGGTTTTTAAATTCAACATTGGCATTGAGCTCCTCCATTTGTTTACGCTGAAGCAAACACACTTCATAGACTACTTCATTTAAGTCAACTTCTGTGTTTTCTTCTTCTGTTTTGCCAATTTTAGAATAGTCAAGCAAGTCTAAAATAATTTGCCGCATTCTTTTGGCTCCATCAACAGCAAAATCAATATATTGATTGGCTTTTTCATCTAGTTGATGTCCATATTTTTTCTCTAGCTGAGTTAAAAAGCCAGAGACCATTCTAAGTGGTTCTTGTAAATCATGTGAAGCTACATAAGCAAATTGTTCAAGTTCAGCATTTGAAATTTCTAGATCTCGTGCATGTTTTTCAAGCGCCAGATTTGCTAATCTAATTTGCTCTTCCGCTTTCCTTTTGTCAGTTATGTCTATAATAATTGAGTCCCAAATTACTGATCCATCTGGTTTTTTATTTGGGTTTCCAAAACCTTCATGCCAATAAGTATTTCCATCAGGGTGTTGGTATCTCCATATGGCATGCCATTGAGATAATGTTTGCGCTGAATTCAAGATTGATTCTTTCATGGGAGTCAAGTCGCCACCCGCTTCAATCAGCTTCCATATTTTTGCGGTATCTTGCATGCATTCTTCAGGGGTGAAACCAAAAATTTCTTCTGAACCTTTGCTTACAAAATCCAGCATGTCGTCCCCATTTGGTTTTAAATGATATTGGAAAATAACACCCGGAATATTATTAGAAATATTCTCTAATCGCAGTTCTATCATTTTCCGATCATTAATGTCTTGGAAACTACCGTAAAGCCGGACACATTTTCCCTCAAGCATTTCAGCATTTCCAATTGCCCTAATCCATTTTTCATTACCCTTATAAGTGGTAATTAGAGCCTCAAAATCGAATGATTCTCCATTTTGTATTGCATTTTCTACGGCTTCAACTACCTGTTCCTGGAAATTTGGGTGATAAAAACTAATTGCTTCATCTAAGTTTGGAGAAAAATCTTCAGGAACTTCATGAATTTCTCTCGTCATAGGAGACCAAAAGTGTTCATTTGTTAGTTGATTTATTTCCCATCCTCCGACTTTAGCTAATTTACTAGCATTTTCAACTGTTTTTTGCAGTTCTATTGTTTCTGTAACATCCCTACCAAAAGCAAAAAAGAATTCTTCTTCTCCTCCAAAAGTTTGTGAAGAACTCCATGAAATCCATTTATAATCTCCACTTTTTGTTTTGTAACGATTTAAGAAACTGTTGGTAGTTCTGTCTTTCTCTAAGCTGTCATCATATTCAGAAATTGTTCCCTTTAAATCATCGGGGTGGATAAAATCACTAAATGGTTTTGATGTTAACTCTTCCTGTGAATAACCTAGCAATTTTGAAAAGGCTGGGTTCACTTTAGCAAATTTGCCGTCTGAAGTTGCAATAGCTAATATTTCAGGGGCACTGTTAAAGAAGAGATTTAGTTCCTCTTCTTGTTGCTTTCTTAATATTTCTGCCCCGAGATAATGTTTTAAATTATTATAAAACATCACATTATGATCATTTACTTTTAATTCCTCATCTGAGAAAAGTACCATGACCCCAATTATCTTCTCCCTATAAAATAAAGGGTAGGCTGTGGCAGATTTTAGATTTGCCTTTCTTGCTAATTCATAACGATGAAAATCTGAATTTTCATCAATTTCATTCCACACCTCATTTTTAAGGCTCTTCCACACTGCACCTGGCAAACCTTCTCCAAATTGAAATGACTTTTTAGAATTCTCCTCGTAAAAAACTTCTTTATCTCCACTTTTAGCGTACCATGCAGAAAGATGAAGGTCTTTATGATTTTGACTCATTAACCAAATTTCTCCAGCTTGAAAACCACCAAACTGACTTAAGTATTTAATACTTTTAGCAAGAACTTTATCTAAGCTTTCTTCCTTTTTAAAGAATTGAGAGAGTTCATATTGAAGCTCTTGTTTTATTTGGTCTTGCTTGTATTGAGATTGGTCTCTTAAAGCACCTATCATTCTTAGGGGTTGACCATTCTCATCTCTTAATAAATAACCAACTTCTTCTACATAAGCATATTGTCCTTTTACATTTTTAAATCTATATTCATAAGACCATTTGAATTCATCCGGATTTGCCAAGAACATATCCAAGTTTTGCAAGACTTCATCTAGCTCATCGGGATGTATCCATTTTGCCCAGTCTCTTAAGCTAAAACTATCTTCATTGATTTTGTGACCGAAAACACGTGTTAAACTATTACCCCAATAAAACTGATCATCCCTTATATTCCAATCATAAATAGCATTGTTGGTAGCCTTGTTGATATATTTAAATCTTTCGCTACTTTCTTGAATGCTTTTTATATATGTAAAATTTTGAAGCACAAGAGAAACAAGCCTACTTGCTCTTTCAAAAATGTTAATTTCTAAATCTTCAGGTGCTTTGACCTTATCATTATAAATAGCAAAAGTGGCTATAACATTTCCTTTATTATTAAATATGGGTTCCGACCAGCATGATTTAAAGTCATATTTTATAGCTAATTCAGTATAACCTTCCCATCTTTCATCATTAAGGATATCTTTTACAACTACTTGTTGCTTCAAATAGGCCGCTGTTCCGCAAGATCCTTGGTTTAAACCAATGGGTAAGTTTTCAATTTCTTCTAAATATTCTTTTGGTAGGTTAGGTGAATTAAAGTTTTTAAGTCTGTTTTTTTCTATGGATGTAACAGATGTTTTCATCCCATAAAATAATGAGTCTATTCCCATTAAATATTCTTGTAACAATTCTTGAATTGATTTTTCCGCTTTAATACTGCCTTCCATCAACTCCTTTTCAATCTCATCGAGTTTATTGCTTAAATACTGCCGACTGACATCTTTAATGGCACCTACCGCACGAATTGCTTTGCCTTTTTCATCCCTTAATATGACGGCCCTATCTTCTACTCTAGCGTAGTCACCATCCTTTTTCTTAAAACGATAATTTTCTGTCCATTCCGTAATTTTCGGGTCAGCAAGAGCTCTTGTAATACTAGATTTAAAATCTTTGAAATCATCTGGATGAACAAGTGAATCATGTAATTCAATATTGTTTAATTTTCCAGAGGAACTTAAGCCGTATTTTTTGCGGTATCCTTCACCTAAAAATAGTTCGTCCTTTAGCGGGTCATAATCCCAAATGCTTTCAGAGCCTGCTTTCATAATAAGCTCAAGTCTTTCTTTGCCCTCTTTTAATTCCTTTTCTATTTTTATTCTTTCAGTTACATCCCTCGAATTGGCTACAATTCCTTGAACTGAAGGTTCATCAAGTAAATTTGAAATATGGGATTCCAGCCATCTCCACTCACCTTCTTTGTTTTTAAATCGAAATGCGGGTAATTGGACGTGTTTTTCATTTTCCAGTTTTTCAAATTCCTTGATTGCCCACTCTTTATCATCAGGATGTATAAAATCAAAAGCATTCTCGCCTATAAACTCATCTGGCCTAATACCTAAAATAGTGGTAGAAGTGGGGCTTACATATTTGTAATTTCCATCAAAATCTAATATTCCTATCAAGTCGCCCCCTTCTTGCACCAGGGATTTAAACCTTCTTTCACTAAGTTTTAATTGCTCTTCTGCATTATTCTTATCGGTAGCATCTCTTGCCACACAGTTCATTAGATTTTGTCCTTCCTCCCAATAGGCAGACCAGACCACAGGCACCACTTGACCATTTTTATGTCGGTATCGGTTTTCGAAATTTCTATATTGTCTTCCCTCTTTAATTTCTAGAGCAACTTTTGCAGTCATCTCCTTATCTTCTTCTATTACAAAACCCATGAAAGACTTCCCTTCCAATTCCTCGGGTTTATAGCCCCACAATTGCTCAGATGATTGGCTGACCATTTGGAAAATTCCATCTTCATCTATGGTACAAAGAGTATCCAATGAACTGTCCAATACTTGCTGTAGCTTTTGCTCGCTTTTTTTAAGTGCAATGTTGGCTGTATGGGTTTCTGTTACATTAAGTGAAGTAATAAATATGCCATTTACCTTATTATCTTCTGATAAAATAGGTTTGAATTTCAACTCATAATACCTTTTCTCCCCATCAAGTGAAATTTTTAGAATACTCTTTGCTTGCTTTTTATTCCAAACCTGCTTTAGAATTTCATTCAGCTCCTCTTTTTGGTCATCCCTTACTAAATTCTTGAGATTAAGTCCTTTTTTAAGCACTTTATGAAAAAGTAAATCATAGTGGGTTTTCATTTGATGGTTATAGGAAACCACATTTAGCTCTTGATCAATATACATAAAAGCCTCATCCGTATTGCTAATAAGCAATTCCAATTCATGTAATAGGTGAAGTCTTTTGCTAATATCCGTACCCGTACCAAAAATGCAACGCTCACTTTTATATTGAATAGTGGAAGCTGTAAAATACAAAGGTACCTCTCCGTTATTTTTGGTGCTCAACCAAGCCTCCACTTCGGTATATCCCTTTTCAAAAACTTCATTGATGTGATATTTAACCTTTTCCTTTTCTTTACCATTATATAGGTCCGGTGGTGAAAGAGAAGCGATTTCATCATGGCTATATCCCGTAATTTCTTCCAACTGATTGTTCCATAATAAGTGCTTCCCTTTTTCATTAAAGAGGAAGAAAGCAGATGGTAGGTTTCGTATGATGTCTTGAGTAAGTGTATTCTGTTCAGTTAATTGTTCTTGTGTTTCTACAAAATCACTAATGTCTTGAAATACCCCGATAAGTTTAATTGGGTTTCCTTTGTCATCATAGAATATATTGGCTTTTGAGCGAACATGAATTAAATTTCCAGCTTTTGTGAGTAGTCGTTTTTCAATAAAGTATTCCACATCATTCTGTAAAACATCTTCCATCAGGGCAGTAGCTCTTTCTCTGTCTTCCGGATGGATTACCTCTATCCCCTTGTCAAAAGTTACTTCAAATTCTTGTGGTTCATAACCCAGCATATGAAAAACACCGTCAGACCAGCTTAAACTATTCTCTTTTAAATCTAATTCCCAAGTTCCTATTTTGGTTAGAGATTCTATTTGGGCTAGTAAAAGTTCTCTTTCTTGGTTTTGGTGTTCATCGCTATTTGAAATTTTATTTGCCATAAAAACAACATGGTGGTAAGTAAAGTCTTATTGAATATTCAATATAACAAAAAAACTATAAAGAAACTGTGCTTTTCTATTGCGCAATTGTTAATGGGTCTTCAGTCGAGAAAAATATAATGTTAATAATGATGGTGAGGAAAGAAAAAAGCTACCCCTCTCGAAGTAGCTTTAAGTGCATAGCGGTGATCGCTTGTCCTGACTGAAAGGCAAGAAACCGATGACCATCCCGTTGCGATGCATCGGGACGCTCTAACCGCTGAGCTAATGCCCTAGATTTACTACTTCTTAAATAGTTTATGGCTTCAAATTAATTGATTTTATACTAAATTAAAAAAGCTACTCCTTGCGAAGTAGCTTTTGTGGAGCATAACGGATTCGAACCGTTGACCCCCACGCTGCCAGCGTGGTGCTCTAGCCAGCTGAGCTAATGCCCCAAATTATAAATAGACAATTGACAGTAAACAATAATCAACGGCTTGCAAATCTATGGAAAAAATCCATTTCTAAAAATACCTTCTGGCTTTCCTGAATTTTTTTGTGTAGTAATCAGTATAAATATTGGCTTCCACTACCCCGACACTTGATGAGGCATGGATAAAGCGTACGTCATTTTTGCCTCTGACTTCTGTTACCAATCCGGCATGGGTAATTTTTCTGCGCCTTTTTCCCATTGCAAAAAAGACTACATCACCCTTTTGCAGCTTTCTGAACTTTACTTTTTTACCTACTTTCGCCTGATCTTTGGAAACTCTAGGAATATTGACATCACCTGCTTTGAAACTGACAAAAAGTAAACCTGAACAATCCATTCCCGAGCGACTTACTCCGCCCCATTTATAGGGTGTGCCGGTATAGGAGCGAGCTGTTTGTATAATGGTATCTAATCTTCTCTCCCTGATTTTCTTTTTCTTGCTTGTTACACAACCCGAAAGGAAAATCACAATCAGTAGGAATAAAATCAATTGGATGGAATATATTTTCCTAAATTTGTGTTGAAGCATAATTCTTAGTCAGAAATCAAATAATCATGGATACTGTTACAAATCAAAGCATTTTTGAGGAATTGGTAAGCATAGTTGGGGCAAAAAATGCCTTTTTGCAAGATGAGGACAAATATAAATATTCCCACGATGAAACCGAAGACTATTCCTTCATGCCGGATGTGGTGCTAAAACCTTCAACTCCTGAAGAAATTAGTGCCATTATGAAAAAATGTAACCAACACTTGATTCCCGTCACTCCAAGAGGTGGCGGAACTGGCTTAAGTGGCGGTGCTTTACCCACCAAAAAAGGGGTGGTCATTAGCATGGAGAAGTTTAATACCATAATATCTATAGATGATTTGAATTTACAAGCTACCGTTGAGCCTGGTGTTATAACGGAAGTTTTCCAAAATGCTGTTAAAGAAAAGGGATTATTTTATCCGCCTGACCCATCAAGCAGAGGAACTTGCTTTTTGGGAGGAAATTTAGCAGAAAATGCTGGCGGCCCAAAAGCTGTGAAATATGGCGTTACCCGTGATTATGTTTTGAACATGCAAGTGGTTTTACCTAATGGTGAAATTATATGGACTGCAGCCAATGTGTTGAAAAACAGTACGGGTTATAATTTAACTCAATTGATGTGCGGAAGTGAAGGCACTTTAGGAATCATTACCAAAATAGTTTTCAAATTAAGACCTTTCCCTAGAAAAGATGTGACTTTATTAGCTCCATTCACCAGCAATGAAGAAGCCTGTAGAGCAATCGCTGCCATTTTCAAAGCCGGGGTGGCACCTTCAGGTATGGAGTTTATGGAGCGTGATGCCATCGAAAAAACGCAAGATTACATTAAAAATGAAATGGGAGAAACCGTAAGTGTAGATTTGCCAGATCACATTAAAGCCCATTTGTTGATTGAGCTTGACGGCAACGATGAGGAAGTAATGATGAATGAAGCGGAAATCATTTTGAATGTGTTGGAAGATTTTGACACAGGCGGAGAAGTCCTTTTTGCGGATACTCAAGCCAGAAAAGATGAACTGTGGAAATTAAGAAGAAATGTAAGCCCTGCAGTAAATGCTTATTCTCTAACTAAGGCAGAAGATGTGGTAGTACCAAGAGGAAATCTACCCGCTTTAATTGTTTTCATTAAAGAAGTAGGAGAAAAATATGGTTTTAATTCCGTATGCTATGGTCATGCAGGAGATGGAAACCTCCACATCAACATCATGAAAGAAAACTTAAGTGATGAATATTGGAATAAGGAAGTGAATGAAGGCATTGGGGAAATCTTTGAGGAAGTAGTTCGCTTGGGAGGCACGCTATCTGGTGAACACGGAATTGGAATTGCTAAAAGACCTTATATGCAAATGGCAATGGGAGATGTTAAGTTAGACCTAATGAGAGGCATTAAAAAGGTATTTGACCCCAACAATATTTTAAATCCAGAAAAAATATTTTAATAAATTCTGAACAAGTACAATAGTTATTCGTTTTTCGGTAGTATTACTTTTAATATTGCGTGTAAAATTACGAATGGTGAATAACTTACTATCTTCTATAAAAATTGAGCTTAACCCTCATCTTTTTCAAAAGGATCCTGAATCTTCTGAATTAGGAAGAAAAATACTGTCCCAATCTTTGCAAATGATAGATGAAATGGGACTGGAAAGCTTTACCTTCGGCAAGTTGGCTAAAGCATTATGTACTACTGAAAGTTCAATTTACCGCTACTTTGAAAGCAAGCATAAACTATTACTGTATTTTTATAATTGGTATTGGAGTTGGATAGATATTCAATTAGCCTTTCATACTCATAATATATCAACTCCTGATTCAAAATTAAAAAAGGCAATAGAGGTGATTTGTAAGCCTGCTACAGATGACAATAGCATTAACGCTCTTAATTTTGAGCAATTAATCAATATCGTGATATCGGAATCCTCTAAAGCATATTTAACAAAAGAGGTGGATAAAGAAAATCAGTATGGCTTGTTTTTAACTTTTAAAAAAGTTTCAAGGCGGTTAGCTTCAATAATGTTGGAAATCAATCCAGAAGTCGAATATGCCAACACTTTGGCATCCACAAGCATTGTGGGTATTTTGCATCAGCAATATTTTGCAGCGCACATGCCCTCTTTATCTGATGTACAGTCTGATAAAGATGAATTATCAAATGTATTTTACCAGATTATACTTAAAAATCTAAAAAACTAAAATGGCAGAAAAATATAAAGTCCATCCTTTTAAGAGATTTATAAGCCTGCTTAAACCTGAAAAAAGCTTTGTCTTTACAATCTATATATATGCTGTTTTTGCAGGTTTAATTAGTTTATCCTTGCCTTTGGGAATACAAGCCATCATCAATCTCATCATGGGTGGAAAGGTGAGCACATCATGGATTATCCTAGTCTTTTTAGTGATTTTAGGAATTATCATCAATGGTATTTTACAAGTTAGGCAGCTCACTATAAATGAAGTCTTGCAACAAAAGATTTTCACCCGAGCATCCTTTGAATTTGCCTATAGAATCCCTCGGTTTAAAATTAACCAAGTGCGCCATGATTATTTACCTGAATTAATCAATCGGTTCTTTGATACCATGTCAGTCCAAAAAGGCTTATCAAAAATTTTAATTGATTTTTCTACCGCCTTCTTTCAAATCGTTTTTGGATTAGCTTTAATATCATTTTACCATCCATTCTTTATTATTTTTTCGATATTCCTGGTCATTTTAATTTTCTTAATCGTTCGACTAACAGGACCAAAAGGACTTAAAACTAGTATAGTAGAATCGAATTATAAATATGAGACTGCTCATTGGCTTGAAGAGCTGGCCCGAAATGTTGAAAGTTTCAAAATGTCAGGCGATTCTACCTTACCGCTTGAAAAAAACAATAAGAATACTGAAAATTATGTGAAAGCCAGACGCTCGCATTTTGATGTAATTATCAATCAATTCTCATTAATGATTGGGTTCAAAGCCATAGTGGCAGCCGGTCTATTACTAATTGGTGGTATATTGGTGATAGAACAACAAATGAATATTGGACAATTCGTTGCTGCCGAAATCATCATTATCCTGATCATAAATTCTGTGGAAAAAATGATTTTCACCATTGAGTCAGTTTATGATGTGCTTACTGCTGTGGAAAAAATAGCGGTAGTAACTGATAAACCACTGGAAGAATTTCTGTCCGGAAACCAGCCATTGAACAAATCAGATGGCATGGCGATAAAACTTCGTAATATCCATTTAAAGGAAACTGAAACCGACCACACATTCTTAAACAAGATAAATTTAAATTTTGATTCAGGAGAAAAAATAGGTATTGCAGGAACCTCCAATGCCGGTAAATCTATTTTGCTTCAATTAATATCCGGATGGTATAGTAATTATGAGGGAAACATTATGTTTAACGGAACCGCTTTAAGGGATCTGAACATTTCTGAAGTAAGAAGAAATATTGGTGACTGCATGAGTTCTGGTGGTCTATTTCAAGGTACAATAGAAGAGAACATCAGCATTGGTTCTCCCCTTAGTAGCTTGGAAGAAATTCAAAAAGCTGCAAAACTTACTGGTTTAGATAAGTTTATGGAAAGCGAAGCACAAGGATATCAACGTATGTTATTCCCTGGAGATAGAACATTCCCCAAAAAGATCAAACAACAAATACTTTGGACTAGAGGTATTGTTGGCAATAAAACTTTAATTCTTTGGGAAGATGTGTTTGGTATGATCTCACAAGGAGAAAAACATCGATTCATTGAACACCTTTGTAAAAAAGATAATAAGCAAACAGTACTCATGGTAAGTAATGATATAAGAATATTAGAAAAATGTGACAGGGTGATTGGAATGGAAAAAGGAGAGGTTCTGTATGATGTGCCGGGTAATGGAGTTAAAAATCATGATTGGTTTGAGAAAATAGTTTTGAATAAAAATGCTTAATATAAGTCCATATTCCATAAAAGATAAAGTTGATACTAAAAAGTATTCTTCTTTTAGTCTGTTCAAAGAAATACAAGCTGATAAGGTATTAAAACGCTTGCTTATTATCTTTTTCTTGATTTTTCTTGGTGTCTCTTTCTTGCCCTGGACTCAGAACATCCGAGGAAACGGTCAAGTTACAGCCCTTTCCCCATCTCAGCGCCCACAAGAATTGAATTCTATGATTGATGGTAGAATTGAGGAATGGTATGTACAGGAAGGGGATATGGTTGAGAAAGGCGATACTATCCTTTTTATCAGAGAAACTAAAGATCAATATTTTGATCCTCAGTTACTAGAAAGAACTCAAGAGCAAATAAATGCTAAAAGGCAATCATTAGGTTTTTATAAAGAAAAAATTGATGCGCTTGAAAGTCAGATAAAAGCAATCAAAGATAATAGAGGGCTTAAGTTGAGTCAGGCAAAAAATTATTTAAGACAAGCAGAATTAAAAATACAAGCTGACAGCATCGATTATGAAGCAGCCCAAATCAACTTAGAAATTGCTGAGAAACAGTTTGGTAGGCAAAAAGAACTATATGAAGAAGGTCTAAAATCATTGACTGATTTGGAAATGAGGACTTCCAAATATCAAGAAGCCTTAGCCAAGAAAATCAGTATGGAAAGCAAATTGTTGAGCAGTAGAAACCAATATTTAAATGCTAAAATTGAATTGAATTCCATATACAATGAGTATACTGATAAACTTCAAAAAGCACGTTCTGATTTATTTAGCACTCGCTCTTTGTTACAAGATTCACAGGCAGAGGTGGTGAAAATGGAAAATCAGCTAACTAATTACCAAATTCGTTTTGGGTTTTATTATGTTAGAGCTCCACAAGATGGTTATATCACCAGAGCTGTAAGCACCGGTATTGGTGAAAATATTAAGGCAGGAGAATCGGTAGTGTCCATTATGCCTGCAGATATTGATTATGCTGTGGAAATGTATATTACTCCTAGAGATTTGCCTCTCTTTAATGTAGGAAATGAAGTTAGGTTAGTATTTGATGGTTGGCCCTCCATTGTTTTCTCAGGCTGGCCGATTGTTACATACGGTACTTTTGGAGGAGAAGTAGTAGCAATAGACCGCTTTATCAGTTCAAATGGAAAATACCGTGTCTTGATTGCACAAGACCCTGAGGAACCTGAGTGGCCAGATGCCTTGAGAGTGGGCGGTGGTGTTAGTGGTTTAGCATTATTAGATATTGTTCCGGTGTGGTATGAGATATGGAGACAAATCAATGGATTCCCACCAAATTTCTATACACCTGAAAATACAGGTTCTTCTAGTGAAGAAAATAAACTTGACTCGAAGGATAAAAAATGATTGCTAAATCTAAACATATAGTCATTTTATCAGCCTGCTTATTTTGGGTGCAATTTTCAATGCAAGCCCAAGATACACTGCTTTCAGAGCAAATCAGTGAACAAGATTTTCTGTCCTTGGTAATGGAAAATCATCCTTTAATTCAACAAGCAGAAAATTTAAAAGAAATGGGTGACTTTGCCGTCATGGCTGCAAAGGGTAACTTTGACCCTCAACTCTTTTCCAAAAACAAACAAAAATACTACGATCAGAAAAATTATTATCAGTACAGCGAGTCAGGAATCAGTTTGCCAACCCGAACAGGAATTACTTTGCAAGGTGGCTATGATTGGACCACTGGAGAGTTTTTGAGCAATGAAGCTACTTTGCCCAATGCAGGTTTATGGTATGCTGGAGTTAGCGTTCCCGTATTGCAAGGTTTGTTTATTGATGATAGAAGAGCTGCTCTTCAAAAAGCTTTTGTGGACAGAAGGGCTTTCGAAAATGAGGCTCAGCTTTTACTTATTGATATATTGTTGGAAGGAAGTAATTACTATTGGCAATTTGCCAAATTTCAATATCAAAAAAAGGTAATTGAAGATGCTATTGAACTGGCAACCGATAATTTTGAAAACTATAAAAAGGCTTATGAGCAAGGTGACAAACCAGCCGTGGACACCCTGGAAGCCTCCATTCAACTGCAAAATTTATCAATTCAGAACCAACAGTTGGAGGTGGATTTAGAAAATGCCAAGTTGAATCTTTTCACATTTTTGTGGGGAAAAGATCAACCTATAGAAGAGTCTGATTTGAAGGCTTCTTCTATAAACAATATTTCACAAAATAAAATTGACAGTCTTAGGGCAAGTTTACCAATTTTCATACAAGAGCATCCTGCTATCAGAGATAGTGAGTTGAAAATTCAAAAACTTCAAATTGATAATAGGTTAAAAAAGGAAAAGCTAAAACCAAAGCTTAATGTAGAATACAATCTATTGCAAGATCCAAGCGGAAACATAAATGAAATTCAAGGTTTGGATAATTATAATTGGGGAATAAGCTTTAGCATGCCTTTGTTTTTAAGACAGTCAAGAGGTGAGCTGAGAATGAATGAAATCAAATTGGAAAACACCAATTTTGAGTTGCAACAAAAGCAATTATCCATTCGCAATAAAGCAAGGCAGTATGAGAACACATTTGAGAATATTGCTCAACAGCTAGAGACCTATCAAAATATTGTGACTCAATATGAAAGTCTATTAACAGCTGAATTAAGAAAGTTTGAAATAGGCGAAAGCAGTATTTTCTTGATCAACTATCGGCAAATGAGCTTAGTCAATGCCCGCATGAAATACATTGAACTACAGGCTAAATACAGATTATACTATCGTCAGTGGCTGCATAGTTTGGGGGCTAAGCCTGAATTATGGGTAGAAAATTAGTTAAATTAATTTGGATTAAATTTGTAATTAGTTCAACTTAATAGTAATGATTCAAAGAATATATATTGACACTTCAATTGTTGGCGGTTTCTTCGATGAAGAATTTAATGAGCTAACAAAATTATTATTTGAAAGGCTTGAAAATGAAGAAATCAAATTTGTTGTATCTGATTTGTTAGACTTGGAATTAATCAATGCGCCAACTCATGTAAGAAACCTATTGCTAAAATACCCCACTTATTACTTCGATCGTATTGAATTAACAGACGAAGCAATTAAATTAGCTAATATGTATATTGAAGAAAAAGTAGTTGGAAAATCCAGTATAGAAGATTGCAGACATATTGCTATGGCCACCATAAATAAAGTAGATGTTTTAGCTAGTTGGAACTTTAAGCACATTGTAAACCTTGAAAGAATAAATGGATACAATGCAGTAAATTTAAAGTTCGGCTATAAAATGATTGAAATTAGAAACCCAAAAGACTTAGTGAATTATGGAAACGAATAAAAAAAAGACTTTTGATTCAGTAAAAATGATGAGGGATATACGTGACAAGATAAGTCACGACACTCAAAATATGTCCTTTGAAGAATTAAAAGAATATATAAAAACAAAGTTAACCGAAAGTAAATCAAAACCAATCGGACAAGAATAGTAGCTATTTATCCATTAAATTGAGGATTTATATGTTTCTTTTAAAATTTATTTACATTTAAAATATTAATAAACACATGCTAATTTCATTTCTTATCTTCGTAGCATGTGCGGCATAACAGGAGTATTTGCATTTAATGAAATTGGCAGGTTTAACCTTCCTAATATTTCCTTGGCTACGGAAACACTGGAACACCGTGGCCCTGATTTTCAAAAAGTTTTTGTAGGTGATTTTGTAGCTTTGGGTCACAGGCGATTATCCATTATTGACTTAAATCCTCAAGCAAACCAACCTATGTCCGCAGAAGATGGGCGCTATCAGTTAGTATTCAATGGCGAGATTTATAATTACAAAAGCCTGCGTCAGGAACTTAGCAGCAAAGGTGTTCAATTTGAAACAGAATCTGATACTGAAGTTTTATTGCAATTATTGATTCATGAAGGAAAAGATGCTCTAAATAGGCTGAATGGATTTTTTGCTTTTGCTTTTTATGACCAGCAAAAAGAAGAAATGTTGGTGGCTCGAGATCGATATGGCATTAAGCCACTTTACTATTTGGAAGATGAAGACCGATTTATTTTTGCAAGCGAACTTAAAGCCATTCTAAAATTTGGGATTGAAAAAACCATTGACACCAATTCTCTTTATACTTATCTGCAATTAAATTATTTGCCTGCCCCGATGAGCATGGTAAAAGGTGTGAAGAAATTGATGCCAGGTCAATATGCAGTTGTTAAAAAGAAATCCGTTGAATTCAATTCTTATTATGAATTGAAAACCACTTTTGAAAAGTCTTTTCAAGGCACGTATGAAGATGCCCAAGTTCAGCTAAAATCTTTAATGGAAAAATCAGTTGAGCGAAGATTGGTAGCCGATGTTCCCTTAGGTACATTTTTAAGTGGTGGCATTGATTCATCCATCATTTCAGCAATTGCTGCTAAAAAAGTTGAAGGTTTGCATACTTTCTCCATTGGATATAAAGGAAATTCCTTTTTTGATGAAACAGAATATGCCAATGCAGTGGCTAAACATATTGGCTCCAAACATCAAATATTTTCTTTAAGCTTAGATGATTTATATGGCTACTTACCCAAAATGCTTAAAAGTTTTTCCGAACCTTTTGCCGATAGTTCTGCTTTGCCTGTTTATGCTTTAAGCCAACTTACCAAAGAAAATGTTACGGTTACTTTATCAGGAGATGGAGCGGATGAGCTTTTTGCTGGATATAATAAACATGCTGCTTTATACCGTCTGTGGCATCCCGGGGCAAAAGAAAAAATGGTGAGCGCATTAAGCCCACTATGGAATATATTACCTAAGTCAAGAAATAATCCTTTAGGAAATTTAGCAAGGCAATTGAAGAAATTTGCTGATGCTTCTAAACTCGATATTCAATCACAATATTGGATGTTGGCAAGTTTGCAAAGTGCCAGAAAAAGTACAGATTTATTATCGAATGAAGTTTTAGAAGATGTTGATTTTGAGGCATTTGATTTATGGAAAGATCATTTGTTATCCACCATCAACTCTAAATCTATAAATCAATCTTTACAACTTGACCAAGAGCTGGTTCTTCAAGGAGATATGTTGCAAAAAGTAGATTTAATGAGCATGCAACATGCACTGGAAGTTCGGGTTCCATTCTTGGATCATGAATTAGTCGCTTTTGCAAACAGCCTACCAGAAGAATTCAAAGTGAATGGCAAAAGAAAGAAAATGATTCTGCAAGATACTTTCAGGGATATATTGCCGGAGAAAATCTATAATCGTCCTAAGCATGGTTTTGAAGTGCCGCTATTAGATTGGCTTAGAAAAGATTTAAAACTAGATATCGAAAACAAATGGCTGGATAAAGACCGAATCGAAAAACAAGAAGTTTTTGATTGGGATGGTATTGCAGCACTAAAAAAGAAATTATTTTCCAATAATCCAGAGGATAGTCATGCTCATATTTGGGCGTTGATTGTTTTTCAAGAGTGGTGGGAAGAGTATATGGATTAAGTACAATCTTTCTTTTGCTACTATATAACTAAATGTACGCAGGCGTCTCAGACGCTTAAAATTTCTCGCTAAGCCGCGAGCCGCAAAGTTTTCGCAAAGGAAATATAGTATAAACAGTCATTTTTCTTTTTTAACGTTGCGAGGTCGTTGCGCCTTTGCGTCTTGGCGAGAGTTACCATTTCGGCTTTGCCGAAATAAAGGCCTAAGTTTAAGTGAAGAATGTAATCACTGAATCAATTTCTTATTTTCCTCCAACCCGTGTTCAAACTGCAAGGTAATGTGCCCAATGGAGAAATTAGTATGCAATAATTCCTCTATTTTCTTCTGGATTTCATTTGTTTGGCTGACATTTAAATCTTCTTTCAAATCAACATGTGCTTCCAAATGAATGGTGTACTCATCCAATTGCCAAACATGGATATGATGGATATTTTTCACTTCATTTAATTGCTCTACTTCTTCCACTAATAATGGTATATTAATCCCTTCAGGCACAAATTGTAATAAGATTTTGGTAGTTCCCCACAGTAACTGCCAAGAGGTTGCAATTAAATAAACACCAATCAAGATTGACAATACGCCATCTACCCAAGTAACACCATAATATTTCATTGCTAATCCTCCACCCATTACAGCTACGGAAAATAAGGTGTCAGAAAGCAAATGCAGGAAAGCTGATTTCATGTTCATGCTGTGTTTTGCATCTTTAGCTAAAAACAAAACACTTAATCCATTGGCAACTATGGCAATCCCTGCTAGCCAAATCACTAAGTCATTATTGATTTCCAGCGTCTGCGTAATTTGAAGACGCTGAATACTCTCGATAATAATATAGACTGCCACCGCTATGATAACCGCTGAATTGACGAAAGCAGCTAAAACCTCTGCTCTTTTGTAACCAAAGGATTTGCTGTAAGTAGCTTCTTTTTTTGCTAAAACAATAGCCACTAAGCTTATTATTAGGGCAGCAACATCACTGAAATTGTGCATAGCATCGGAGATCAATGCCATGGAATTTCCTACAATTCCTCCAATAATCTGAGAAGCTGTAATGATGATATTCAGCAATATGACCCACTTAAGCCTGTTTTCCTTTTTCATATGCCTAAAAATAGGAAACTTGAGCAGCTTTGACTAAAAATTTGAATAAGATTTACAACTTATAGAAAATACCAACTGTAAGACTATTGGTAATTAATCGATCATGATAATTTTGTCCGCCAAAAGGAATTATGGTTTGTATCTGATTTTGTGATTTAATGAAAACATTGAATTTTCCTATATCATACTTTGCTCCTAGCCCAAATGATAAACCAATTCCATTTTGAGGGTCAATTCCATAAGATTCTTCTTCACTAATCTGAAAATTTAGTACTGGTCCTCCTTCCAAAAAGAAATATTTTGAGAAAGAGAAATTTGCAAGAATAGGGATATTCAAATTATCTACCCTAAAATCCCAAGTTCGGGTTTCTGGTGTTGAAGAACTGTTTTGTCCTCGCATCCAGTTTTGCTGAAATTGTAAACCCGAAATCAATTTTAATTTATTCGGTAAATTAAAACTGTAATCGAAACTAAATTGGTTTCCATTTTTATATTCGTAGGAAGATGCACCGTCAAATACTGCAAATTTTGTTATCCCGCCACCAAAAACATAACCATATGATGCACCTACAGAATGATTTTGAGAATATGAAAAGTGTGATACAATAATAAAAGTGAATAAGATTAATAGTTTTTTCATAATATGTTCTTTTAGGTTTATTTATTGACACAGTCTGGAAAAAATTAGTTGTAAAAAAAGCCCTGATCAAAATGACCAAGGCTTCAGTTAATTATGTTTTTCTTATAAAGAAATAAAAATCTATCTATCCAATTCCAATTGTAAAGATTGTGGTGTTGTTTCTAACTCTCCAATCTCAATTTTTGAATCTCCTTTTACAGTTATTGTGGCTTTGATAAAATCCTCTTCCTCGGCTTTAAAGATATTATCCACATATTTCTGAGGATTTCTGTCAATATATGGGAACCAAGTGCTATGGATTTGTACCATCACCTTATGTCCTTTTTTGAAAGTATGTAAAATATCCTGTAGAGCAATTTCTACTTCATCTTCCTCATTGGGAACAAATGGTTTAGGATCTGCAAAACTGTCTCTGAATCTTCCTCTGAAAACTTCAGCTCTTACCAATTGTTGATAATTACCCATCACAATATTCTCTGGATTGTGCTCGTAATTTTCATGGCCCCCAGGATAAACATCAATAATTTTTACTATGAAATCAGCATCAGTTGAAGAAATAGCAACTTTCAGTTTAGCGGCAATTTCCCCAGCTAAGGTTAAATCATCTTCCAATTCATCCGATTCCCAAACCAAAACATCTGGTCTGCGAGCAGCATGTCGCTGGTCATCCGTCATATAAGCACGAGGAGTAATGCTTATGCTTTCCGTAAATGAAGTATAAGGAACTGGCTTAGCAGGATCAGATATATAGCTGAACTCATCTTCATTGCTACCTTCATCATTTATCAAAAGCTTCCCGTTTTGCGCAAACCCTAAAGTTGTTTTTGGAATTTGTGGTGGCCAAACATCGAATTTTTGCCATTCTTTTAAACCAGTATCAAACATATACGCTTCCGGCAAATCAGGTTTTCCGTCACCATCTCTTAAGAAATGGTTAAAGAAGGGACGCTCGATTTCTTTTTGATAGAAAGTCGACATGCTGTCTCCAAAGTAAATATGATTTACAGCCTGAAAACCTTTTTCCCTTGCCCAATCACCATGGCTCCATGGTCCGAAAACGATGGTGTTATAAGCATCAGGACTAGTTTTTTCAATGGTCTTGTAAATATTCAAAGGGCCATATAAATCCTCTGCATCATACCATCCCCCTACAGTCATCACGGCATGGTTAATATCATCCAAGTGAGGAATAATGCTTCTTTTCTGCCAGAACTCATCATAATTTGGATGTTCCACAGTTTGCTCCCAAAACTCATTATCAAAATGAATTTTCTCCGTAATATTTTTCAAAGGCCCTAATTCCATATGATAATCATAACCATCAATTGCGTTAGCAGTTTTCATTCTAGCAAAAGCCTCTCTATACCAAGATTCTGTTGTAGGCTCTTCGGTTTGATAACCAAAAATTGGATACGCAGCAGTATAACTTTGCAAATAAGCACCATTGTGATGGAAATCATCAAAAAAGAAATCACTAATTGGTGCTTGAGGCGAACTTGCTTTTAAGGCAGGGTGAGCATCTGGTAATGCTGCTGCCGTATAAAAACCAGGATAGCTAATACCCCATTGCCCCACTTTTCCATTTGTTTTTCCTTTCAAATGTTTCAATAACCATTCTATAGTATCATAAGTATCAGAACTTTCATCCGCTTCTTTTTTATGCTTATTGCCCGGAATATTTGGAGTCATATTGGTAAATTCCCCTTCCGACATCCATCTTCCTCTTACATCCTGATAAACGAAAATAAATTTGTCTTCCATTAAATATTGAGATGGTCCTAAGGAACGCTTATACTCATCCGGGCCATAAGGAGCAATACTGTAACAAGTTCTTTGCATCATAATTGGATGATCACCATTTTCTTTAGGAGTGTAAATAGCAGTATAAAGACGAGTGCCATCTCGCATTGGAATATAAACTTCCTCTTTATCGTAATGCTCTTTTACGTAACTGCTTTCTTCTTCTTGTGCCCAGGCATTAGGGCTAAAAAACAGGCAAAAGCCAATTAATAATAGTATATATTTCTTCATTTTAAATAAAGTTTAATTTGAAAGGATAAGTTAGCAAATATGTTTTTTAGAAGGATATAATGAGTTCAAATTTTGATGGGTGGTTGTGAATTTAAGTTTTATGTATCAATCGAGCTCCTAGTTTTAAGAATTATAAAAAATAAATAGACCACTAGAATTGAATAAAACTTATACAAAAATAGAATATTCTTTTGTATAAATATTTTAATCCGCTATTTTGAACTTAATTTTTAAATCAAAAAGAATGGATTCAAACCAGTTCCAATGCTCTAAATGCAATGCTTCCCTAAGCCAGGAAGATATTTTTTGTTCAAATTGTGGATATCCTGAAAATGGAGATCAAAAAGAAAAAGATAAATATGAATACCGGGTTAAATTAAGAATGAATGTTTTAAAAGACGCAAAAAAGAAGCTGAAAAATGTTAAAATATTGCTTTGGGTCCTAGCTAGCCTACATTTTATTGTAGGGTTATTTTTTATAACTCAAGAAATAACTTTTTACGATGGGATTAGCCTTATAATATCTTCCGTGATTTTCGTTGCCTGCATTTTTTGGGTGAACAACCAACCTCTTACTGGAATTATGGCTGCATTTATCTTTTGGGTTTTATTACAATTGTCTGTTGTCTTTGTTGATCCTGCTTTACTATTCAACGGAATTATACTAAAGATAATTTTCATTGCCATTTTTGTTAAAGGCATAACTTCAGCTAAAGACTACAAGGAATATTCACAAAAACTTCAAGCATTAAATGCTACAAATTAATGAAGCAGAAAACCCTACAATTGACTGCCATAATTGTGGGCAAGAACAGCAAATAAATTATAAGTTTTGCAATAAATGTGGTGCTCAAAATTTAAACAGGTTTAAAGAAAGTATAAAAAAGGAAAAGCGCTTTAATAAAAACCTAAGTAATTTGGCAAGATATACTTTTATCATTCTTGCTCTTTTAGTAATCTCTTCTTTTACGGGTGAAGGCCTTTATCCATTTATAATTTGGACAGTATGTTTTGCACTATTAGATATAATCTTTGGGATTATTCAGCCAGAAGTATGGAAACTCTTCAGCTTAAAAAACATACAAATCAAGCCGATATTAGTGATGATAGCCATCGGGATCACTTCTGGAGTTTTAGTTTTTTTAAGCATAGAAAAACTAAACTTAATGCTAGAAATAGAGTCATATAACTACAACGAGATGTTTCAAGGGCTTAAATATTCATTAATCATAGCCATACTCTTAACCGCTGTTTTTCCAGCAATTTTTGAAGAAATGGCTTTCAGAGGCTTTGTGTATAATAATCTATCAAAATTAGCTGGTCAAAAATCTGCTATTTGGGGCTCTTCTTTTTTATTCGGATTAGTGCATTTTTCACTCTTAAGCCTTTATTGGATTATTCCCTTTGGATTAATTTTAGCATATTTTCGTGCTCGTTACAATACGATTATATATGGAATAGTTGGTCATTTTATCCATAATACCACTGTTGTATTATTGGAGCATTATGAGGTATTTTGAATTAAAAATTTATTTTATGAAATTATTTATCATAACTATAGTAAGTATATTATTAAGCCTCTCGCTTTCTGCACAGAATGTTCCTATCGTTCAACCTGCCAAAATATTTCCATTGGATTTTGATCAGGCTAAAATTCAGTGGGAATTAAGAGAGCAAGCCATGAATAAAATGTCTGAAGAAGGTTTAAACCTTGATGACCTGAATAAGCAGGAACAAAATGCTTTTATGGAATATGGCGAGGTTTATAGCAGTATCTGGGACATAGTAGGAAGTGCATGTAGTTGGTATTGTGGAGGTGGAGTGAAAGAAGTTAGTGCATCAAGTTACTTGAAATCGCAAGGTTCAAATAGTTACCAACCAATAAATGCTCATGATTTGAATTATGAAAATGCTTGGGTAGAAGGGGTTCAAGGATACGGAATAGGTGAAAAATTAGTATATACATTGAGTGGAGCAAATCCCAGAATTACCGACATTATAGTAGTGAATGGCTATGTAAAAAGTGAGAATTCATATAAAAATAACTCTAGAGTTAAGAAATTGAAAGTGTATTTAGATAACCAACCATTAGCTACTTTAAATCTGAAAGATACAATAGCAAACCAGTGGTTTTCTTTTGAACCCATAGGAACTCAAGATCGTGCTAGCTTTGAAGAAATGGAAAAACTTCCTGACTGGACACTTACTTTTGAAATCGTTGAAGTTTATAAAGGCGAGAAATATGATGATACCGTTATTTCTGAAATCTATTTTAATGGGACAGATGTTCATTGTTTTGCAGCAGGAACTGAAATTTTGATGGCTGATAATCAAGCTAAAAATATTGAATGCTTGCAAATAGGAGACAGCATTCTTTATCATGATTATACTTCCAAAGAATTGGAAAAGGCTAGAATAGAAAAACTGGAAAAAGTAAATCATCATGATTTAATTACTTATCATTTTGATGATGGTTCTTCTATTACAGGAACTCAAGATCACCCTTTCCAAGTAAAAATTAAAGGCTGGTCATCATTAAATCCTCAAAAATCAAGACAATATCAAGGTTTTGATAATATTGGTATGATTGAAAAAGGTGATGAATTCTTAACCAGAGATGGCAGCAAAACCTTAACTGAGATTGAATATTTGAAAGGCCATCAAGAAACTTATACCATATCCAAACTGAGTGAAGGAGATAGTTTTATAGCTAATGGGTTCATTGTTGGAGTTGAAGTTTTAAAACCAATAAAATAAGGTTTTACTCCGTCTATCACTTTCACCAAACAGTTTGTTCCCTCAACCGTTTCCCCATAAGTTGTAGCAGATATAAAGATAGATGAATCATATTTTAGCAGTTCAAAACTTAAGCAAGACTTACCAGTCGGGGGAGAAATCTTTAACCGTTCTTTCAGATATAAATTTTGAAATAGAACCAGGTAGCAGTTGTGCCGTTATTGGCCCATCCGGCAGTGGAAAAACCACCTTGCTGGGCTTATGTGCAGGATTGGATGAAGCAGGAACAGGCTCAGTGACCTTGGATGATAAACAATTAGAAAAACTATCGGAAGACGAAAGAGCAGCTGTTCGAAATGCTTCTGTAGGATTTATATTTCAAAGCTTTAATTTATTGCCCACTCTCACCGCTCTGGAAAATGTAATGGTACCTTTGGAATTATTGGGAAAGAAGAATGTTAAACCAATTGCTGTTGATTTGCTAGAAAAAGTAGGCTTGGGAGACAGAATGCATCATTATGCTTCACAACTTTCGGGAGGTGAGCAACAAAGAGTTTCCATAGCAAGGGCTTTTGCCAACCAACCTAAGATTTTATTTGCTGATGAGCCTACAGGAAATTTGGATCAGGAAACTGGAGAAAAGATCGAATCCCTGATTTTCAATTTGAATAAAGAGTTAGGAACTACCCTCGTTTTGGTTACCCACGATCATGATCTGGCAAAAAGAACTGACCGAATCCTACAACTTAAAGGTGGAAAACTTATCAAAGATTCCACAACTCTAACTTCAGAAGACGCTTAAAAACCATTCTCATGCAAAATTTAAATTGGTTATTGAAAATGGCTTGGCGCGATAGCCGCAGAAATCGTTCGCGATTATTTCTGTTTATGAGCAGTATAGTGCTCGGCATAGCTGCATTGGTTGCCATCAATTCATTTGGAGATAATCTAACTCAACAAATTAATTCTGAAGCCAAAGAACTTTTAGGAGCAGATGTGGAACTGGAAAGCAGAAGTCCTTTTCCGGATTCTCTTTATCAATTTCTGCAAAATGAAAACCTGCAACTTTCTGAGGAAAGAGCTTTTGCCAGCATGGTCTATTTCCCGAAAAATGGAGGAACCCGACTGATTAATGTGCGAGCAGTAGAAGCCAATTACCCATTTTATGGAGCAATAGAAACTACTCCTTTTTCCTCGGCTGAAAGCTATAACAATAATGAAAAAGCATTGGTGGATCAATCACTAATGCTTCAATTTAATGTGACTCCTAATGATTCGGTTCGAATAGGAAATCATGTTTTCTCCATTGCAGGTGAAATCAATAAAACCCCTGGGCAATCGGCTATTACAACCACAGTGGCTCCTCCTGTTTTCATTCCTTTTACCAAACTGGATGAAACAGGCTTGATGCAAAAAGGCAGCCGAATCAACTATAAATTATATGTAAAATTTCCTGATGGAATTAATGATCAAAAGTATTTCAATGAGGTTTTAAAACCGAGATTGGAAAAAGAAGAAATCCGATTTGATGATGTGGAGGAAAGAAAAGAAGAATTAGGAGATGCTTATTCCGATTTAACAGGTTTTCTTAATCTAACTGCATTTATTGCCTTGCTTTTAGGCTGCATTGGCGTGGCTAGTTCAGTGCAGGTTTATGTGAAGGAAAAAGTAAAATCAGTAGCTATTTTGCGCTGTTTAGGTACTTCATCCTTACAAGGAATGTGGATATTTCTCATTCAGATTGCCATCATTGGATTGATAGGTTCTGTAATTGGCTCCTTAATTGGAAGTAGTATTCAATATTTCCTACCAAAGCTTTTTGCTGATTTTCTGCCATTTGAAATTGAATTAAGCTTTAGCTATAGCTCGTTTTTCCAAGGTATTTTAATTGGCTTGTTAGCTTCCGTACTTTTTGCCTTAGTTCCGCTTTTGCAGATCCGCAAAGTTTCTCCATTAAATGTATTGAGGAGTTTGGGTTGGGGCAAAACTTCCAAAGCCAGTCGTTTTGTGTATGTTCTAGTAGTATTATTCGTTTTTGGCTTTTCCTTTCTACAACTCAACTCGCTTAAGGAAGCAGCTGTTTTCACGGTTTCATTGCTTGTAGCAGCTTTAATTTTGGTGGGCGTAAGTAGATTAATCATTTGGGCAGTAAGAAAATATTTCCCTGAAAAAGCTCCATTTACTACCAGACAAGGTTTAGCTAATCTATATAGACCAAATAACCAGACCTTAATTTTGGTGGTGACTATTGGTTTGGGTACTGCATTAATCACCACATTAATGTTGAGTCAGGATTTACTTCTAGATAAAGTAAAGTTAAGCAGCAGTGAAAATCAACCGAATATGGTGCTGTTCGATATCCAAAGTGATCAAGTGGATGAGGTGATCGAAATAACCGAAAGTGACAGCTTACCTGTTATTCAGGAAGTGCCAATTGTCACTATGAAACTGCACAGCCTAAAAGGTGAATCAGTAGAATCGATTCGAGAAGACACCACAGCTGGCGTGAGAAATTGGGTACTGAGAAGAGAATACAGAGTGACATATCGTGATAGTTTAATAGCTTCCGAAACGCTTCTAGAAGGAGAATGGAAAGGTAAGGTTCAAAACTCAAATGACTCTATCTTCATTTCATTGGATGATGGATTGGCTGAAGATATGAAAGTTGGATTGGGAGATCCACTGACATTTAATGTTCAAGGTGCATTGATAGAATGCTATGTTGGAAGCATAAGAGAAATAGATTGGCAAAGGGTACAAACCAATTTCTTGGTGGTTTTCCCTGAAGGAGTGCTGGAAGAAGCACCAAAATTCCATGTTCTATTAACTCGCTATGAAAAAGTAGAAAAATCGGCTCAATATCAACAAAAAGTAGTGAGTAAATTCCCAAACATCTCCATTATCGATTTAGATTTGATATTGAAAACCGTAGATGAAGTATTAGGAAAAATCTCCTTTGTAATTCAGTTTATGGCTTTCTTTAGTATTATCACTGGGGTAATTGTACTTATTGGCGCAGTAAATATTAGCAAATTTCAGCGAATGCAAGAAGCCGTTTTATTAAGAACCATAGGAGCCAGCAGAAAACAAATTGTGCGCATAAACTTTATGGAGTATTTCTTCTTGGGAAGTATTTCCAGTTTAACGGGAATAATAATCGCTCTTTTATCTGCTTGGGGATTGGCTTATTTTAGCTTTGAAACAGTGTTTGTTCCAAATCTTTGGGCAGTATTGATAACCTATATCGCCATTACAGGTTTAACTGTTTTCATTGGATTGACGAATAGCAGATCGGTGGTGAATAAACCACCTTTGGAAATTTTGAGGAAAGAAGTTTGACTGATTTCTACAAAAAACATATTTTCTGAATAGAAATCCTCACAGCTGTATTTCTTCCCGCTGGCCTCGTATGGGTATTTCACCCGAACTTTTGATGGCTTCTCTCATCTCACAGAAACTGAAGGTGAAAACACCTTCAGGGGGGTCAGTTGGATAGTGGTAAAGTGGTTTTATAAATTTCTCAAATAAAAAGCTTTAGCATAAGCTGGAAACTCCTCTCTGCCCACGTTTGGGTGTTTTCACCCAAACCTTTGCATTAAAAGTCCTCTAAATCTCACAGAATTTTGAAGGTGAAAACACCTTCAATGGGAGTAGTTGAATGGCTATGGTATATTAAGGAAAGAAGTTTAATTGATTTTCTTATTTCGTCAAAGTATAAAATAAGTCCAAACTTTCTTCAGCATTTTCATTCACGTAATAATCTGCAACGGAAATTGATTTAACCAAAGAATTATCCGCTTGATCAAGCTTGTTTCGGTTAAGTCTGTTTAAAAACTCGTAAGGAATTCTTAAAAGTGGAGCTGGTAATCTGTATTGAAGATTTAAAATGTCAAAGCGGGTGATTTTCTTAACTGACTCACGGTTTTTATCATGATAATCCATCACTTTATCATTTCCTGCAATTCCATTTGCTTCTACTTCAGAGAAAATTGATTTACATAATGCTTCTAGCTCAGGAGCAAAATATTCCCTAACATGCCAAGGATTACGTGTTAAAGTCATTTTCTTATTTGGAGTAGAAATTATGGCTTTTCCACCTGGCTTTAACACTCTGTGAATTTCCTTTAAGAAGGTTTTATCATCCTTGATGTGCTCAATTACTTGAAAAGAAACCACGGTATCAAAAGAATTATCAGCTATATTCTTTAAAGGCGGAATATGCATAGAAATAAATTTTGCTTGAGGATATTCCTTTTGCAGTTCATCCGTCAAACTTTTATACTTATCTATTCCAGTATAATGTTCTGCAGCATTCACTAAAATCTCCAAGCCTCTTCCTGTACCACATCCTATTTCCAATAACTCACCTTCAATTTGTGGCTGAACATACACATACGCAGCCAATAATCTTTGATGAATAGGATTGTCTGATGCAATAGAATCAGAAGTGATTTCTGTGGTTGAGACTTTGGACATAATATTTAGCTTAGCCGACTTTTAAAGCCTTTTTAATACTTTCAAATAATGATGGTTGTGGTTTTTCCTCTTGGTGCTCTGGGAAAATGGTATCATGAAATTTAATGTCTTCTTGTTCTTTTTTGGTGTAAAAAGTAGCAGAAAACATTCTTCTCTCCTCTTTATCAGGACACTCCAAAGGCTTTGTATAGCCATAATAAGAAGTATCCTTCACTTCAAAAATAACTGCTCGGTTGAACCTACAAGAAACCGCTTTTTTACATTTGGAAACGCAATTGTTCCACATCTCTAAAGCTCCGTTCCATTCTGGTTTCCATCTAGGCGTGAGATATAATTGCAAATTTAATCTGCGTTGGACATCTTTTTCAGGATGAATATTGAAATCCACATGAACATCCTCAAAAGAGCCTTTTTTGCCTTTTTGAATGCCTACTCCAAAGCCATCGTTAGTAATGAAAGCGTTTTTAATGCCCGTCACTTTCTCGATAAACTCCAGAAACTTAGGTTTTGCAATCTCTTCTTTCAGTAGGTTGAACAAACGAGGATATTCCTCAAACTTATCACCCTCAAGTTTATTCTCATGTCTATCCTTTTTAGGCTTATTAAAAAGCTCATCTTCAGGAAAGAAATTATGTAGTTTCTCTGCAGTTTCCGTTGACAAAAAGTCATCCAGAATGATGTGGTGAAAAGGTTTGGAAGATTCAAACTCTTCCTTGTACTGATCGATTTGTTCTTGACTAAAATGCTTATTTTGAATAAGTTCCATAAAGGAATTTAAAATTTCGTGGCGCAAATATACATTTCAAATGTAGTTTGCTCACATAAAATTTAAAATATTTAAATTTAATTTTCTATTACTTTCTCAATATTTCGATAAACACCCCAAAATGGCAGTGTAATCAAATGCATAAACCCTTTTCTTTTTTAAAAAGTGCCAAATCAATAAACAAAATTATAAATAATTTAGCGAAATGATGTAGGAAACAGCATTGGAGTTTGTTCTTTATACTTCATATACTCTTCTCCAAAGCGGGCTATCAATCTCTTTTCCTCATAATGAATCCCAATGAACAGGTAAATCATAATACAAATAGCGTGTACTAAATGGGTATAAGTAGGGTTAAAAATGACAAAACCCACTAAGCCTAAAATTAAAGCCGTATAAAGCGGATGCCTCATCCTAGCATAAATCCCATGAGTTATTAATTCTGGTTCTTCTTCTTTTTTAATTCCTAAAAACTGAGAAAAGCTGATCGGTTTAAAAGCCAGTTTGGCTAATAGAAACCCAAAAGTAGTAATAATTAAACCTATAGATTTTGTAACCTGTCCCTTTGGAAGGAAAAATTCCGGGGGGATAGTGCTGCCCATAAAAAATATAAATAATACAGCCAGAATGGAGATAATATTATAAACTCTTCGATAATAAACTGGTCTTAGGCTGATCTTATTTTTTACCAAACTTGATGCAAGAACAGAATGAAGAATACCAAACAGCAACCAAGCTAAAATTATGGGTAGATATGCAATTATATTAGACATAACATGATCTCTTTTTATAAAGGTAGAAATAATTACTTAGTATAATATTATGGCATAAATTAACAACTGTAAATTAACAACTGAGCGTCATCTCGGAAATTTTAGTCCTCTAATTAAAAAAAATAAGATTATCCATGATCTCTTGATGGCAATTACCAGAGAGTAACAGAAAAATTAAGAAGAATTTTTTAAATTAGTTTCATGGAAAGCAAAAAAACATTAAGCCCAAAAGAAATTGAGGATTTAATCATAACCTTAAAAAAGCGCTTCGAAAAAAACCTCCACAGGCACAAAAAGCTCGAGTGGAATAGAATTCAGGAAGTGTTAGAAGCTAATCCTGAGAAAATGTGGTCTCTGAATGAGATGGAAAAAACAGGCGGTGAACCAGATGTTATTGACTTTGATGAAAAAACAAAGGAGTATATTTTTTGTGATTGCTGTCCTGAAAGCCCAAAAGGCAGAAGAAGCGTTTGCTACGACCGTGATGCTTTAGAAGCAAGAAAAAAATACCCGCCTAAAACCAGCGCTATGGATATGGCAACTGAAATGGGAGTTGGAATATTGAATGAAGAACAATATCGCCATCTGCAAAGTATTGAAAATTTTGATCAGAAAACTTCAAGTTGGCTAAAAACACCAGATGAAGTTCGAAAGCTAGGAGGTGCAATCTTTGGCGATTTCCGTTTTGGAAGAGTCTTTATTTATCATAATGGAGCTGATTCCTATTATGGAGCTAGGGGTTTTCGAGCTTTGCTCAGGATTTAAGTACATCTGATGTCTTTCGATCTCATGTTCACTTACCAAAACCAGACTCTAACCACCTCAACACATAAATACTTATTCACTTACACACCTATTCACTTCTTTTTCAACCTCACATAAACCAATTTCAAATTGTTTTTATTGCCAACTCGTTCTTCAATTTCAAAGCTTTTAAGGGATTTGATTAATGGTGTTAATTTTGCAAAACCATAATTCCTAGAATCAAAATTAGGCTGTTTCTTTTGCAGTAAATTTCCTACATCACCTAAAAATGCCCAGCCATCATCATCTGCTACATCGGAAATAGTGCTGGCAATCAACTTAATATCTTTTTTTGTGACTTTATCTACTGCAGGTTTTGATTTGGATTTCGTATCCTCGGTTTCTTCAACTTGATTATTCAGGATTTCTATGTAAATAAACTTATCGCAAGCCACTATAAATGGGTTAGGTGTTTTCTTTTCGCCTATTCCATATACTTTCATGCCCGCTTCTCGAAGCCTAGTTGCTAAGCGAGTAAAATCACTATCACTGGAAACCAAACAAAAGCCGTGCACTTTCTCTGAATATAGAACATCCATGGCATCAATAATCATAGCGGAATCCGTGGCATTTTTACCTGTGGTATAGCCGTATTGTTGAATGGGTGTAATAGCATTTTCCAACAACAAATTTTTCCACTTGCTAAGATTTGGCTTAGTCCAATCCCCATAAATTCTTTTGATAGTTGGATTGCCATATTTGGCTATTTCTTCCATCATTTCCTTCACATTGGCGGAAGGAATGTTATCTCCATCTATTAATACTGCTAAGTTTATTTCCATCTTGACTAGTATTTTGCTGTTTTATGCAATTTCGGTTTATTTTCCTGAAAAGCTAAATTTATTGCCGTCCAAAATATAATAAAGCTAATCAAACTTCTTTTGGTTTTATTTTGAAAACAATTACCTTAAATCTTATGGAAATTAAAGAAGAGTTTAAGGAGTTTTATAAAACCGAATTAAGATCAAAGCTGGAAGAAATTGAAAAAGAACGCCTGGTTTTTGATAATAAAATGAAAAAAGACCGAAAGAAAGCTATCATTATCGCTTTGGGAATAGCTGCTTTAGTTTCATTAGGCATACAAGCCATGCAAGAGGACGGTAGCTTTTCAGATTTTTTAAAAGCATTTGCCATTTTTGGCCCTGTACTTTCACTTTTTGGATGGGTTTTAGGAAGTCATTTCGCAATGAAAAAAATGCTGGCCCTTAAAAAGCCCTTTAAAGAAAAAATAGTGGTTCCTATCATTCAACATTTCAATTCTAATTTGAAATATCAACCCGAAAAAGCCATCCCTAAAGAAGAAATAAATGAAAGTCAATTATTTCAAGAGAAAATAGAATATTATTATGGCGATGATTTATTTGAAAGCTCTAACTCATACGCAGATTATCGGTTTTCTGAATTGAGCTTAGGGGTTAAGGTTAAGAAGCGTGATAAAAATGGGCGTAACCGCTTTGTAAATCATAGCATTTTTAAAGGTGTATTTTTAGTGGCAGAATTTCAACATTCAGTATTAGACGCCCTGATGATAAGACCAAACCCTTCTTTTGAAGAAGAAAATGACCAAAAGCGATTCGTTCAAAAAGGTTCGAAGTTCCAAAAGGAATTTGCCAAGAATAAATACACTCATTGGCACATAGAGAATGTGAAAAATTCCCAACCATTAAAAGAAGTTGAAACAGGAGATGATTATTTTGATAAGCAGTTCCTGATCTACAGTAGCGATCAAGACAAGGCCAAAACCATACTTAATGGAGGTTTAAAAGATTTCTTTTTAAAGATAACGAATTGGGAGAAAGAACAGGCTTACAATGATAAAATAGAAGGGCATCTACAAGGTAATTATCAACACCCTACCGTCTATTTTTCAATTCTTGGGAATAAAGCTTATTTCGGAAAACCTTTTGATAGAAATTTTTTTAGTCCTGATTTGCTCAAAAGCATAGTAGAAGAGGAAGTAACTGCAAAATTCTATCAAGAGATTAAAGAATTAAACTTATTAATGGAGCAGATGACTAAAATTATCCCAAAAGCTGCTTCTGTTAACTAAAAGTATTTATGTTTTTACCACGGGTTTGTTTCCATTGAACAATCCCCATAATCCTAAAACTGGACCAAAAGCCAGCATAATGTATAAAAAAACAGGACTAATTTCTAAACGAAGAATATTCAATAGTTGAATACTGATTATAGTAATGGCAAAGCCTATGGAATTCACTATGGTCAATGCCGTGCCTTTTACTTCGGATGGAGCATTTTGTGCAACCAAAGTTGAAAAGAGAGGTGAGTCAGCTATGACCACCATACCCCAAAAAATTAAGAAAAATACAAATATCTCCGAAGGAGCATAAAGGATTACTAAAGGTGAAAGCAAGCAGCATAAGCCTGAAAACAGAAGAAAGGTACCAGCCGTTTTCTTTGCTCCATACTTTTCAGAGATATAGCCTCCAATTATGCAGGACAAACTTCCAATCCCTATTATAATAAAAGATAATAGCGGAATATTAAATTCCGTATTTGCATGAAGCTCTTCATAAGCTATTAAGATAACTGGCACGAAAGCCCAAAATGCATATAATTCCCACATGTGACCAAAATATCCAAAAGCAGATGCCCGAAACTCCTTTTTCTTAAAAACTTGAAAGAAAGCTGAAAAATCTGGCTTTTGACTTCTTTTCTGAAATGGCCCATCAGGTACTAATGTTAGTAGCAAAATTCCTCCCAAAGCAGCTAAAGCAGATGTGATATAAATAACCAATTGCCAGTCTATATTTTGTGTGATTTGCTTTAAAAGATGTGGAAAGGCTGTTCCTAAAACCAAGGCCCCAACCAAATAGCCTAATGATTTACCCAAACCTTTTTCATAATAATCCGAGGCTATTTTCATGCCTACAGGATAAATCCCTGCCAGAAAAAAACCAGTCGCAAATCGGAAACTGATCAAACTCCATAAAGTATTTCCTTCCCAAACTGCGCCTAAATTAAAAAGGGCTCCAATCAATGCACAAAAGAAAAAGACTTTAGAGGGAGAGAATCTATCGGCTACAGATAGTACTGCAAAAACTAGAGTGCCTATGATAAATCCGAATTGAACCGCTGAAGTCAGACTGCCTAAGGCTGTTGGAGCCAAATTAAAATCCAATAGTAAATTAGGCATCACCGCATTGCCAGCAAACCAAAGGGACGTACAACAAAATTGAGAGAAAACAATGATGGGAAGAATACGGGAAGGTGTATTATTAATTGACATTTAACCCGATTTATTCTTGCTCTTTTAAAAATTCATTAGGTGTTAAAGCCTTAATATCAGATTTAATGAAATCTTTTTTATTTCTTGAAATCAAGTAATCTATTTGATTGAAGGAGGCAGCATTTGCTTGAATAGCATCCTCAAAATCTTTGATATCAGACTTTAATGATTTTAAAATAATTTTTGAATCGATACTTAAAACATTTATAATTTTAAGTAGACTAGTTATAAAGCCTATAGTAGTAGCGTGACCCTGAGATTTCCTTGAAACATAGTAAATATCTGTAATGGTTGTAGCTGTTATAAAGGCATTGATTTTACCTAAACCAATTAATGAAATTAATTTTGCTGACTCATTATAAAAAGGAGTTCTTTTTAAAGCAATATCTAAAATAATGTTTGTATCTAAAACTACTTTCATTATTTGTATTTTTCCTCTAAATAATCAGCTTTTTCTTTTTCTGGATCTTCTATCGAAAGAAACCCAGACCATTTTTCTAGAAACTGTTCAGCACTTTTCTTTTTAGATTTAGTTTGCTTTTCCTTAGGGATAATAATTAATTCAACTTCTTGTCCAAATAATGATGGCTTATCAAGAATTGTAATAGTTCCTTTATCTGAAATCTTTGTTAAATACCTATAAGCTTCCATTTGTTAATAATTTAATATACTTAAAGATACAAACTAAAAAGGCACATTCATAATTCATAATTGCAGAATTCCTAATTTAATACCCCTCCAGCATCTTCTCACTTTCTTCCCAAAGCCTATTCCTTGAAGCTTTGCTATTGGCTATGGGTGAGGCTCTCTTCACTTTTTGATCCTTAAAATATTCACCGTTTTTGTCTTCCGGCAAATCATTAGTCGCTAAATAGATAGAAGTTGAGGCTCCTTCTCGGCTGGTTTTCATAAATGATTTTCCTAATTTCCACAACAATTTAAAGACCCCTGGCAATGAATCACCAAAACCAGAATCAATCACTCCTGGGTGAAGTGCATAAGAAGTCAAGCCTTTATCTGCTAATGATTTTGTGAAAAGGATATTATATAATTTAGCGTTTCCATATCCCATTATAGTGGAATATTTTTTCTTTAAATTCAAATCAGACCAATTGGGATTTCCAGCTCTGTGAGCTTCTGAACTAACATTGATTACCTTGGTATTACTTTTCTCAAGCAAAGGCATTAATATTTTGGTTAGTAAAAAATGACCTAAATGATTTACTGCCAGATGCAATTCAAATCCATCTTGGCTTTCTAATCGCTCATTGAAAGTTCCTCCAGCATTATTAATTAACACATCTAATTTCTCGGCTTTCTGTAAAAGTTCCTCTCCTGCTTTTCGAACTGATTTAAGATCTGCCAAATCGCATTTTATAATGCTCACATTTTCTTTTTTATCCCAATTGGCAATTACCTCTTGGGCTTTTTCAGTATTGCGGACTAAAAATATTAAGTGATGTCCTTTTTTCAATAACTCTTCAGATGTCGCCAATCCAATTCCCGAAGTGGCTCCTGTTATAGCGATGGTTTTCGTATTGTTCATAACAATACCCAACTTATTTAAAGGGAAATGGTTGACGAAATTTTTATACTTTGCAGTTTCTATTCAACTTTTTCAAAATAACTATCGGATCCATCCGAAGGCGAACCATTAAATAGCATATAATCTTTTGAAAAATATAGAGTTCCAAAAGTATTAGAAATAGGTTCATCTGTTTCTAAATAGAAAGCACCTTCATATCGCTCATCAAACTCCCAATATTGAGTTTGATCGAGCTTTCCTTCATTAAATACTTTTATCGAATCTCCATCAAATTGTAATTCAAAGTTTTCATCTTCTAATTTTTCCCAACCACTATTTGGAGACATTGGGCAACAATAAGTGTATATTAATTTCCATTTTCCTTGCAGATGTTCTTTTGCCGTTTCTTTTGTCCAATTAGCGGCTTGATGGTTTTCGTAGAATTCTTGATTATTAAATGGCGGCTTTTCTTCATCTTCCTTGCAAGCAAAAAAGAGCAGAGTTGATAATAAAAGTAGGATGGATTTTTTCATTGTAATATAATGGTTTGTCTATTAGTTTAAATATAGACTCCTTCAGCAGGAAAATGGTTGATTCAACCTAATTATTGCCCCAAATGGATTCCTAAGAAACACATGAAAAGGAGATAAGGAAAAATCATTTTAGCTGCATAAAGATTAAAATCACCAATTAAGCTGACATCCATCAGGCTTTTGAAGATTAATCTATAGTAAATTTACGATCAAAAAAAGACCATGACAGATTTAGAAATAGCCAATAAAAGCCGATTGTTACCTATCCAGCAAATTGCTCAAAAATTAGGAATAGTAGCTGACGACATCGAAATGTATGGTAAATATAAAGCCAAAATTCCATTAGATGTTATGGATGAAAATAAGATTGATCAAAGCAATTTGATCTTAGTTTCAGCTATTTCGCCAACTCCTGGAGGTGAAGGAAAAACAACCATGTCAATCGGCCTTTCTGAAGCTTTAAATCAGTTGGGAAAGAAAACCACAGTCGTCTTACGCGAACCATCTCTTGGCCCTGTTTTTGGAATGAAAGGTGGGGCAACTGGTGGCGGTAAAGCTCAAGTTCTTCCAATGGAAGATATTAACCTGCACTTTACAGGAGACTTCTCGGCAATTGAAAAAGCCAATAATTTATTGTCGGCTATAATCGATAACAATCTGCAAAGTAAAACAAATTCATTGGGAATTGATCCACGGACAATTGCCTGGAAACGAGTGATGGATTTGAATGACCGTGCTTTGAGAAATATTGTAGTCGGACTTGGCGGCACAACCAACGGGATTCCTCGAGAAACTGGTTTCGATATTACAGCTGCCTCTGAAATTATGGCAATTCTTTGTCTTTCTTCTGATTTAATAGACCTGAAAAACCGCTTAGGAAATATTTTTGTAGGCTATACCTTTGATAAAAAGCCTGTTTATGCCAGAGATTTGAAAGCAGAAGGTGCTATGACGGTTTTGCTTAAAGATGCCATTAAACCCAATCTGGTTCAAACAATCGAAGGAAATCCAGCCATTATTCATGGTGGCCCTTTTGCCAATATCGCACAAGGAACCAATACAGTGATTGCCACCAAAATGGGAATGTCATTATCAGAATATACCGTAACTGAAGCAGGATTTGGCTTTGATTTGGGCGGTGAAAAGTTCTTAGATATCAAATGTCAAAGTGCTAATTTAAAACCGAAAGTTGTGGTATTGACTACCACCATTCGCGCATTGAAATATCACGGAGGAGCGGATTTAAATAATCTTAAAGAGCCAAACGTAACACAATTGAAAAATGGATTTCCTAATCTGGAAAAACATATTGAAAATGTGCAGAAATTTGGAATCACTCCAATTATCGCAATCAATAAATTCAATACTGATTCAGATGAGGAAATTGATGCCGTTTTAGAATTTGCCAGGTTAAAAAATATACAAGCAGCTTCAACTGATGTTTGGGGAAATGGAGGAAAAGGCGCCATAGATTTAGCCCAAATAGTAATCGATTCCGTCAATGCGGAAATTTCAGACTTCAAGCCTTTGTACGATTGGAACAGTCCGGTATTGGATAAAATAAGCAAAATCGCCAAGGAAATTTATGGTACCATAAGGGTAGAATATACAGCCAAGGCAATGGCAGATTTAAGGAGAATTGAAAACCTAGGATTAAGTCATCTGCCTATTTGCATGGCTAAGACCGAAAAATCACTTTCCGACAATCCAAAGCTTTTAGGTAAACCAAAAGACTTTATCATAACAGTTCGAGAAATAGAAATTGCAGCTGGTGCAGGATTTATTATTCCAATAACCGGAACCATTATGCGAATGCCTAGCTTGCCAGCTCACCCAGCTTCAGAACAAATTGATGTGAACGAGGAAGGAAAAATTATGGGGCTATTTTGATGGTGAAATTTTAGATTGTATATAAGATTCTTTTACTTTGTCCTGCGCTGCAAGAGAGCTCATCATCAAAAAACTGATGAAAAACATATTGTTTTTAACATCTTGGATATTAGTTGTTCTGAAAAGGATATTCTGATTCTTTAAAATTATATTTCCCTGAATGTTGTCCCTATTGCAAGCACTATAAAGCCTCCTAAAAGCAACTCATAATTGAGTTAAGATATCAGCTTGAAAATAATGACCGATTATTCCTAAAATTCCTGCTGCAAGTCCGAGAATCCTGGTTAATTTTTTTGGTAATGAAGGAGCTTCATGTTATATGTTTTTTATGGAAATGAAAAGAATGGCAACCATTGGAAGCCATTCTATATTTTAATGATTGGTTATTTTATTTATGTTTGAAAAGGTAGAATAAACCTAACCCTAGCTCGTGCTAGTGCTTATCCATTTGCTCTTCCGGCTGCCGATGATAAACAGTAAGATGTGGAAACGGGATTTCAATACCTAGTTCATCAAAACGATTTTTAATCCTGCGCAACATCTCTCGTTTTACGAGCCATTGCTTTAGCGGTCTGGTTTTTATTAAAAATTTGATCACAATTGCTGATTCAGAAAATTTATCCACGCCAAGCATTTCCATATCACCTATAATGAGCGAACCGAATTCAGGATCTTCTTTCATTTTAATGCCAAGCTGCTTCAGTACATTCATCACTTCATCTACATTTTCATTATAAGAAATGCCTATGTCAAACATGACACGTGACCATTGGTGGGTCAAATTACTGATATCATTAATTTGTCCATGAGGTATAAAATGAGTTATTCCCTCTAAGTCTCGCAGAACTGTAAGCCTTAAACTCATGTTTTCTACCACTCCTGTTGTTTCGTTAATTTTTACCACATTACCCGCTCTATACTGGTTTTCAAGCAAAATAATAAAACCTGAAAGATAGTCTTTCACCAAACTTTGTGCACCTAAAGCAATAGCAAGCGAAAGCACTGCTGCTCCTCCTAATACAACAGTAAGATCCACACCAATAAGCGAAAGGATTACCAGAAAGCTTATAATCACCACTAAAATGGTGATGATACTTCCAGAGGCTAATTTCAAAGTTTCTAAACGATCAGCACTTTCGGCATTTGTCCTGCTTTTAATGAATTTATTTAGAATAAGCTTAATGCCCCACCTAGTCAAAATCCAAATCACAAAAAATGCAAGTAAGATAATGGCAATAGAAGGAAGGTTAGATTTAAGCCAATGCACTACTCTATGCGGTGCAATGGAGCTTTGAAGGAATTCAAGTTCAGTCCTGGCATTGTCTACTTCTTTTTCTGCTTCATTAACCGAATCAACCACGGGAGGGCGATAGGCTTCTAAGGTCTTTATTTTAGTTTCTAAGGCAGATATTAACACGGTATCTTGAGAAAACCTTCTTGAAATTTCCTGCAAATGCCGCTTGACAATTGGGTCAGATGACTGTTTTTCAAGCAATGTTTTTAAGTCTTCTGATGATTCAGTTAACAACTTAGCCAATTCAAGGTCATCCCTATGCATGCGTAGCAATTGGTCAACTAATAAAAGGTGTTGTTTGATATGCATCAACATTGCTTCCTGAGCACTTAACTCCTGAAGGGCGGCTAATTCTTTTCTGTTTTGAGTTTCGGAATTCGAAATATATTGCATGGAAGTATCAGCCTTAGAGAGGATAAGATTTATAGAATCCTCACTTATGGGTATTTGCCCAACAGTGATATAGTCCACAAGCTCTTTCTGCTTTTCTATTTTACCTACTACAAGATTAATCATCAATAATATAGCTTGACGACTTCTGAGATGAAGATCTAGCGAGGCAAGTACCTCTTCTAGTTTTTCTTTCTGATTAGAAAGATTATTATTAACCTCCAATTTAGAATCTAAATTTTCAAATTTTTGGGTTAATTCTACGATCTCTCTTTCAAGATGCTTGCTACGGCTTTTTAATTGGATCAGCCGTTGTTGATCATTGGACATTAGCTTTTGAAAACGAATGACAAGTTCTGTCCCGGAGATTTCTAAAGCTTGTATATTAGATTCTTTTACTTTGTCTTGCGCTGCAAGAGAGCTCATCATCAAAAAAGTGATGAAAAAGCATATTGGTTTTAACATCTTGGATATTAGTTATTCTGAAAAGGGTATTCTGTTACTTTAAAATTATATTTCCCTGAATGTTGTACCTATTGCAAGCACTATAAAGCCTCCTAAAAGCAGCTCATAGTTATATTGTGTTAAGATATCAGCTTGGAAATAATGACCGATTATTCCTAAAATTCCTGCTGCAAGTCCGAGAATCCAGGTTAATTTTTTGGGTGATGAAGGAGCTTTCATGTGTATATAACTGTTTTTAAGTTGCCACCCCGATTATTCGGGGCAGGCTATGGAATTCGCGATAAATATTCCTGCCTGCCGGCAGGCAGGCATCAGGCGGTTGGTATAAATTCGCCCTTAAATATTTATGCTCATTTCATGTTTTATATGTTTTTTATGGAAATGAAAAGAAGGGCAACCATTGGAAGCCCTTCTATATTTTAATGATTGGGTATTTTATTTATGATTGAAAAGGTAGAATAAACCCAACTGCAATCCTCTATTATAAGATGGACCGGAATTGTCTTCTTTTATGTCTGTTAAACCGTAATTGTAACGTGCATCAATTCCAAAGTTTGAATCGGGATTAATATAGCTTACACCAAAAACAGCTCCTAAGTCAATGCTACCAAAGTCATCAGTCCTGTCAGATTCATCATTGTTTGAATATGATTTAGCACCAACTAAAAAGCCCAATTGAGGACCGGCAAATAATCGAAAGCCATTATCAAACATATATTGTATTGATACAGGGATATTCACATAATTTAGGTTTAATTGTGATTCAACACCATTATTTGAAAGTTTTGCGCCTTGTGTAGAAAAAACCACTTCAGGTTGCAAAGCGAATTGCTCATTTAAATGGAAATGTCCGATTAATCCCACATGGAAACCTGGAAGCCGATCACCACCGTTATTATTTTCATTAACAACATTATATAAGTTTAAACCACCTTTAACACCAATATTCATATGTTGGGCTTGAAGTGAGCTTGTAGCCAAAAAGGCAATAAAAAAAGCAAATAAATAAAATTTCATGTCTTTGTTTGTTAAATAATTCTGCCTCAAATTGTTTTGAGGGCATTTATACCAAACAAAGGTCAAGCTTATTACTGGAAGTTTTTTTACAGAAATTAATATAAAAGTTACACATTTCACAGATGTATTAATTCTAGATACTGATTTAATGTGAAATCAATTTGAACAGCTGAAAGCTAATGTTAATTAAATAGCACTTGAAAATTAGTAATTTAAACAAAATGGAATTTGCTGTGTTTAATGATTCTTATGGAAAAAGTAATAAACATTCAACAAGTACAAAAGGCAAAAAAAGACCCTATTGATTTTTTGTCTGAAAACGTTGTGTTTTTGTCTCTGAGCGATAGTTTTGACGTGCTTTCTGCTAATGAGACATTCCTTAAAGTAACTGGAATCAAAAGAGAAAATTTAGATAAATTAAATTTCTTTCAGCATTTGTGTGAAAAACTGCCTGATTATATAAAAGATGAAGTGGGTTATTTATTAAAACAACAAAAATCGTGGAATGGTAATTTTGCATTTCCGACTGGGCAAAACGATTCTGCTTGGTTTCATACCAATATTGTTCCTACAAGAGATGAAAATGGCATTTACATTGGCTTTAATTTAATTGCCACAGTTGGTAAATCTGAGCAAAGCATGATTAGCCAACAAGATACTACTGAAAGTTGGATGAAAGCCATTTTTAATGATGCGGATGAAGCTAATATTTTAATTGATTTGGATGGAAAAGTAATTGAATTTAATGCCACGGCTTATGAATTTATGTCATGGTATACCCATAAAGAATTAAGGTTAGATGAAGCCGTTCCACATTATTTTGGCGGTAATTTTTCTAAAACATTTCAAGCATTATTTGAAAAAGCAAAAAGTGGGCAAAGACAAAAATTTTGCAGAACTTTTAAAAATCTAAGTGGCTATGAAAAAGTAGTGGAAATGGAGCTAAAACCAGTTTCAAATTCTTCTGGAGATATTATGGGCGTAATATTGAATTCCACAGATATAACAGAAGAAGTAAACCTGGAAAAAAGAATAAGAATTTCTGAGAAAAAACTAGATGACATAGCATTTATAAATGCTCATGAAGTTAGAGCTCCTTTAGCTTCAATTTTGGGCTTACTTAATCTGTTGGATTTTGAATCTGTTGATGATAACAGTAAAATCATTTTAAATCACCTTAAGAAATCTGCCAATGAGTTGGAACGAATTATCCATAAAGTGGCGGAAAGCACTTATATATCAGAAGCAAACAACAATAAATCCGCATAATTGTAATTTAGGATAGTGGTGTTTTTTAGTCTATTCAATATTTTTTGTAGGTAAAAGAACTTATTTTTTGATTGATTCGTTTTCAATTTTCAAGATTAAAAAGGAATAGTCCTATCTTTGTACCTACTTACAATTAATTACAATTATTCAAAATGGCAGTTGCAGTAAAAGAAAACCTTAAAATTCGAAAAAAAGGCACTTGGAAAAAAGAGATAAGCTTTGCTATTGTCCACTTATTGCCGCTTGGTGCAATTTGGACAGGAGCGACTTGGTTCGATTGGACCGTTTGTGCTTTCCTATATGTTTGGAGAATGTTTTGGGTTACGGGCGGATATCACAGGTATTTTGCCCATAGAAGTTATAATACCTCTCGTTGGTTTCAGTTTTTGATAGCATTTTTTGCGCAAACTTCTGCTCAGAAAGGAGCATTGTGGTGGGCTTCACATCACCGTCATCACCACAGAAACAGTGATACCTTAAAAGATCCGCACAGTATGTTGCATTTTGGGTTTTGGTATTCACATGTAGGTTGGATTATTGGGTCAGATTTTAAAAATACCGATTTCAAAGTCATCTCTGATTATAGTAAATACCCTGAATTAAGATGGTTGAATAGAAACTATTTAGTTCCGCCAGTGATTTTAGCCTTAACCGTAATGGCTTTAGGTGGAATAGTAAATGGAGGCAGCATTTTAGCAATGTTTACAGCTGCTGGCTTCTCCACATTATTTATTGGTTTCTTTTTAAGCACCATTATTTTATATCATGCTACTTTTTCCATCAATAGCATTATGCACAAATTTGGAAATCAGCGTTATGAAACCGGTGATGAATCCAGAAATAGCGTTTGGTTAGCATTATTGACTTTAGGAGAAGGATGGCACAACAATCACCATTATTATGAAACATCAGCCAGACAAGGCTTTTATTGGTGGGAAGTTGATTTAACATATTATGGACTAAAATTTATGTCGATGATTGGGTTGATTTGGGATTTAAAACCAGTGCCGAAACACATCAAACAATCAAGAAATAAGCAAGAAGCAAAAGAATTAAAAGAGCAATTAAAAAAACAAGTGGCATAATTATCAAAATTTTTTTGAATTGCTATTGTATTTTAAAAACTGCCTGTTAAATTTGCATTCCCATACGGGGAAAAGCGAGAGTAGCTCAGCTGGTAGAGCGCAACCTTGCCAAGGTTGAGGTCGCGAGTTCGAACCTCGTCTCCCGCTCAAAAGATATAATAAGTGAGCTTTATTGCTCACTTATTTTTTTGACACCTATGAAATCATTCTAGCCAGGATGGTGAAATTGGTAGACCTGTCTGCCTTCGATTAAGAAAGTTGAATGACGGGCAGGCCTGTTTGCCGACAGGCAGGCACGCAAGACTAAAAATCTTGTGAGCATTTGTTCAGCTAAAAGGGTTTTGGACAAATGTGTATGAAAAAATTAAAAACTTAATTTATTCTATGTTTTTCAACATGAATAATATTAAGCCGGGATGGTGAAATTGGTAGACACGCAAGACTTAAAATCTTGTGAGCATTAGCTCGTGCGGGTTCAAGTCCCGCTCCTGGCACAAAAACCTCACAGAAATGTGGGGTTTTTTGTTTTTAGCCAATTTCAATAAATATTGAATCACTATTTGGAGCGGACAAGCCCGCTACATGCACAAAAGCTTCTCAGAAATGTGGGGTTTTTTGTATTTTAGGAATTTTCCACTTCTAATTATTTTATGTTAGACTTAAAATCTTGTGAGCATTAGCTCGTGCGGGCCTGCTTGTCGGCAGACAGGCCTGCCTGTTTTTACTAAAAACAGGTTCAAGTCCTTCCGAGCAGGCGAGCCCGCTCCTGGCACAAAAACCTCACAGCAATGTGGGGTTTTTTGTTATTAGCCAATTTCAATAAATATTGAATCACTATTTGGAGCGGACAAGCCCGCTACATGCACAAAAGCTTCCCAGCAATGGGAGGCTTTTTGTGTTTTAGACTACTTCTATTATTTTAGTTTTATGTTTAAAGCTTACGCATTGCAGAGCATCCATAAAAACTATATTTATAAAGGATTCACTTCAAATCTAGAAGATAGGTTCAAAAGGCATAATGAGGGAAGGGAAAAAACTACCGCTCCTTACAGACCATTCAAAATTATTTACTCAAAAGAGTTTTCTACCAGAACGGGGGCAAGAGATCATGAAAAATGGCTGAAAAGCAGTTCAGGTCGAAAATTTTTAAAAGAAATCTCTAAAAGCAAGACTTAAAATCTTGTGAGCATTAGCTCGTGCGGGCCTGCTTGTCGGCAGACAGGCCTGCCTGTTTTTTTATAAAAACAGGTTCAAGTCCTTCGGAGCGGACAAGCCCGCTCCTGGCACAAAAACCTCACAGCAATGTGGGGTTTTTTGCTTTTAAAGCAATCCTAAAACTATACAGTAAGTACAATCTTCCCAATATGCTCACTGCTTTCCATTAGTTCATGAGCTTTTGAAGCTTCAGCCAAAGGAAAGGTTTTGTAAATAGCCAGTTTGATTTCGCCCGTCTCTATTTTAGGCCAAATATGTTTCAATAGATTTTCGGCTATGGCTCCCTTAAACTCAGGAGAACGAGCTCTTAAAGTTGATCCAGTAATAGTTAACCTTTTCACCATCACTTTTTTCATATTGATGGTAGATTCCGCATTTTTCATGGCATTAATGACGACCAATCTGCCCTCAGGATTTAAAATGTTAATATTCTTGGCGGTGTAATCTCCACCCACCATATCTAAAATTACATCTATGCCTTCCTTTTTTTCTTTTAGATATTTTTCGAAATCCTGCTCTTTATAATTAATGGCTAAATCAGCCCCCAGCTTAATTGCATAATCACATTTTTCTTGTGTTCCAGCTGTAGTAAAAACTTTTCCGCCCATGCTTTTTACCATTTGGATTGCTGTCACGCCTATGCCCGATGTTCCACCATGTACTAAAAAGGTTTCGCCTTTTTGAAAATTTCCTCTATCAAACACATTTGACCAAACAGTGAAAAAAGTTTCCGGAAGTGAGGCCGCTTCTATAAAATTCAATCCTTTGGGAATTGGCAAACATTGCACTGCCGGAGCAGTAACTTCTGATGCATAGCCTCCGCCCGCCACCAAAGCACATACTTTATCGCCAACTTTCCATTGTTTCACATCCTGACCAACTTCTTTTATAATTCCTGCCACTTCCAAGCCGGGAATATCATCAGGCGCGCCTTCCGGAGCGGGATAACCACCCATTCTTTGGAACACATCAGGTCTGTTAACACCAGCAGCTTTTACCTCAATTAAAACTTCATTTGCTTTTGGCTTAGGGCTCTCTCTTTCTTCTAACTGAAGTACTTCTGGTCCGCCTGGTTTTTTGATTATGATTGCTTGCATGTTTTTTTAGTTTTAGGTCGTAAGTTTTAGGTTTTAAGTAAATGTAATGAGTATAGAGTACAAAGATGGCTCACAATATATTTCAAATTTATTTTTATTTAGCTTCTATATAACATCCGGACTTGCGGTACTGACCTATTCACCCTACATCCATCATCCATACTTCCTACTTCAAGCTTCTAACTTCCAACTCACTATTTCAACTTTATTTCTAATTATTTCAGTCTATTTCCGGTCTGACCTACGGTACTGACCTCTATACCTAATCACCTCAACACCTCTTCACTTAAAAAGGATACCCTATCCCAAAATTCCAATTAATATTCTCTTGTCTCCAGCTTTTGTTTCCCATTTCAAAACTGTCTTGCCATTGGAAACCATTATCAGTAGGCTTGCGAAGTGGTGTGGCTACATCCAAACGGATTACAAAAAATTCAATATCCACTCTTAAACCAATTCCTGAACCAATTGCGATTTCATTAATCCAATTAGAGGAAAATTTACCATTTCTTCCATCGGCATTTCTTAACCATACATTTCCAGCATCTGTGAAAACAGCGCCTTTCAAGAAGGAAACAATTGGGAAACGATATTCCAGATTAGCTTCTATTTTAATATCTCCTGCCTGGTCGAAAAAGCTTGTTCCATCGGTTGCATCTTCCGTTTGATAGTTGCCAGGCCCTAAACTTCTTATTCGAAAAGCCCGAACCGAATTGGGGCCGCCAGAAAAATACTGCTTTGAATATGGAAGGCTGACCGAATTGCCATACGGCAATCCAATACCAGCAAATACACGACTTACCAATCGGCTTTCTTTTCCTATATTTTGATAATTTCGAATGTCAAAATCGAAACGGGAAAACTGTGCATAACTTTGCCCCCAGAATTTTTTGTCATCACCCGTAACCCCTCCAATACTCTGTGCCAAAGCCAAAGCATTTCCTGCAAAATCAGCATTAAAGGAGAAGTAAAAACGGTTTCTTTTAATGCTTCTCACAAGTTGACTCCACTCAAAACTATAAGATAAACCTGGAATGAATTGTTGTTCAAAACTTCTTGCTAAAAATGGGTTGCCTTCCAATAACTCTAAAAAAGCATCACTCTCATTTCCAATGTCAATAAAATTTATTGAAACAGGATTTAAATTGTGCGTCACAAAAATATTGGGGTTCCATTCGAAACCATAAACCGCCAAAAATGAATTGAGATTGAACCACTGAGAACGGTTAAGCAAATCATAAGATAATTTGAATTTGGTTTTCGGAATAGAATATTGGAATTTTTCTTCAATTGGAAATGGAGTAACCATTCTTGGAATTATTAATTCTGCTCCAACTCCTGTCTCAATACTATTTAAACCAGTCTCTATATCACCGCTATTAAGCTGTGCTTCATAACCAATTTTGCTTGATATTCTTATAGCTTCTCCACCTTTGAATAAGTTTCTGTTCAAGTATTCAAAATTCAAATTCGGGCCCACAAAGTTATTAGATTTACTCACCGCCTGTAGTTCAGAACTGAAGGAACGTTTGCTCAAAGGAGATAGGTAAATATTAGCTGTTAATTGCCCTATACCATTTTCCAGAAGACTATCTTCTTGGTATCGAATGTTTACAAAACGATAAGTTTTCAAGGAATTTAATCTTTTGTTCGTATTACTTTCTTTTTCAGGACTGTAGAGCTCACCTTCCTTCATAAATAAGTAAGGATAAAGTCGGTCAGGGCGGAAAAATATTTCTGATTGAATAAATTCCACATCATTCAAAACTGTAGTGTCTGCACTTTTAGCACTATCAGAAGTATCTAGCGAATATTTTGGGAACACATGGATTTCTTTAATTTCAAAAGGCACTAATGCTAGCCCAGAGACATTATCTTTTATTCGAAGTTCAATTATGGCTTCATTCTGCTCCTCGGTGCTTAATGTATCCGCCTCAAAAATCAAATTGTTTGTTGTGAAATAGTAATAGCCTTGCTTTTTCAGGAAATCCGAGATCTCTGTCCTAGTATCTTTTAATTTCTGAAGCGAAAAAGGCTCATTTTCTTTAATTGGTTTTTCTTCTTCTAGATAATGTAAAATCAGGCTGTCTACTTTTTGTTCACCCACCTTTTTATAGTGAATAGAATCAATATGTATTCTGTTACCAGGGCTAATTTCATATTCTAGGTATCCCGTTTTTTTATTTTCAACCACTTCATATTTAATTTCACTATTGAAATAACCTAAGTTTTCCATTCGGTTTTTCATTAGCTTTTGTACACTATTGATATTGACTTGATCAAGCAATACTGCTTCTTCTCCTATCCTTTTATTTACCCATTTGGCATAAAAACCAGCTTTTTCTTTCTTTACTTTTTGATTGGCCCATAAGCCTAAGCGCATGCCGGCAAATTTTTCATTAGGCTTAGGCTTATTAACTTCTTCTAAATCTCGTTCTAATTCTTTTTTATATTTAGAACTTTCCGTCTCTTTTAAATTGAGTTTTCCTCCTTCATATAATCTCTCCCCTTCCTGCAAATTTTTGGTGGTATTGCAGGAGTAAAACGCCACTCCTAAAATGCTAATCAATGCGATATGTATGAAAACCTTTCTCACTCTTCGTCCTCTTCTTCTGGCTTTTGCCAAAGCTCATTGAACTTTTCGAACTCTTTACTGAATTGAATGGCAATTCCGGTAACAACTACTTGTCCATCAATCAATCCTTCATATTCATTTTTTCTATAGCCGCGTAGTTTATAGCGCCCGTCTTCAGTTAATAAATATTCCACCATAATGTTTCCGATGATATCAGTGGCTTCTTGCTGGGTTCTTTGCTGTCCTTCTAAATCAACCTGGCTACCCACCTCCACTCTAAAGCGGTCATTGAATAAATTTTTACTTAAGCTCACATCCAGTTGAGTTCTGTCTTCTGCTGTTCCGCTTTGGTAATCTTCATAAGAATTTAAGTCTAAATTTAGGTTTACGCCTTTCACATATTGACTGCTCAGTTTATTCAGCTGGTTACTTAAAATCTGACTTGCACTATTTCTAGCAATCGATTCAGAATTAGGGCCTCCACTGCTACTACCACTAGGGAAAAACTGATTCAATACCAATAAAGAAAATACTTGTTTATTCAATCGGGTTTCATTGGAATTAATGGATTGCACTTGTTGATAAATATTACCGCCCAAGGCACCACGACTTGTTTCAGGCATATCCAAGCCGAAGGAAATTTCAGGTTTACTCAAATCACCACCAACAAAAAGCTGAACATAAAATGGTAGTTTTTGTCGGTATTGGGTTTTGACTGAAGAAGAAGCAGAAGAAATTTGGTCTTCCATTAAAGTATTAACCGGAGCTTCTGTTTTATATAAAGCCGTAATATCCAAGGTGGCTTCGTATGGGTCGCCCGACCAGCTGATTCTACTGCCTGGTTGAATTTCAAATTTACGTTTAACTAAATCATATAAGCTTAATTGATAATACCCATTATTTACCTCTACATTGCCAGTCAAACTAATGGCTCCATTTTTTCTCAAAGTAAAATTCAAATCAGTATCTCCTGAAACGGTTAAATAATCACCTCTCTTCTCATCCACTATCACTTTAAATTTGGCATTCTTGTCTGTATTGATAATGGCATTCAAATCCATTCCGTCAATATCAGCACTTCTTTTTAGTTCTGATTCTGATGAGGCAATAGTATCAGAAGCTACATAGGGCTTTTTGAAATAAACGATGCCTTCTTGTTCTACCACATCGACCCTTGATTCTGGAATAATATAAACTAAATCGGTTTTTTCATTTAAGCCAACCTTTGCCTGCACTCTTGGTTGGTTCAGACTTCCTTTCAGATCAATATCCGCATTGAAAAAAGCCTTTCCGAAAAACAAATCACTATTATCTTTAGTAGTGTTTAGCAATTGAAAATTATCAGCAGTTAACTTTAAATCGAACCTTGGATTAAGTAAATCTTTAGTCGTGACCTTGCCGTTCAATTGCATTTTTCTTTTCTGCTCATCCAACAGCGTGAAATTATTCAGCTTAATTTCCTCATTTTTCAAATTGATTACTTCATCTGGTAATTTATAAGCCATATTTAAATATGGGAAGAAAAGGGAAGCATCCTGAAAATTCAATCTTCCGTCATAAACAAAATCTTCTGTGTTTCCACTAAAGTTAAAATGACCTGCCAAATTACCACTAGCTTCTTTAATCAAGCCTTCTGAAAAAGTAGTCAAAAAAGGTAAGGAAACGCTGTCCATATCCAGTTCAAAATCAAACTCAGGAATTTCAGGGTTATTATCAAACCATCCATTACTTCTTAAGCTTACCTCGCCTTTAGAAGCCAGATTAAATTTATAGCGGTTGTCTGATTCTTGCTCGGCATCTAAGCTAAGATTACCAACCTCTTCATTAAAAATATTTAGGCTATCAATTTTAAGTGCTGCAGAAAAAGCCATTAGGTTTTCTAGGTTTTCCAATTCAATACCACCTTTTATAATTCCTTTTACAGGACTTTCCTCAGCATTGATGATGGCAAAGAAATTCTCAATTCTAAAGTTTTCAAAATTCAGTTGGAGAGAATTAATATTATTCTCTAAAGCTGTTTTTATTTCGAAAAGCTGCTTATTTCGCTCAAAAACCATGTTTTCAATCTGAATATTGGCTGTATCGAAATAAAGTCTGTTTTCAGCATGCATATTCAATTGTTTCGCATTTAGGATTAAATTTTCTGGCTTAAGTGACCAAAATAAAGAGTCCTGCTTTCTTTCAGAAATAGCATCTACGTGGAATAAGCTGTCGGCTTCGGCATCTTCCACAAATAATTTAAATAGTGCTTTTTCTGGGGTAATGTCCGCTTTCAATTTAGTTGGGTAAATATTCAAATCACCTGAAGTAATTCTCTGGAATTTAGTGTTAATGTGGAATTCATCTTCTGAATTGTTGACGCTCAGACTCAGACTATCCAAATCGATATCTTGAAAATGAAATTGAGGAATTTCAAGCTGAAAATTGACCAATTCCTCAGCACTATTGTAATCTCCCTTTGCACTTATAGGTTGGAAATTTATGTCAACAGGAAGGAAAGCCATCAGGCTTTGACTTTCATCTGCTTGAAGAGAAAAAGTAAGCCGCATCGGATTATCTGTGGTGTCTACTTTAAAAAGTTTAGCCTTTTGCAGTTTGGAAGCATTCAAATCAGCAATCGCTAATTCATCAAATGGATGGTTCATGTTAAGGTCGAAAGCAATATTCTCCCAATTCAATTTAACACTTGCGCTATCATCGGAATTATAAGCTTGTAAATCTAAAGGAGTAAATGATATACTTTCATCAGGACTGGTCAAATTGGTTTCTGTCAGCTTTGCACTAAAAGATTGGTGGAGACTGTCCATTTCATAGTTTACTGCAGCTTTGGTAGATGCCCAAACGGCACTATCTGAAATATTGAGTGCCAATAAATCGAGTTGTTTAATATCAGCTTTCAAATTGATTTTTTGCTGAACAGAATCAATATTTCCTGAAGCTGTTAAATTAAAATCAGCAATGGAATCAGAATAATTACTGCTGAATTCCAGCTGGCTTTTCACCAAAGAAGCCGTCATATTAAGTGTATCAAACTTATTCGCCATATAGCTGAAATTTTGAATGCTTATTTCTGCTTTGGTATCCATTTCAGAAGGCTTTAAACCTTTTCCATTTATGGTAATGTCAACATTAGCGGTCTTGAAATTTAGGCTGTCTTGCAACCATTTAGCTAATTCCAAATCTGATAATTTGATATCAGCTTGATAGCTTTCGGGCTGATTGGAATCGAAATTTCCATAGACTTTTACTCGACTAATATCATCCAGTTTGGCGGATAAATCTGCCATTATTTTTCCTTTATTATAATTGCCGTTTCCGCTTAAATTAACTTTTTGTGGATAATGGTCTGGATAATCTTTCGGCATGAAATATGGAAAATCTGACACATTACTTTTTAGCTCTAAGTTTTCAAAAGAAACCATTAGATTTTCTCCATCCTGCCAATTTTTGAGCTTAGCATTTAAGGCTACTGAGGTTTTCTTTCCATACAAAAGACGGAATTGTTGTAGATCAATATCCTTCTCATTTCCATTGATTTTTCCATAAAGCTTGGCATGATGTTTTGAAAGTGCCAATAAGCTGCTGTCTTCTTTCAGCTCAGGAGAAAAATAGAAAGCGTCTTTTATATTCAGAGTTGTAGGCAGTTTCAAATCCAACTTGAATTGTGATTTATAAAAACTTCCGGCAAATAATGAATCGATAGAAGCAAACTCAATACTGGCATCGGTTTGCAATATTGAGTTTGTGGTTTCTACTTTTAGGTTTTGTAAATCAGCAGAAGTTGAATTAAAATTTATAGCTCCGCTTAACTCTTTCAGGTCAAAATTTTTGCTGTCTCTAGCAGAGAAACTTAAATTCTCAATGCCTAAATCCTCTGTTAAATACTGAGCATTCTCCAACTTAAGATTGATATCCTGGAACTTCATATTATCAGGATTGAAACCTTCAGTGTCTTTAATTTTGCCTGCAGATTTTATGTCCAAATCAGTTAAATCAAAATTGAAAGTGTTGAGCTTTATACTGTAATCAGGAAATTCAAAGGAAGAAGGGGTGCCATTATTTTCTTCTTGAGTAGAATCCGATGATACTGGTAATCGCATTCTAAAATGGCTGATTTTATTATCAAATTTATCCAGTTCAATTTCATTTTTGGCTAAATCCACTTTTGCATTTCGGATCTCCAATAAATTGATAAACGAAGACATTTGAAGGCTGTCAAAAAGGGTTTCATATTTTAAATCAATGTTGTTTAAACTTAGCTTTTGGACGTTAATTTTTGGTAAAGTGCTTTCGGAAGTATCTTCTTCTTCTGAAGGTGGAAAAGCTAAGCCTTGTGAGTAATTTCCATTCACATTCTGCAGGACAAATTCTTCAATATCAAAATGCAAGCTATCCAGATCAAATGTGTTTAAAGAAAGCTCGAGTTCATCCAACTTTAGATTGGTTTTCATTTCCACGCTAATATCCTGAAAGCTTAAATCAATATTTTCCAAAAGGATATGACGTACATTTATAGTAGTGGAGGAAGTCGTATCGGTTTCCTTTTCAGTGTTGGTAGAATCAGCATTTGCAAAAGCATCAATCAAAAACTGAAAATTGTAAGTACTGTCTACCGAATTATTATGGACTTTGCCTGTGATACCTTTTAGCTCTAGGTTTTTCACATCCACATTTCCATCTAAAAGTGGTTTCCAGGCTACATCTGCTAAAATGGAATTGGCATAAATTAAGGTGTCCCGATTGGTATCTTCCGCATAAAGCCCTTCAATTTGGGCTTCCCCAAGGAAAGTGATGTAAAGGCGGTCGATTTCAAATTTAGTTTGTGTTTTCTCGCTTACAAAGTTGGTGGCGTAATTGGTGATTTTTTGCTGAACTACAGGCAATCTAAGGGAAAGTATAAAGATTATTAAGAGCAATAAAATGCTTCCTAAAATATACAATATGATTTTTCCTGTTTTTTTCAAATTAATTTCTAAAGCACAATTTTAGTGACAACCTCAGCTATATCCTAACGGAAGAGCGGGGGATTGGATTTTATTGGGGGTGATTTTAATGATGAATGTTTAAGTAAGCTCTAAAAATCGGCTCTAGCCAAAAATTCCTTTGCGGTTAATACTGGTTATATTTATATGTACATTTTATTTATTGAAAAAATATTCTGCATAATTGCTCTTTACATAAAATGAAGAGCATTGATTAGTGTAAAGAACAGTTTCTTGTTCAGCAATTTTATTCCAGTAGTTTACAAGCTCTTTTTCTATATTAAAGCACTTTCTTTTATTTATTGTTTTCCCACCCAGAGGAGGATTTGGCGGAGGTTGTTGAGTCTCAAAGATTTCACCTTTTGTGAGAGAGTCTTTGGAAAAAGGTCTCATATTTTCAAATTGATTAATTTTTGTCCCTACTATAAGATATTTTACACCAAACTTAAAAACTTGAGTACAATTACCTGTTTCAAATTGATTTAAGTAAACAAATTTAGAGTTTAAGTTTCCTTTTATTATTTCTTCAACTTTAAATTTGACTTCAATACCAGCTTCTTCTTCATTTAAATTTTTTGAATACTGTCTTGATAGTGAATGTTCTCAATGGCAGTACCAATCAAAATGTAGTCAGCAGTTTTGGAAATTTCTTCAATATCTTTTTTGGTTAAAGACATACATTCACAAGTCCAGCCAATAGTCGGAAAGCTTAAAAATATAATGACTATAATTATTTTCATATTTAATGAAATTATCTTTTTCATTTATATTCTAATTGAGAATGTTTTAATAATCAACTCTTGCCAAAAATTCCTTTGCGGTTAATACCGGCAATTTTGAATTTTTAAAATCTTTTTTATTTCTACTTATAATTATATCTACTTGATTTTCAATTGCGGAATAATACTGCAATCCATCTTCAAAATCAGGGAAGCTTTCATCACTTAAAGCAAGTTCGGTTATTTTATCATCTAAACTAACAACCTTTACCAAAACCTTAAACTTCCTAAGAATTGCTCTTGCTTCCTTTGCTGATTTTAATTTACTGAGGATATAATTCGTATTGGCGAATGTCAAAGATGATATCGCTAGGTTCAATTCTTTCCTATCTGACAAAGAAAATAGTTCTGCTGCATCATTGTAAAACTCTTTTCTTTTAGCCAATAAATCAATTACAATATTCGTATCAATCAGTAAGCTTGTCATTTATACTTCTCTATTAAATATTGAGCATAAGAATCTTTAACGTCAAAATCATCCTCTAAAGAAATCACCCCACTTAGACTTTTTACCAAAGGTGTAATCTCCTTTTCTTTTGCAGTGCTTTTTGTCAAAGTACTTAAATAAGATTCTATTAATTTGGATAAACTAGTATTATTTGACTTCGCATAAATTTTTGCGGTCTCAATAATTTTATCATTCAAACTTAAGGTGAGCTTTTTGTCCATAATATAAATCTTTACGTACAAATATATAAATAATTCACGTGAATTAAAGCGTAATGGTTTTAAATGATCATGTTTCACTGATTGAGTTTACAAGTACTAGCTGCCTGATTGCAATAATAATCTATCTAATATTGACACAATCAGTCGATAATTCTTCCACACTTTTCTTAACTTGACATAAAACAAAAAGAAATGGATTTAGGAGTTAATATAATCGGGGCTTATCATTCATCATTTGGCAAATTAGAAGGCGAGACTTTATACACGCTTTACGATAAAGCAGCTAAAGGGGCTTTGCAAGATGCGGAAATTGAAGCAAAAGCTATTGATGGTGTGTTTGTAGGAAATTACAGTGGAGGAGCCTTCAATCAGCAAGAAAATATAGCTTCTTATGGCGTAAATGCCATTCCTGAATTGCGCCACAAGCCGATGTACAGAACCGAAACAGCTTGTTCATCTGGATCTTCTGCTATTCACATGGCGATTATGGCCATAAAATCAGGCATGATGAAACGTGTTTTGGTAGTAGGATTAGAGAAAATGACCGATTTGGATATTGCTGGAGTCACGGAAGCTTTGGCCTTGGCCACTTACTGGCCAGAAGAAGGAAGCAAATCGGTAACTGCTCCTTGCATGTTTGCAGATTTGGCTAAAGGTTGGATGAAAAAATACAATTATTCTGAAGAACAGCTCCGTCCTTGGTTAGCCCAAATTTCTGCTAAAGCTTATACCAATGCTGCGGAAAACCCATTGGCTCAATTGCAAAAAGCTAAATCAGCAGAAGAAATTCTGTCCTTACCTGATCAGAAGAATCCAATCATTTATGAGCCACTTCGGTTACATGATTGTTCATTGGTTTCCGATGGTTCTGCGGCTTTAGTGCTGGAAGATGCCAGTTTAAGTAGTGGAAAACCTGTAGCTATCAAAAGTTTCTACAGCGCAGCTGATTATTTGGATAGTTTTGGAAAGAATAAATCCGACTACTTTCTGGAAGGAGCAGCTTTTGCGGTTGACAATGCTTTAAAAAGTGCTGGACTTTCTATTGAGGACATCAGCCTTGCTGAAGTACATGATTGCTTTACTATAACTGAGCTTTTATTATATAGCGCCATGGGAATAGCTCCTGCAGGTCAAGAGTTTGAAGCCCTGAAAAATGGCAAGGTATTTCCTGATGGAGCATTACCAGTAAATTTATCAGGCGGATTAAAAGCCAAAGGTCATCCCATTGGCGCAACGGGTGTGGGAATGCATGCTTACATCTACAAACAATTGATCCAAGAAGCTTGGGGACATCAAATAAAAGATGCCCAAACAGGATTGGTGGTGAATATAGGGGGTTCTGGTACAAGTAATGCGGTTTCTGTTTTAGCCCTCTAACCCGCCAGCCCCCTATAATCCTCCAAAGGGGGATAACTCACAGGTTTAGATTAGCAGAATACAATAAGATTTATAACTATTATCAAAATAACTAAACCCTAAATTTATAAAAAGAGGTTCCACATCAAATTAAAAAAATAAAGTAAATCCGTGCCTGTTCCCCTTTTGGCGGGTTAGGGGGCTTTCACAAAATCCGAAAACACTTTCTTATGATGCTCTAAATCCAAATCAGGAGAAACGGATACTCTGGCGATATAATCCTTATCCGATTCTTTGGTAGTTCCTTGTGTTGAAGTTGCAGGAATTGTCCAGTAACAACCTTTTAGCTGACCATAACTCACGCAGTATTTACTTTCCTCAGGGATTTCATTGATCATCATATTAATCAACTTGAGATTTAAAGCCCTTTTATAGTTTTCTCTTTCTTCATCTGTTTCTCCTTTGGTGGGAAGATCTAAAGAAAAAACAGAAGGAGTAAATTCTGCCTTTGCTAATTCTTCTGAAACGAAATTGATTTTCGCTGTTGGTAAAACCTCCTTGATGTGATTGACAAATTCCCTTGTATTTTTATAAGCATCCGCAATTCTTTGGTTCATGGAAGGTAATTGCTCAGCTAATATTTCAGTTTGCAGATCAGTAGATTCATTATCACAAAGGATTAAGTGCTTTTCTATATTTCCCATTAAGCCGGCTGCTTTTTGATTCGATGAAACATAGCCTGCCGTGCATTTTCCTCCGCTTGGAAACTTAGATCCACTCACATAAGAAATCACACGAATACTGGAAAGTATTCCTTCCTCACTTAAAAATTGTATGTTCGGGCAAAAGGTTTGATCTAAAATAAAAACAGGATCGATTGCCTTTTCACCAGATGGAGTTTTTCGCTCTTTACTAAGTGCGGCTCTTAATTGCTCCATATCAGGAACTTCAACTCTTGGGTTTGTTGGAATTTCCGCAATGATGTAAGGCACTGCATTTTCTTTTGCTACTCGATCTAAAACTTGATCAGTGCTTTGCACCATATCATTATCGCCATCTACTGGAAGGTCTAAGATTTCCACATTTGGAATACATGCCGCTACTCTTCTGGCTTGGTCATTTGTTCCACCATAGCAATTAGGCGGTACAATTATTTTGATTTCTTTTCCTGGATGCTTTTGCAATGCCTCTTCCACCAAGCCCATCATAATGGCATATTGAATAGAAAGACCGCAATTACCCAATAAAGCTTTTGTATCCGCAGCTGTGATTTTTTTAATGGAATTTAAAACGGAGGCTTTATCCGAATCGAATTTAGTTTTGTCATGCTTAGGTGGAGTTTGTCCTTGCAATAATTGCAAAGCAGCATAACAATTTTGAGGTGTCATGCTTATCGTTTCTCTTCTTCTTACATGCTGGATAGCAGAAATGTAAGCATCGTTTTTATCACCATTCACCAATAAAATGCTTCCTAATTGGCTATGGGTACTTAGATAAAAATCAATGCTTTCATTGAGCTTTACTTTCCCTATTTCATCATTTTGTGAAATAAAAATAGTGCTGCCTTCAAAGTCAGCAACGTCCTCTACTTTTTCAACTTGCTTAAATTCAAAATTGTAGTTGTATACAGATTTTACAGTCTCCAAATCAAAATAAGATGGAAGCTCACCTGTATAAACAATTTGTGTCTTCTTTTTATCAAATAGATTTTTTCTTAGTACCGCTAAAATGGGAACTGTCCTAGATGAAAAACTGATTACCTGATCAGATTTAAGATTATTTAGCTTAGCAATAGTCCATTCCAACACGGAAGATAAAGGGTGCCCTAATCGAATATAGTCATAAGCTGTTGGCAACTCACTGAGCTTTGTTGTCTCTGCATCTTCTTGAGCATAAAGCTTTTCAAAGCGCTCCAAGAATTCAGTTTTGGCTAAATCTTCTTTGTAAACATCCAATCTGTGGGTGGTGAGTTTCAACCAATCAGAGGGCACATTTTTTACGACATTATCTATAAAATTCAGGGCTTTGCTATCGTTCATTATCTTCTTTTGTTTTTAGGTGCACAAAAGTAAAACAATACGGGGGAATGCAAAAATTGGTGGGGGTAGAAGACGCGATGCATCGCGTCTCCACATGCATTGTGCCTCTACAAATTGTTAAATGTATCATCCCGCCAATTTTTCGGGTTACTTTTTATGTATTCTGAAATACGAATAAATGATTGATAATCACGAATTATATGATCATGAAAACGCCCCTGCCATCCAAAATTAGGATTAATTAATCGTGCGCCTACGGTCACGGCCGATTTAAAACCCCGCATAATGGATCCCAAATTTTTTGATTGTGGACCGAATTGGTTGGGAACCGAACCATCGTTCGTATTATACCGGTTTTCACCAATCCCAATAATACCATGAAAATGATTGGGCATCACAATATATTCGCCCATAAACAAATTCATATCGGGTCGCAATTCAAAGGTTTTTTCCCATTCTGATTCAACAATTTTTCCGACATCATTTAAAAACATTTCACCGTTTCTAATATTACCGAAAAAACATTCTCTATTTTTTGTGCAAATGGTTACAAAATATTTTGAATTGCTGCCATAATCCCAATTTTGTAATCGTGCAGATTCTACACGGTATTTGTCTTTGAATTTGTCAGGCATGGTTGAATCGTTTGTGTTACCAAAGTTTTAAATTGTAATTTCGTAAAAAATTGGTAGAGACGCCATGCATGGCGTCTCTACGATCATACATTGAATATATATTAATAATTATAATTTTTAAAATTATCACAACATAGAACCGAATCAAATGCGCATAACAAACGCCCACCAAAACAATCTCAAAAATATTTCTTTAACAATACCCGAAAACCAATTAATTGTGGTGACGGGTTTATCGGGTTCTGGGAAATCATCTTTGGCGATGGGCGTGATTGCTAATGAAGGCTACCGCTATTTTTTGGAAAGCCTTCCTGCTTATGGACAACAAAACGCACAATTAATACCCACTGCGGAGGTCGATGACATTCACGATTTGCCTCCAGTCATTAAGGTGGAACAGTCGAAACGCTTCCAATCTATCAATGCCACTTTTGGTACGCTCTCCGAACTGGCGGCAATCTTCAGAATTCTATTTGCTCGCTATTCGGCTAATGAGACTATGAGCAAATCACTCTTTTCTTTCAATCATCCAAAAGGAGCCTGCAAGCGATGCCATGGAATTGGTCAAGCGGAATATATTGCCCTTGATAAACTGATTGCAGATGAAAACAAAACTTTAAGGGAAGGCGCCATCATCACTACTTTACCCACTGGTTATATTGTCTATTCTCAAGTCACGGTGGAGGAATTGAATAAAGTCTGTAAAGCACATGGATTTAGTGTGGACATTCCATGGAAGGATCTCACGGACGAACAAAAAGATGTGATTTTAAATGGAAGTGATCGTATCAAAGTTTTTTATGGAAAGCATAGTTTGGAGTCTCGCCTCAGATGGGAAGGCTTGAAAGCAAAGCCCCGTGAAGAGCATTTTTATCAGGGAATACTTTCGGTCATGAATGACATCCTAAAACGCGATCGTAATAAAAACATCTTAAAATTTGTCAGCTCTGAAACTTGTCCTAGTTGTAAGGGAGCACGAATAAAATCTGATCACTTAAAGTTTCATTGGAAAGGATTGAATTTTCATGAATGGATGGAGATTCCTTTACACGATTTGTACGATAGACTGAAAAATCAAGACTTATCAACAGGAGAAAAAGTATTAGTCGATAAAATTTGTACTCAATTGCATGATCTGATTCGGTTGGGAATGGGGGAATACCAATTAAGTACACCAAGTACTGAAATTTCTTCTGGTAATGCACAGCGCATCAAATTGATCAAGCAAGTAAATAGCAGTCTGCAAGGAATTTTATATGTATTTGATGAACCTACCATTGGCTTATCGGAAGAATACCAACTCTATTTACGCCACATCCTGAAGCGATTGATTAGCCGAGGGAATACTGTAATGGTAGTGGAGCATGACCTCAATTTTATCCAGTCAGCAGATTGGATAGTGGAATTAGGGCCTGAAGCAGGTGTGCATGGTGGGGAGATTGTTTTTAATGGGCCGATTAAAGATTTTTTAAATGCCAAAGACCTTTCTAGTCCGACATTGATAGAACTGAAAGCTGCTAAAAAGAATCATTCGAAAGCTCCCGAAAAAGTTGAACCTAATGTATTTCAACCCAAGCTAAAAAGCCTGACTGTGGTGAGCAAAAAAACGCCTCAATTTGTTGAAAACATCAGCAATTATTGTGAAAAAGAGGAATTAAATCTTCTCACCGTCTCCGATCAACCCATTGGTAAAACGCCTCGAAGCAATCCTTCCACTTATACTGGTCTGGCTGATAAAATACGTGATCTGCTGGCGAAAACCTCAGAAGCAAAATCTTTAAAATTAGCAAAAGGAGCATTTTCTTTTAATAATAAAAGCGGCAGATGTGAAAACTGCGAAGGAGCTGGTGTCATCACCCTTTCCATGAATGTGATGGGCTCGATTAACCAAATTTGCCCAGTATGTAATGGAAATCGTTTTAAACCTGAGGTGCTTCGTGTGCATTGGAATAATAAAAACATTGCGGATATCTATAACCTAAGCATAGAAGAAGCTTATGAATTCTTTTCAGATGAAAAGCAAATCACAACTATACTGTCCTTAATGCTGCAATTGGGACTTGGGTATATCAAATTGGGTCAACCGTCCAATACCTTATCGGGTGGAGAGGCACAACGCATTAAATTGACCAAGCATTTTGCCAAACCATCAAAAAAGACAATTCTTTTACTAGAAGAACCTAGTATTGGACTGCATCAGCAGAATGTGAGACAGCTACTTGCCGCTTTGCATGAATTGAAAAAGCAAAGGGCAGGCATTATTTGCTTTGAAAATCACCCTCTTTTTCAATCTGAATGCGATACGCTGGTGGATAATGCGCAGAAAGCGGAACCGTTGGATCTCAAAGATTTAGTAGACCAGAAAACCGACCAGATTTCCATCAGAGGTGCCAGAACTCACCATCTCAAAGATTTGGATATCGATTTCCCCAAAAATCAATTATCAGTAGTCACAGGAATTTCGGGTTCGGGCAAATCTTCTTTGGTGATCGACACGCTGCATGGCTACGGACTGCAGGAAATGACTAAACAATTTTCCAGTTATCAACAATCCAGAGTTGGCGTGAATTTCCAGTTTGAAGCGGATCATATTGAAGGCTTGACTCCTACGATTTGTATTACACGCAAGGAAAAAAGCTTTTCAGAACGCTCCGATATCGCTAAGCAAACGGGCATAGATAAGATCTTGCGTTTTGCTTTTTCCAGAAAGGCGCAATATGAAGGAGAAGAATTATCTGCCAGTCATTTTTCTAATAATCATGAATTGGGAAAATGTGCAGTTTGTGATGGTTATGGAGAAGAACTACTTCCTGATTTGGATAAAATAGTCTTGGATGAGGAAAAAAGCATTGCTACGGGACTGTTTGAGCATAATAAAGCACTGGCCTATTACGGTCAAGCAGGCAGTCAATATATGGCCATCTTAAAAGAGGTAGGTCTTAAGAATGGATTCAGTTTGGAAACGCCTTTTAAAGAATTTACCAATCAACAAAAAAATATAGTTTTCCATGGCGCAGGCGATAATGTGTGGAAAGCCAATTGGCACTATAAAACCAAATCTAATCAAGGCACACAGGCTGTCAAAATGAAATGGCTTGGGCTTAGTAACTATCTAAAATCCGAATATTATAAGACCAGGAAGAATAAAAATATAGCACATCTCACCGCACTTTTTGCTCCCGCTAAATGCAGTTATTGTGAGGGAAGCGGATTAAAGCCGGAAAGATTAACTTTTCAAATTGCAGGAAAGTCCATTCACCAAATCAAATCAATGGATGTTAAAAGCTTGGAAAAATGGCTTTCTGCAAATGACAATCAAGAAGTTGATCAAAAACTTATTGAGAAAATCAAACCTCATTTGATCAATACCATTGAGAGAGCAAAGCAATTGCATATTGATCATCTTCAACTGAACCGAAAATCCTCCACGCTTTCTGGTGGGGAAAATCAACGAGTAGCATTGATTAAACAGTTGAATAGTCCGCTTAAAGGCATCACCTATTTGTTAGATGAACCTTCTGCTGGTTTATCAAATGACAACATTCCGGATTTGATACAAATTCTAAAACAGCTGATTGAAAAAGGCAATACGGTGATTGTGATCGAGCACAATAAGGAAATCATTTTGGCGGCAGATCAGCTAGTGCAGCTCGGACCAAAAGCTGGAAAATTGGGTGGCTATATTAACTATCAAGGAAGTCCTCAAGATTTTCTGAAAGAAGCAGAATGCCATCCCTTTTTAAAAGCTCCATCAAAACCTGTTCAACTTTCAGCGGGTAATGAACATATTACTATTCGAAAATTATCGAAACATACGCTTATCAAAGATAAATTGGAAGTGCCAATTGGGGGTATTACCGCTATTTCAGGAAAATCAGGAATAGGGAAAACCACTTTAGTGAAAGACATCTTGATTCCAAGCATTCATACTGGCAAGCCTGTTAATTGTGAAAGCATTGAATTTCATAAAAAATATGAAGAAGCGCATTATTTTGAGTCTAAAAAGCTCAGGACACATGCGGCCACTTTATTAGTGGATTACTTAGATTTGCTAAAAGATATTACTAAAGTCTTTGCAAAGGAAACAGGCCTAAAAGCGCAGGATTTTTCCTATAAAACAAAAAGCAGTCAGTGCCCAAACTGCAAAGGCAAAGGCTATGTAGAAACAAGTCTGGACGTAGTCGCTAATGCTATTGAAAAATGTGAAGTCTGCAAAGGTCAACGTTATCAAAAGCTTATTTTAGAATATAGTGTTCACTCAGCATCTATTGCAGATGTTTTAGCAATGAATTTAATGGAATTAAAAGTTTGGTTAGCTGAGTCTAAGTCTTCTGCAAAAAGTCTCGAACTCATAAACCAACTAGAAGAAATCGGCTTAGCGCATCTCCGCTTAGACCAGCCGGTGCAATCCCTTTCTTCTGGTGAAAAGCAAAGACTGTTATTGTTGAACTGGCTTCAAAAGCCAAGAAAAAACACCCTTTATATTTTAGATGAACCCAGCACTGGTTTGCATTATGCGGATATTGATTTGTTGTATGGTATTTGTAAAGACGCCACGCATGGCGTCTCCACTATGCATCCCGTCTCTAATGATATTTTAGTCATTGATCATAATTTGTATTTGTTGGAGATGATTGGGGTTGGGGTTGTTTTGAATTGAAAGCATTATTTTCAAACCAATTATTTCTTTACCATGAAATTAAAAAGGTGTCACTGTTTGCGCCATCATTTCTTTTTTCCTTCGAACGATCAAGCTCTACTTCCGGACGAGAACCAATAGGTTTAAATTTGTTTACAACTTGTGTAATAATTCCTTCGTCAAATTTTGATGGGTAAGGATTATCACAAACCATTTCTGCTTTTTTATTTATAGCATCAAATTTAGTTAGTTTATAGTAACCAATTCCACCAGTAAGTTTTCCGGTTTCATTATTAAACATTGTTTCACCATCTAATCTATGATTCATATGGTATGCAACATCTATAGATTTTAAACCCTCTTCTAAATCTTTAATCGGAGGAAATTCTGCATTACTAATAATTGCTTTTCCTATTAAGAACAGGTTCATGCTGCCAAGATTTTCCGCAATATCTTTAAATGCATTTAGCCATTTTTGTTGATTAAACCATTCTTTTTCATTTGGATCAATTCCATGTTTAATAAGGATTGATAATCTATTATCCTTACCTTTTTCCATTGAATTGACAACAGATAGAACAGTTTGCTTATTTACTTCTACTTTTTTGTTAAATGCTTCAAATTGTGCCATGTTTAAAAAATTTTAGTTGTTAAAAAGTTATCTCTAAATGTTACTATTTCTGTTTAAAAATTGAAGTCATTACAATTAATAAATGAAACCAAAATGTACATATAGTGATATATATTTTAGCTGGCTGAAATCTTATTTTAAAAAGTTGATAGATGATAAATAAAGCTTACTAAATATACAGAAAATAAGTATTTTATTTTTTGTGTTTATCGATTTTATGTTGTCGATTGTCGAAAAGCGTAGTAATAGTAGAGTTTTGAGTTGTTAATACCTGTTTGATATATCTATTTATTCTCCTAGGTAAAAGCAAAAGCGGACGCTTGGACCAATGAGAGAATTCCAACCTATAAAATCCATTGGGTGTCTTTGAATTATATTAACCTCAAATAAAATGAAAAGAACAATAGCGATAATGGTAATATTGCTAATCATCTTAGCTTGCCAACCCGAAGATTCAAAGATTTCCAAAGATTGTACTTATTCCGCAACAGTTGTTGATTTGCAAGGTACGGATGGCTGTGGTTTTGTTTTCCAACTTGACAATGGTGATTATTTAGAGCCTGTGTGGCGATGGGGCTGGTGTGGCACTCCTCCGCTTCCGAAAGAAGCTACCGAAGATCCATTAAACGGTTTTACATTCGTAGAGGGGCAACGAGTACGTTTAGGCTTTGAGCCTGCAGAGGAAATGGGAAGTTTCTGTATGGTAGGGAAGCAAGTTTATATTACATGTTTGGAGGTGATTGGAGAGGTAGCTGTTGAATAGACAAAAGGGCTTTAAATGAATTTAGTTATTAATTTTCTGCAGTAAGCACAAGCGGTCGATTGGATCAATTAATTGGTTCCATTTATCGGTCTGACGGTTCCAACCGTCAGACCGAGGGTGAATTACTTTAGTTCATCAATCTCTTATCCGCCTTAAAAGCACCACGCATATGCAAAATCCATTGGGATTCATCAAGTGGTGAAACGCCTATGTAGGGACGGATTTTATCTTCTGTTAGTGTGGTTTTTTCATAGCCATCCAGGCTTAGTTTTAACCGTCCTTTGCCGGAAGTGGTGGCGTGGAATTGGATGGCATAATCCATCGCTTCGGCTACAGCAACACGACCTTTCAAAATGAAAAATTCCCCATCAAAAACTGGGCTTTCCAAAGTAGCTCGCATTTGACTTAAATCACTGGAGACCGTACCAAGAAATTCCTGATGGGCTTTGATTTCAAAAGCATACATAGGCTCTAAAAGATCGGTGCCTGCATTTTCTAAACCTCGCATTATGCCCATAGGAGTCGCTAACAAAAAGTCGCCCGGATTGGAATGCACATTATGTTCCTCACCTTTGATCAAAGTGATCTTGATATCGGTTACTTCATAGCCATGCAAACCTTGTTTCAACGTCCATGGAATGGCGCGCTTTACTTCATTGATATATTTTTGGCTGATATCGCTGCTGCGGACTTTATTTTCAAAGCTGACACCACTTCCCGCTTCTCCCGGCTCTATCAGAAATGTCATAATCGCCCAGCAAGGTTTCGGCATCCAATAGCGGACATAGCCTTCGGCAGATTGAGCAGGCGTTTCTTTATAAATTACTTTAGGTGGGAGGAATTCTGCTGCTATGCCCCATCTTTGGCTCAAGCTGTCTTTCAAGACTTCCGTTTGAATTGGTCCCAGAATTTTGATGTGATACTCTCTTTCTTCCTTGAACCATTTGAAATCTAAAATGGGATCTTCCAGATTGAGAATCTCTAATGCTTCTCCTAATTTTTGGTAATCTTTGTCTTCTACGGCTTTTACCTCCACAGCTAGTACGGCATTACTGATTTTTGAATAGGAATCAGCCAACTTTTCATTGCCTAAAATATCTCCTGCTAGGATAATATCAGAAGTAGTGATCAAACCAATTTCTCCCTGATGGAGCTCGGCAACTTGCTCCAAACCTCCGGCTTCGGCTTTAAAAATTTGGTTGATTTTGATGTCCTTTGCCATCTCTTGAGAAGGAATGCTGTCTTTGGTTTTCAGCAGACTGCCATAAGATTTGATATAAGCGAGCCGTCCAATTTTTTCGTGGAATTCAACTTTAAAAACCTTGGCAGCTGGGGTTGAAAAATAATTCTGAGGAGGTGGAATCAGCTTATCCAACTTGTCTAACAAAACATCAATGCCGAGACCTAACTTAGCACTTCCAAATAGCGCGGGATAAAGGCTACCTCTTTGAATATGCGGCAAAGAATGCGCCAAAACATTGGACATTTCGCCTATATTTCCTTCCAGGTATTTTTCCAAAAATACCTCATCACATTCGGCTAAATTTTCTAAGGAATGATCAAATATTGCACGATCGGTAAGATCGCTACAAGCTTCAAAGGGCACCACTTTCACTTGATTGGAATCCGATATATCCGGAAGATTCAAAGCAAAAAGTTTAGCTCCTAATTCTTTTTGAAAATCTGCAAATACCTGCTCTGGAAATATCCCATCTCTATCGATCTTATTAAAGAAAATGATGACAGGTAGATTACGCTCTTTCAGGTTTTCCCATAAATTTAAAGTATGCGCTTGAACGCCCTCTTTAGCGGAAACCACTAAGATAACCGCATCTAAAATGGAAAGAGCCCGATCTACTTCTGCCGCAAAATCTATGTGACCCGGGGTGTCCACCAATTGGAATTGCCTTTGCTTCCAGCTGAAATTAACGGAAGCCGCTTTGATGGAAATTCCTCTGCTTTTCTCCAGCGCCAAGCCATCCGTGATGGCAGAACCTTTATCCACACTACCTTGTGCTTTGGTGGCACCCGCCTCGTGCAACAAACACTCCGTCAATGAGGTTTTTCCTGCATCTACATGTGCTAAAATGCCTATGGTTAAAACTGTTTTTGCTGACATGGAGGTGCAAACTTAGGAAGTTTGGGAGGAATTTGAGTAGGGTTGGGGAGAATTCTGTTGAGGATATAGCACATGCTTTAAAAATGAGTGCTGGTGGGGGATTATAAATTCTAACAAATGTCATTGGGCACAAGCGACACGCTTGCGTCAACTGATGCCTAGGAGAGAATTTTGTTGTGGATATATGGGACACTTACTTATGCACGCTCAATGTCGTTAAGTTAAGGCATACTTCTTCTCTTTTTCCGCCAGCATTTGTGTCTTCACAAATGCATAGAGGAAAGCTTAGCAACATTCTGCAAACTGGTTGTGGAGACACAACCAGGGGCAAAAGCACACAGCGTAATATCCTTTTACTGTAAAGAAGGATGAAGCTTAATAAAAAGCTTAACTTAAAGACATTGAATGCACGCTAGTGGAAAACGTCATTATGGAGGAATTGAAGAAATTTCTCATTCATAAATAGCACAAGCGGACGTGGCTGTTGCACAACTCAAACATAGCGTAATTTAGACTTATTATATATTCATAAAAAACTATATAATCAACTGATTATCAGTTGTATAAGTCTATTT